>NZ_JADEVZ010000081.1 GCF_015207875.1 Dolichospermum sp. LEGE 00240
CAAGCACTTAATATTTTTTGTCTTATATCAGTCGAATATGCTGCTGCCATATATCTCAATTATTTTCTTTTTTTTACATCTTTAAAGTTTACCATCTTTGTACCGCGTTTGATCTCAAACTGCTGTAGTTCTCTTTGCAATCAACAAGATCAATTCAATATTAAGGGCGTATCTAATTACCTTAGCTATGAGCGGGATACTTGTACTCTCAGGGAGTCTGAAGCTAGGATAGGGGGGAAGTTGAAAACGAGATGATAGTTTTTTTCTGCCTAGTATGGTATCCGCAGCGTCTACATCATAGCTTTGCTTATTTGAAAATGTTTAATTTATCTAGGATTAATCGGTTTTGGCGTTTACCGTTAGGTAATCAGTGGCAACCAACTAGAGGAAAATCGCCAGTCAAAGAAGTGGAAGATTCGATTCCTTTACGAGTGCTAGTGATGGCACTGGTAATTTTGGGGATTGTGGCTACGGATATTGCTGGTGAGACTCAATTTAGTCTGTGGACTGTTCCACTGACTGTGGTGGGAACGTGGTGGAGTTATTATCGTCGTCGTGATTCTAATATTCCGATCCAGTTTTGTATTGCGATTGGAATGTTGTTGGCTTTGGGGGCTTTTTTTGGGCGGTTTATTGGTAATTGGAATGATACTCGGCTGAGTTTGGCGGAGTTATTGATTCAATTGCAAGTATTACATAGCTTTGATACGCCTCGGCGGAAGGATTTGGGCTATTCGATTGTGATTGGGTTGATTTTGGTGGGTGTGGCGGCGACTTTGAGCCAAACTATGGCTTTTGCGCCTGTGTTGCTGTTGTTTTTGGCGATCGCTCTTCCCACTTTAGTGCTAGATTACCGTTCTCGTCTAGGGTTCAAGCCATCAACTTCGGAAAAATCTGCCAAAAAGAATAATCCTAATTTCAACTTTCAGGTTCTAATTTTAAATTTTTTGGTGATTGTGGCTTTGGGACTGGGGATTTTCGCTATTTTGCCTCGGTTTCCTGGTTATCAACTGCGGTCTTTTCCTGTCAGTGCGCCGCTGAAAGTCCCAGACAATTTTACAGGGCGGAGTATTATTAACCCCGGTTATGTCCGTGAAGGTAGGGGTAATGGTCAAGGTAATGGTAATGATAGTGGTAGAGGCTCAGGAAAGCCTGGTGAAGCGGGAAAATTAGATAATAATTTTTATTACGGTTTCAATAGCGAGATGAACCAAAACCTGCGGGGGGAGATGAAACCCAAGGTGGTGATGCGGGTGCGATCGCAAGCTGAAGGTTTTTGGCGCGTCCTAGCTTTTGACAATTACACAGGTAAAGGTTGGAAGATTTCCCGTAATGATCAAGTTACTACACTTAGACAATCACCTTGGACTGGGCGCATTTCGATTGATTCTCCACTGTTCACGACTCTGACAAAAGAGGTGGTACAAACTTACAATTTGGTGTCGGAATTACCCAACCTAATTCCAGTGATGTCCTATCCCAAAGATTTGTATTTTCCCACTCCAGCCATAGCAATTGATCAAGAAGATGGTTTACGTGCGCCAGTGCAGTTGTCAGAAGGGCTAACATATACGGTGGTTTCGGATGTTCCTTACCGCGATCGCTCTTTATTGGGTAAAGCCTCCACCAAATACCCAACCAATATTAAACAGTATTATCTGCAAATCCCGCCAAAAATTGCTGATAGAGTCCAAAAACGCACTGAAGAAGCACTGGCTAGTTATGATCAACAGCGAGTTTCCCGTTCTCCAGGGACTAAAAGCCTAGATTCAGCTTACGAAAAAGCTCTTTATTTAACCCAGTATGTTAAACAAAATTATACCCTACCCACAAATCCCTTAGATCTGCCTTATTTGGATGAAAAGGATGATTTAGTAGAAAGCTTTTTATTCAAAAATAAAGGTGGTTATCCCGACCATTTTTCCACTGCATTAACGATTATGCTACGTTCTGTAGGTATCCCAGCCCGGTTAGTAGCGGGATTTGCCCCAGGAGAATTCAATCCGTTTACAGGGATGTATGTTGTTCGCAATACAGATGCCTATGCGATGACAGAAGTTTATTTCCCCAAGTATGGTTGGTTCACCTTTGATCCAATTCCTGGACATCCTTTAATTCCCCCTTCCATAGAAGAAGTTCAAACTTTTAGTGTCCTGCGTCAATTTTGGAATTGGGTAGCTGGTTGGCTACCTTCACCAATTACAGCCATTTTAAATACTGTATTTGGGACGATATTTAGCTGGTTATTCCTGGGAATAGCTTGGTTTTTAGCTTTATTTACTAAAGGTTGGTTAGGAATCTTAACTGGTTTAATTATCGGCACAATTGCGGCTTTCTTTGGTTGGCTGGTTTGGGGACAATGGCGTAAGTGGCTGAATATCCAGTGGTTAAAGAAATTACCGCCAATGGAAAGACTTTACCAACAAATGCTACAATGGAATTCTCAGAAAGGTTTAAGCAAGCATCCTAGTCAAACACCTCTAGAATATGGCCAGGTATCATACCAATACTATTCTCCAGAAATAGCTGAAGTGATAGATGAAATCTGTCAAGCTTATGTGAGTTGGCGTTATGGTGGACATACTGCCAACTGGCAGCAGTTACAACAAAGATGGCAAGCATTGAAGAAAGTTGATAAAAATCGCGGTTCTTAATAATTTGGGGCATTAATCAATGCCCATCTCAATAGAAGCTGCAGAGGGGAGTAAGCCATTCTTCTCTGCGTTGAACCAGTCTGAATCGTTAAAAAATCTGGCGTTGCTGAATTGAGGTATGAAATTCCTAAATTGAACCCTTAAAAATCTTACCTCTGCATCTTTGCGCCTTTGCGTGAGACTAAAATTCGCACCCTTAATCAGCAACGCCAAAAATCTATACTGTATTCACCTGAGTTCGACATAAGATAATTTTTGGAAAACTCGCTCCAAGTATGAGTCTCAAACCCTTATGATCTCGTTAAAAAAATCATAAATCCGTTCGCGTAGCGTCTCCGAAGGAGAAACTCCGAACTCCTAACACCGAACTCAGGTGTATTCGTTTTGACTTTTTCCTGCGCTACTAGCTTGTATGGATCTAATTTTGCATATATCGTAAGGAATATTTTTAGGAGATTTTGTGGATAATATAGCTAAAAAAAGCATTAATTATGAAAAAACTCAGGCTAACGTGGTTTAAATCGTTGTAACTCCCATTCTTTAGCGATAACATGGAAATAAGTTTACTACGAGCTTTTCATTTTTCGTTTAGCTGAAATTTTTTTTATGGAAATTCAATTAATCAATATCGGTTTTGGTAATATCGTCTCCGCCAACAGAGTCGTTGCCATCGTTAGTCCAGAATCTGCGCCCATTAAACGGATTATTACCGATGCTAGGGATAGAGGTCAATTAGTTGATGCTACCTATGGAAGACGGACTAGGGCAGTGATTATTACTGATTCTAGTCATGTTATTCTCTCGGCGATTCAGCCAGAAACAGTAGCCAATCGGTTTGTGATTTCTCGTGATCATCATGTTGTAGATAATTAATCATGGGAATAATTATCAACCCAATTCTATTTGTACCATATCGGCTGTACTATGTGAATTAGACTGGGTTTCTGTCACCAGTGCTACAAATTCTTTAGTCTTGATGCTATTTTGAAGAGTGAGGATGAGAAATACTACCGCAAAAGCTGATACCGTAGGTATTTAACCAACTCAAATCCTAAATTCAAAATGGTATTAGTCATTTTAGTCGCTAAGAGGATGTTTGAAAAGTTTCCGGCGATTAGAAATCGCTACTACACAAACAAAGTCCACCTGCGTGGACTAACGAAAAATCAAGGCTTTTGAACCCACGTTCGCGTAGCGTTCCGAAGGAATAGGTGGGTTTCGTCTGTGTGGTTCCGCGACTTCTAGTCGCCCTTGCAAGTAATAAGTTAGACTTTTCAAACACCCTCTAAAACAAGACTAAGGAATCATTTGTATTTATTAATTCACTCTTTTCACGGATAATGCAAGTTTTACCTACCCATAATGGTGCAAATACGAAAGAATGTCCGTCTCTGGGCAAACTAATTGTTTTAACCGGTCCGAGTGGAGTCGGCAAAGGTACATTAATGAATGAAATTCTCCGGCGTTATCCAGAATTGCATTATTCAGTATCTGCAACGACTCGTTCTCCCCGTCCGGGAGAAATCAATGGTAAAAACTATAACTTTATTAGTCGGAGTCAGTTTGAACAGTTAGTTACTCAAGGCGAATTTTTAGAATGGGCAGAATTTGCTGGTAACTGTTATGGTACGCCCCGTGAGGCTGTGCTGAATCACGTTCAGGCTGGTAAGTTGGTGGTGTTAGAAATTGAGTTAGCAGGAGCAAGACAAATTCGGCATACTTTTCCTAGCGCTCTGAGTATTTTCATTTTACCACCTTCATTTGCGGAATTAGAAAAGCGGATACGCGGGCGCGGACAAGATACGGAGGAAGCTATAAATCGTCGGTTACAACGTGCTGAAGAAGAAATTGCTGCTGCTAATGAATTTGATATAAAAATTATCAATGATGATTTTGAGCAAGCTGTAAAGGAAATAGAGAAGGCGATTTTTGAGTAATGGGTAATGGGTAATGGGTAATGGGTAATTGGTCATTGGTAATTGGTCATTGGGAAACAAATTCTCTCTGTTCCCTGTTCCCTGTTCCCTGTTCCCTGTTCCCTGTTCCCTGTTCCCTGAATGGGCAATAGGTAATAGCCCAAATTATTAGCTACTACCCATTACCAATCATCAAATTAACCCAATAAACCTTGGATTAATCCAGAATTACCTGTTAAGAAGAATGCGACTACTGCGCCACCGATACCACCAATTAAGAAAGCACTGGCGAAATTATTCCAGCTTTCCTTAGAGTTGAAAGCATCAACAGGAGGATTGGGTACAGCAACACTAGCAAGTGCTTTATCAGGATTGCTGTTAGCGTATAAAGATAGGCAAGCGGTTAAGATTACAACCAAACCAATGCTGCCCAGTAAACCAGCTAGGTTAGCATTGGGGGCATTACGTAAGGGACCTAATTTATCAAAAGGTCCAAATAACAAATAACCATGAGCCATACCAACTTCTAAACCACGTCTAAAAGGATTTAGACCGGGGCGATAAGCTGGTAAATTGCTAATAAACCACTTCACCAAAGGAGCAGAATTGATGGGGGTTTCTAGGTCGCCTTTTTGTGGATCACGTCCTGCTGCTATTGCCATAACTATTTTTCGATTCCTTGAATCACTGTGGTTATTTTTCAAGGCATGAAACCCGTAAATTACAGGTGAGATTACGAGTTTCATACATTATTTAAGATTGTTTATTGCTAAACAACCCAGAAGAGAAAGCTAATTTACTTAGCTTTGCCTAACCGTGTTTTCAACCTATAGGGGGTGGAAAAGTAGGTCGGGGAAGAAGCGGTTAAATTCAATCAAAATACCGGCTGTGATTGTTAGCCAGATTGTAGCCGCAACGGGGGCAGTAGAGATGAATGTCAGCAAGTAGTTGGTTTCGTCGCCTTTTTCAGCCATGAATTTAGTCTCCAGAATGAATAAGTGAAAACAAATGAATTAACGTGGCGAAACGGTAATTTCTGAATCCTTCGCTGTTAATTCGCCGGAGAGCAATTCTTTGATTGCTGCTGCTGGCCAAGCAAAACCGGAGGTGATGATAGGTAGAGCAATACCCAAATCAATTTGGATTTCTTTTTGCTCCGCATTTGATTCTTTTTGGATTGCTTGGAGATAAGCACGGCCTACCCAACCAATCCAACCAGCAATGTAGAGGAAGAGAATACTAGGGATTAAAAAATCACCAGCATGATCAAGACGGCCATCTACAATCAGGTGGGGATAACCTTCAGGTCCACAGAGTGCCTGAGAATAACGTTCAAACCGCTTTTTACCTGATTCGGGGTCAGGGGTGGTGTTGCGGGCGTTTAGTGCTAGCTCTTGAAAGGCGGGAGAGTCTTTACAAGGAACAAGATTTGCGCCTAGCGCTTTAGCTTCAGGAGCAAAATTGAACCAAAGAGTCATCACCAAAAGCAAAGCAAACAATCGTCTCATGGAGTTGTTTCCTTTTATTACAAAACGGGAAGTTTCTTGTACAAAACGAAGCGGCTTGTACAGTCTTTATTTTAGATAACTAGGAAGTTATCATACTCTTGGCTGGGGACTGAGTAAAGTTGAAGTCAATAAAAGTTAAAGCTTCTCAATCAAAAGATAGGGAAAAGGGCAGGGGGCAGGGAGTAGGAGGCAGGGAGTAGGGGAGATATGAGAGAATGTATATATTCTCTTGCCTTTTGCCTTTTGCCTTTTGCCTTTTGCCTTTTGCCTGTTCCCTGTTCCCCTATTCCCTATTAATCTACTATGACAACAGTTTTGGCTATTGAAACCAGTTGTGATGAAACTGCTGTGGCAATTGTTAAGAATCGTGAAGTGTGTAGCAGTATTGTGGCTTCACAAATTTCTGTTCATCAACAATATGGTGGGGTAGTGCCAGAGGTGGCTTCACGTCAGCATTTAGAAACGCTGAATTATCAAATAGAGCAGGCTTTAGAATCTAGTAATCTAGATTGGAGTCAGATTGATGGAATAGCTGCCACCTGTGCGCCTGGACTGGTAGGAGCGCTGTTGGTAGGATTAACGGCGGCCAAAACTCTGGCAATTGTCCATGATTTGCCTTTTTTGGGAGTGCATCACCTGGAAGGTCATATTTATGCGACTTACTTGAGTGAACCAAGTTTAAATCCTCCTTTTCTTAGCTTACTTGTTTCTGGAGGTCATACAAGCTTGATTTATGTGAAAGATTATGGTATGTACGAAACCTTGGGAGAAACCCGTGATGATGCGGCGGGTGAGGCTTTTGATAAGGTGGCGCGGTTGTTAAAACTGGGTTATCCCGGTGGACCAATAATTGATAAACTGGCACAAACTGGCAATCCCCAAGCTTTTACATTACCGGAAGGAAAAATTTCTTTACCTGGTGGGGGTTATCATCCTTATGATTGTAGTTTTAGCGGATTGAAGACAGCAGTATTACGTTTAGTGCAGCAGTTAGAGAAAGAGGGTAAAGAAGTACCAATTGCCGATGTGGTGGCTAGTTTCCAGGATACTATAGCGCGATCGCTGACCAAAAGAGCGATCGCCTGCGCTCGTAACTATGGACTAGATACCATTACCGTAGGTGGTGGTGTAGCTGCTAATAGTGGACTAAGAAAGCATTTACAAGTAGCAGCCAGCAAACATAACATCCGGGTTTTATTCCCCCCCTTAAAATTTTGTACCGACAACGCCGCCATGATTGGCTGTGCCGCAGCCGAACATCTATCGCTTGGCAGGAAATCACCCCTCAGATTAGGAGTGCATTCCCGGCTCTCACTGAACCAAGTCATGCAATTATACGAAACTTAGTTCAGGAGTTCAGGAGAATGACAAATGACAAATGACCAATGACCAATGACTAATGACCAATGAATGACCGAATATGTTCAGCCACCGCTTCTGGTTGCTCTAACATAGCCAGATGACCACAATCGGGAATTTCAATCACATTATCGCCCACGTATTGAAAAAGCCAATGAAAACTTGCTAAATGGCGGACATACTTAGGTTCCATCACCTTATCGTCAGCACCAGCTAAAAAATAGACTGGCTGTTTTAATTTGGATACTAATTGGGGTAGACAGTTAATTTCTGCTTCCGTAGTGGAATCGAGAAGAGTTCCCAAAGCAGCTTCAGGGTCAGCAATAATAAAATCAATTAGTCGTTGACGCGCCCAATATCGGTCTAGAGGACGCAACACGCTTGCTTTAGTAAACAACAAATCAATCAAAGGCATTTGTGAAAGCCAACGGGGACGGACTTGTAAAAATTTTTGTCCAGCGGCGCGAAATTGCTCAAAAGCTTCCTTCAGATAAATCCCACCACCAGCATTAATACAAATCACACCTTGAACACAATCAGGTAGTTGAGCCGCCGTCCATAGAGCAATAGTACCACCCAAGGAATGACCAACCAACCAAGCACTAGAAATATTCAAGTGTTGAAGAAGCACAGCCAAATCCTGAGCATAAGCAGATGGAGAGTAGATAGAATCCAGAGACAAACTATCCATACTAGAGTCTGTGGCAGTGAGTTCTATCTCTGATGTCACCTGAGACTGTGATTCACCAAAACCTCGTAAATCATAAGATAAACACTGTAAATCTACCGATAAACGAGAAATTACAGGTTGCCAATATACGCTACTATTTAGCCAACCGTGGATAAATACTAAAGTATGGGGACATGATGTGGGAGCCGTTAGCTCATAAGTATGTAGAACGCCTAAGATTTCTATTGTTGCCATAATTAAATATCGTACCCTCAAGAGTGGGTGCGACTCAATACAACTCAACACGAACAGAGAACCAAAAATTCAAAAACTCAAATTTTGAATTAAGCTAGATAGACGTTAAATCAACAAAATGTGTAAATAAAAGTACAATTACCCAAGACATCTTGTTTGGTCACAAGGACAATTTTTAACGCCAACCTACTCAGCTAAGTCTATTGACTAAGTAATCTATGTTTCACTCCTTCCGCGATTCTGTAACCTAAATATTCAGGAATGAGACTTTCATTCGGACCTAACAAATAAAGAATTAGTCGAGTCCGTCCGCGCCAAACCAGCAAATTGGCGTTAACCACCAGCAGGTCTTCTTGCCAGATAGCATACATCACTTTATAGAATAATCCGGGTTGATTATCAGCCTCAATTACTAAAGCAGGAAGATGAAAAACAGGATCAACATAGAAATCCGTTTGTACCTGTTCCAAGCCAGCATCAAGATTAAATTCCACAGCCAGCATTTCTTCTACCTCAAATCTGCCTGCTAACGCCTCACGAATAGCACGACAAACATTTTCAGCGGTTTTTTCAGTCAGTGCTTTATTGCCACGAGATACCAGTAATTTAATAAAAACCAGCATTGGTGGTCGAATTTGACCGTATAAACTCAGACCATGAATAGTTAAACCATAAGCTGCTAGAACACCAAAAATATCGCTCAAGAGGAAAGATTGATTGCGGTAGGCAAAATGAAGGGCGCTTTTGCTCCCTTCTGGCTTCATCTCAATAACAGCCCGTTTAGTTTTGTAAAGACGGTATGCTAGGCGTAAATTTTGAAGTTGAATCTCGCTGCTAACAAATTGCTCATAGAATTGGGGAAACGCGCGATTAAAGCGTTTCAGGAGTTCTAGAGTTGAAGATTTTAAACCAGAAGCCATTTTTGGGGTAGGACTTGCTTGTTTTGTACAAACTGAGGTAAAGAGCAGGGGCGCAGGGGGCAGGGGCAGGAAGCAGGGAGCAGATTAAGAACTTTTACCTGTTACCTTGTGCCTCTCACGTATCCCCAAATTTAATTAGATACAGCAGCATATTGCAAATTAATGAGGTACAGGATCTAAATTCAAAGCCAAACAGCAGGACAGTTTTACTCGGTGACTGCTGAATTCTGCCGTATCCGAAATAATGTCATCTTTCAAAGTCTACAGTGTATCAGTTAAATTACGGGCTTGGTAAATGAAAGTATGAATTTATATCACGCAGAGGCGCAGAGGCGCAAAGAGTAAGACTTTGAGAAATGGAATTTTTGATTTTCATGCTTTAATTCAGCAACGCCTAAATTACTTGTTCTCATTGTGTTCTTGCAGTTGATATTGATTAGTATAGAATGATCTGAGTTTTATCTGGTCATGACAGCAACGTGACTGAAAGTAGTCGCGAAAATCGGAAAGATACTGCAATTCCGGAAAATTTTTGCCTTTGGTTGAGTTTTATGGAGTAGTGTCAAAACAAAATGCTAAAGTTGAGAGTGATTGGGAAGAAACACTTGATAACTAGCTGTGAGTATTGCAAATCGCTAAACCGCGTAGAATGTTTCTATTGAATTAGCCAGCAATAATCATAGTGATGTTAAATGTGAATCAACACTTTTTAAAAGTGGAAACCAATTTTAGTCATACTACCCGAACTGCATTGGCATGGGTTTTTGGAAAACTTGGTTTAGCACTCCTGAATCTTTAGCGACAAATAAAAACACTGCTGTTAATGAGCATACAGCGGAAGTTGATGGTAATTCTAGTGTAGGTAAGGATCAAATCATTTTCAGTACGGAAAGAGATATTGACCTTTATGAACTCGAAGAACTCTGTGATGCAGTTGGCTGGTCACGTCGCCCTCTGAGAAAAGTAAAAAAAGCTATTGAGCATAGTTTTCTCGTGGCCTCTATGTGGCAAGTGCGAGGAAACAAAAAGCGTTTGATTGGTTTTGCCCGTGCTACCTCAGATCATGCTTTTAATGCCACTATTTGGGATGTAGTCGTTCATCCTGATTTTCAAAGTAGAGGTCTAGGTAAGGCATTAATGAAATATGTCCTCAAAAAACTCAGGAGTGAAGAAATTAGTAATGTCACTCTTTTTGCCGACCCTCATGTTGTAGATTTCTATAAGACGATGGGCTTTATGTCAGATCCTGAAGGTATTAAAGGAATGTTTTGGTATCCTCAGTGATCAAGGTGGCTGGGGTTTGGGGATTAGGGAATTGAGGATATTTCCCTCAATCTTATTTTTTCTGGATTATTGGGTTTGCATTTATTCTTTTTTGTGATATGATAGTCGAGATGAGCCAACAATACATGATTTGATTTATGTGGAGTTCGGTTTCTATGACTTTACGGGATGTAGCGCAGCTTGGTAGCGCGCCTGCTTTGGGAGCAGGATGCCGCAGGTTCGAATCCTGTCATCCCGATTTGTGAGATATAAAAACCCCAACCCCCTACTAGCAAGGGAGGAGTGGGCTATGATTTGTTTTATGTAAGTTTATACCGTTATATCAATTAACACTATTTTATTATTGATATTAAATTAATAAGCTGTTACGCAGCTAAATTTGATAACCATAATTTACTTGAACTTTGTAGTGCGGGCATCTTGCCCGCTAGAATTATACAAACTAAATGCACAACAGCTTAGTCCATTTGCTTCTTTCAGAACTTGAGAGATTTCCGGTTTATCAGCAGCAATGACATCATCTGGTAAATGTTTATGATAGGGAAAGTTAGGCAGATTAGGAAAGTGAGGGGTACTATCATAACGAAAAATCAGGTGATTATGTTCGTTTTGAAAATGGTAACGGTAATCGAGAAATTGTAATTGATGGTCTGCGATTACGATAGCTTCATTTATTTCTAGCAAATGTGTTTGATGGAAACGCAATCGAATTCTAATATTAGCTCGATTGGGAGTCAAAATTTCCTCTTCGTAACGTTCGACATAAACATTACTGTACATAAGAACTGCCTGCTCAACTTGATTGAGGTAATCAGATAGAATATTAAGCAGCATAGTTAAATCTTTGCTCTAGTTCCTGACGTAAAGCAAGGTAGTGACGGTAATCATTTGCCCATTCTATAAATAGGGCATCATCTGATAATATACCTTGATTATATTGGTAAAAAAATTCTTCAGAATCCATTTTTTGTTTGTTTTCATAGATACTCAACCGTTTTGCAACCGCAACTAAAGCATCTAATGGTGATGTATATTGAATGGTTTGTTTACGCATTGGCTTTTTTAGTTATGGGTATAAATTTAAAATCTTATGTATAATAACATAAACTCAAAATATAATAAATACATTCTTAAAGTTCATAACTTTTAATTGTCTGAATCAGGATTTACAGGATTTGAGGATTTACAGGATTTTTATTTGATGAACTATCATATCTTTCCTACATCATAATTCAGGTAATATCCAAAAATCCTTACATCCCAAAAAATCAAACTTCACACAACATCCTGTTAATCCTTTAATACTGATTATCCTAATTCTGACAATTATTTCGAGCAAAGACGCAAATAAGAAAAGGAAGAGATTTTCTTTTTCAGCCATTATAGGGTTTTAGCAAAAAATCAAATCATGTAAATCCTTACATCATGGAAGTCCTACCCCTACACACATACTACACGAAAACCGTTGAAGTTGTAGACGATGCCCGCGTTACTGAAGTTGCGATAGCCAGCAAGGCAATAAGCACGATTGTTGTTCCAGCTACATCCACGCAGAGACTTGTTGAATTGAGACGTATTAACATACGGGTTGCCATTTTTAGGTAATTCAGCAATATTATCTGTCCAGGAATCAGCGCACCATTCCCACACATTACCGTGCATATCCACTAAACCCCAAGGATTAGTATGAGTACCCTCTTTTTCTTTCACAGAATGGGTTTGATTACCTGAATTTTCATCAGACCAAGCATGGTTTGTTACCTGGTTGCTATTGTCTCCAAACCAGAATTTTGTAGTTGTACCAGCACGACAAGCATATTCCCATTGGGTTTCACTAGGGAGGGTAATTTTGATGTTAATTCCCTGTTTATTAAGGTATTCAGTGAGTTTTTGACAAAATTCCGTTGCCTGATGCCAATTAACGCGCTCAACCGGGTGATTTTCCTTACCAATACCTGAGAAATGGGAGGGGTTTGTACCCATAACTGCTTGATATTGCGCCTGAGTAACAGGATATTTACCCATGCGAAACTCAGAAAGATGTACGGTGTATACACCTTCCATTATTAATACGCCAACATCAATCCAAACTAGTTGTAAAGTTTGATTATTTGGTAAAGGTAAAATTAACGCACGACGACGTTCTTCTTCCTCAGCACATTTACGAGCATTTTCAGCTTCATGAAGTTTACGCGCTTCCTCCTCTTGACGACGGGTATCATTCCATTCCTTTTGTAAAATATCCCGTTTATTAGGAGAACTTCCTAAACTTACCCCTTGATTATAATTAGCCAGGGCAATTTCATAGTTATTTAATTTTAGGTAACTATCACCCCGTAAATCGTAAAATTCAGCCCTTTGAGGTTGCAGAGAAATAGCCTTATCCAAATCAGAAATAGCACTATTATATTCTTTCAATCCATCACAAGCCATAGCTCTTTGATAGTAAACATCTGCTTGAGGATTTAAAGAAATAGTCCGATTAAAATCAATCTTGGCTAGATCATAACGTTGGACTTGTAAATGTTCCATGCCACGCTTAAAACATGATTTAGCAATATTAAGATAGTTGGTTATTCCTAAAAGTTGTAAACAAGCATTGAAAGATTGGACAAAATTACTATCTTCAGGTACAAGCATTTTACCAATGTCAATAATTGGATCAACACTATTATTAATACCTCGTTGTTTTAACCAGGTTTGCATAATTGCTTGTACTTGATTAGCCAAACCATAACGTGAGGGAACAGACTGTAAAATTTTTGCCCAACCTAAACGCAATTCCACCATAACGGCGGGTTCAGTTTGCTCTAAACCCTCAAATAAGGCATTACAGTAGTCAATTACAGCTTTTGTTAAAGCTATACGTTCATCATCATCAAGATTAGCTTCATCAAATAAATCGGGCAATAATGTAGGCAAAAGGGGTAATTGCCTTTGGGGTGCATAAATTAAGAAATATTCATCTCTCACCATTCCCACATGAATAGAGTGTAAAACTTCCATGTAGTGAGTGAAAGTTTCCCGACTGCGGCGACTAAATTCGGCTCTATCCAAGTCTGTTTGTATAGCTTTTCCTTGTTGTTGCCATTGTTGGAATAGGTTTTCAGAAATTTCGCTAATGGTATCTTGCCAACGCAGTTTACGCACGACAGTTTCAAAACGAGCGTCATCAAAATCATTGTTCCAAAAACCGATGTTGATGTTAAAAAAAGATTCTTCCACTTGTAAGTGTTCACAGGGGTAATTGATGACTCAAATACCGTGAAATCGAATGTGTGAAGTAGTTACAGCTATGAAAATCACAGATTAATCCATCTGGAGTACAAATGAATAACTACGCAAAACATAGTCGTATTTATGACTTATTTAGGGGCAGAAATTTGTGGGAGTAAAGATGGAGAAGGTTGACCCTCACGCTTGGCACTGATAGCTGAAGTCATGAACTCCAAAACATTCCGATGTTGAGAACGAAGAGTAGTAACAACAGTTAACATTCTGGACACAAAGATACTACCAGCTTGGGATTGAGAACCAAAACTAGTCCGTCTCCCTTCGGGTTCGCCAGTCGCCTACGGAGGGAAACCCGCCTACAGCGCTGGCTCACCAGATAACCGCCGGACGGATAGCACGTTCAGCCGCATTATTTGTGGGTTCAACATCTTCAACTTGGACAAACAACCACAAAGCAGGTTCAATCTTTAAAAGTTGGCGACAAGTCCTCACAGTTTTTGCCAGTGGTGTGTTCTCTTTACTACCAATTTCATAATTAGCAGCCTCCAGTAAAGTAGACTTGAGAGAGTTGCGAATTGGTTCGACTGCTGATTGAAACCCGCACCGGGTTAAAGTTCCATCTCTAACTTGATACCAAAGGTCAAATAATTTTTCTTGTTCTTCTAAAAGTGCTGTACCAATTTCTTGGGATACTCCATGACGCTCGGATATTTTGATAAAATCCCGTTTCAAGTGCGCCCAACATAGTTGTCTTCGCTCTGTATCTACCCAGTTGTATGAAGCATAACGATCTGAGGTGAAAATTCCCTCAAAGCTTTCCCCCAATAAATTCTTGGCGGCATCTGTACACCGAGTTAGTGTAATCTGGAAGAAGGTTACTAATGGTGTAATGGCTGTCCATAACCAGGCTTGACTATTTTTACCGTTGCATCCATCCGTGTTTTTTTGACTAAATCTGGTTTCATCTGCACCCACTACCGCCGCATTCTGGATGTAGGTTTTTGCTTCTTCTACTGCCTTTTCTACCGCGTTACTCGCTTCCATTCTCAGTTTATTGATTGATCAATGAACTGAGTCTGATGTCAAATATTTCCGCCATTGCTATTTTCACCGTTCTCTGACTATGGCGATACAGTCCACTCAACACTGCTACCATAGCTACTACTCTTGTTCCATAGTGATGAGCATCTACGTCTTCTGGTAATTTTGCTCTCGTACTTTTACCACATTCTCCGCATTCGAGTTGATGTAACCGATGTTCTATAACGATGGGTTTGATTGGTGGTATTTCTACTTGCTGATGTCTGTATGGGTTAGAATCTTCTCCTTCTAACTGCCCTCCACAGCTACTACAGGACTCTGGCTTATGATTTATTACCTCTTCACACTCAGATTCTGGATACAGAAACTTTGTAAATCCCTTGTGTCCTGGTTGTCCTCCTCTTTTTTTCCCACTCTTTTGCTTGACTGGTTTCTTTTGGGTGTTGAGTGGGTCTGCTGATGGTGGTGATGATGAATTTTTTGATGTTCTATTTAGTTTTTCTTCTAATTCTTGTATCCACTGCTCCATCTCCTCCATCCGTCCTTTGACACTGGTTGGAGTCTGTTCCCAATCCGTTTCCGGTATTTCTGTTTTATAGATGTGGCAGATGAGGCTGATTTTTTCCATGCCTCCTACTCTACCATGTCTTTCTACTTATTTTTTCTTGTAGCCGAATTCATCCTGTGAACAGTTACCTTGAATCGCTTGATAGTTGGCAATAGCGGACGCAAATAATCAGCAATAATCCTTTTTAAAGCCGTCAACTATCTTCATGGGTTTTTCCTTTCACAGCTACTAGGAATTTTCAACACCTGATCTATATCTAATTGATTTTCCCGTTTTTGTAATTCAGGATTAACGGCAACGATTAGTTGCCAATCGGTAGATGTACTACAAAATTTTCCCGCAATACTGCTAAGAGTATCTCCTGATTTTACGGTATAAGTGGCTAGTGGTGGCGCTGGTTTAGGAATGACAGGAGTAATTACAGGGGGAGTGAGATTAGTATTAGTAACGTTAGGAACTGTAGGTTTAGGAACTGTTGCGGTATATATAGCCGTTTGTAGGGCAAAAAAACTACCTGCTGCACCGATGGTAATGC
The DNA here is from genome assembly GCF_015207875.1 of Dolichospermum sp. LEGE 00240. Classification (GTDB taxonomy): domain Bacteria; phylum Cyanobacteriota; class Cyanobacteriia; order Cyanobacteriales; family Nostocaceae; genus Dolichospermum; species Dolichospermum gracile. Next base: position 15,945 of record NZ_JADEVZ010000081.1, read on the forward strand.
CTATTACCAGCATGAAAATAGCAATAGTTTTTGTCCAAGATTTCGGACGCTGGGGTAATTCTGCCAAGGAACGGATGAGAGAAACGTCAGTGTCACAATTGGGACAACGGTTGCCCTCAATTTCTTTATATCCACAAACCGGACAGTCAATTTTAGTTTTGGTGTTCATCGTGTAAGTCCCGTGATAATGCATTAAGCTATCAATATCACTAATTCTTTCTTGTTGGCCAAATTGTTCCTTCACAAACTTGATTAAGCGAGAATAAATATCATCACCACCTAACCACACAGCAATGCTATTATCTGTTCTTTGACTGGGTGGGGGAATTTTATGAGCCAGTTTAAACTGTTGTTTTTGCACTGCTACGTCCCCAAAACCCCTACCCATTAACCGTTTAATGGAAATAATCACATTTTCTGGATCATGGCGAATTTGAAACGACGAATTTTCGTTCATGCACATCATCGTGAATTTGTACAGTGCGTAAGTCCTAGGACATTGTTGATTTTTCCTCAGTGATACTGGTTTTATTATAGCGATCAGCTTGTTTAGGTGTTTTAGATGGGATATATTGCAGATTAAGTTAATTAACGTAAAGTTAAATCAATAATTATTGACAAAATTAAGAGATAGTGATTGGTGTTATATTCCAAATTGCTTTAGAAGATAGGCGATCGCACTAGATTAATTGCTAAATCATCAGTGTTTTTATATTTGATGAGAATCTGTATTATTACAAAGTGCCTCATACAATTCTGTATTTTCTTTATGTAGTTCCTTTATTATTTCTTGCAGCCGTAAGCATTCATCGGAAGAAAAAGACTTGACTGTTACAATATCTTTTCCATCGTAGCGTCCATAAGCACTGACGATATCTTATAAATATTCATAATCAGTTTCATCTGGTTCAGATACATCCTCATCAATTGGATGCCACTTGTATTCTTTGTACCTGTAGTACAGATCATATATCACTGGACCATGTTGCCATGCCTGAAAATCTTCGGGAAATAACTCTTTTTCTTCAGCTAAAGCATAACCTTGTGCATAATAACACAATTTTTGCAGCTTCATTGGTGAAGGGCTTTCATCAAATGGGTCTCTGTGGATGGTAATGATTGCCCTTTGAACTTTATCTAATTCTTGTGAAATCATAATTTATTGATTTACTTCAAACACATACTATTGTACTATATAAGTAGTCAGGCAAAATTATTTTCACATCTGATTTCCCAATAGATCAAGTTATAACCAGCATTTTGGGGGACTAATAGCGATATTTAAGCCACAAGCTACGTAACTCCAGCAATGGAAACCCTTGCAAAGCGTTCCATCAATAGTTACACTTTTTAAAATATTCTCATTTTTGTTTAGCAATCACCCAAACACTCAAACAGCCAGTTCTTGACAAAAGAACTCAAACTGTGGTAGTGCGTCAATATTGCCAAACTCAAAATCAGCAATAAAAAAACTCAGAGATTCCTCTGATTGGCGGTTTCCGTCCCTCAGAACCTCCGTAAGAAAATTGCTTTGTAAACATAACTATCCAGGAGGCTTGTAGTCAATGGGACTACCTTGGTACCGAGTACATACAGTCGTACTGAATGATCCAGGTCGGCTAATTTCTGTACACTTAATGCACACAGCTTTAGTAGCTGGTTGGGCAGGTTCAATGGCACTGTACGAACTAGCCATTTATAACCCCAGTGATCCAGTTCTCAACCCCATGTGGCGACAAGGGATGTTCGTACTTCCCTTCATGGCACGTTTAGGCGTAACCGAATCTTGGGGCGGTTGGAGTGTAACTGGTGGCACAGCAGTAGACCCCGGTTTCTGGTCATTTGAAGGCGTTGCTGCCGCTCACATCGTTCTCTCTGGTTTATTATTCTTGGCTGCCGTTTGGCACTGGGTTTTCTGGGATTTGGAACTCTTTAGAGATCCTCGCACCGGTGAACCTGCACTAGACTTGCCAAAAATGTTTGGTATTCACCTGTTCTTATCCGGTTTACTTTGTTTTGGTTTTGGTGCGTTCCACCAAACTGGACTATTTGGTCCAGGAATGTGGGTATCTGATGCCTATGGACTGACGGGCAGTATTCAGCCAGTAGCCCCAGAATGGGGTCCGGCTGGATTTAACCCCTATAATCCAGGTGGCATAGTCGCTCACCACATTGCGGCTGGTATCGTCGGTATTATTGCAGGTTTATTCCACCTCACCGTTAGACCTCCCGAAAGGCTCTACAAAGCCCTACGGATGGGTAATATTGAAACCGTACTTTCCAGCAGTATCGCGGCTGTATTCTTCGCCGCTTTCGTAGTAGCTGGAACTATGTGGTACGGTAACGCTGCTACCCCCATCGAACTATTTGGACCTACTCGCTATCAGTGGGATCAAGACTACTTCCGCCAAGAAATTCAACGTCGTGTACAAACCAGCGTTGCCGAAGGTGCTTCCTTAAGCGAAGCTTGGTCGCAAATTCCTGAAAAACTAGCTTTCTACGATTATGTTGGTAATAGCCCCGCCAAAGGTGGTCTATTCCGTACAGGAGCAATGGTTAAAGGTGACGGTATTGCTGAATCTTGGCAAGGTCACGCTGTGTTCACAGATGCCGAAGGACGGGAATTAACAGTTCGTCGTCTACCTAACTTCTTTGAAACCTTCCCAGTCATTTTGACTGATAAAGATGGCGTTATCCGGGCTGACATCCCCTTCCGTCGCGCAGAATCTAGATACAGCTTTGAACAAACTGGCGTAAAAGTCAGCTTCTACGGTGGGAACCTGAATGGTCAAACCTTTACAGATCCTGCTGATGTTAAGAAGTTTGCCCGGAAAGCTCAAGGTGGAGAAATCTTTGAATTTGACAAAGAAACCTTGAATTCTGACGGTGTATTCCGCACATCTCCCAGAGGTTGGTTTACCTTTGGTCATGCTGTATTTGCTCTATTATTCTTCTTTGGTCACCTGTGGCACGGTTCACGGACAATCTACCGTGATGTATTTGCCGGTGTGGAAATTGAAGAAGAACAAGTTGAATGGGGTCTTTTCCAGAAGCTGGGTGACAAGACAACTCGCCGGAGAAAGGAAGCTTAAAACTTGGATGAGGTGTGAAGTAGATTTTTCTACTTCATGCTTTTTCTGTGGTTTGTTAAACTAAAATTACTGGCTCAACAGGCAGGATCTGAAAAATATGGAAAGTGTTGCTTACATCTTGATTTTAGCCCTAGCAATAGGTGTACTCTTTTTTTCAATCGCCTTCCGCGAACCCCCTCGCTTTGAGAAAAAAGATAAGTAGTTAGTTATTCCCAATTTACTAGGGAATATATACTAAAAATATCCGTTGTTACTATCATTAGTAACAACGGATATTTTAGTTTCGGTATTAAAAATCAGATATCCCCTATTCCCTATTCCCTGTCACCTGTCCCCTGTCCCCTGTCACCTGTCACCTGTCCCCGTGGCGTAGCACCTGTAACCTATTCCCTATTCACCGCCATATATGATATAATTTTATGTCTGGAAGTTGATATGTGTTAAGACTAGCTATTCTAAGCTAGGATAAGACAGCAATGTAAGTGGGAACAGTCATCCCACTACTTACATATAAACTGAATTTATGACAAAACCTTTACGGAGACTAGACCCAGGAACACATTAGCATGGTCAATCAGAACTTAACCGCTACAGAAATTGGATTTACCCACGAAGATTTCGCTGCTCTACTTGATAAATACGACTATCACTTCAGCCCTGGTGATGTCGTACCGGGTACAGTTTTCAGTATAGAGCCGCGCGGCGCTCTGATTGACATAGGTGCGAAAACCGCAGCATATATACCCATACAAGAAATGTCTATTAACCGGGTTGATGCCCCGGAAGAAGTCTTACAATCAAACGAAACACGGGAATTTTTCATCCTTACCGATGAAAATGAAGATGGTCAGCTCACCCTTTCAATTCGTCGGATTGAGTATATGCGGGCTTGGGAGCGAGTAAGACAGCTACAAGCAGAAGATGCTACTGTCCGTTCTGGCGTTTTCGCAACCAACCGTGGTGGTGCATTAGTGCGAATTGAAGGACTGCGCGGCTTTATCCCCGGTTCTCATATTAGCACTCGCAAACCCAAGGAAGATTTGGTAGGCGAAGAACTGCCTTTGAAATTCCTAGAAGTAGATGAAGAGCGTAACCGCTTAGTTCTCTCCCATCGTCGAGCGCTGGTTGAGCGGAAGATGAACCGTTTGGAAGTGGGCGAAGTAGTTATTGGTACTGTTCGCGGTATCAAACCTTACGGTGCTTTCATTGACATTGGTGGCGTGAGCGGACTACTACATATTTCTGAGATTTCCCACGAGCATATTGATACTCCTCATAGTGTATTCAATGTTAATGATGAAGTGAAAGTAATGATCATTGACTTGGATGCAGAAAGGGGACGGATTTCACTGTCTACTAAACAGTTAGAACCCGAACCTGGTGACATGATCAAGAACCGTGATTTGGTTTACGATAAGGCTGAAGAAATGGCAGCTAAGTATCGGGAACAATTGCTTGCCAAACAGCAAGGCATTACTACACCTGTAGAAGTTACAGATGTGGCAGCCGTAGCTGAAGGAGTTGCACCTATGGAAGCTGTGATTGAGGAAGAAATTCCCCCAGCCACAGATATTGAAGAAGAGATCCCCGCAGCTATTGAATCATAGATTGATAATTGTCAGTGATTACAACTCAAATTGTTAAAGTATATTATGAAGAGGGAAATCCCTCTTTTTTTTTACTTACAATCGAAAATCCGCAATTAATATGAATGGGGTGAAATATTTTGGCAACTATTAAATGTAAAAACATTGGATTTTCTAATATTGAAGCAATTTTATTTGATAAAAACGGTACTTTAGAAGATTCTGAGTCATATTTAAGAACATTGGGACAAAAAGCAGCACGGATGATAGACGCACAAATTCCCGGGATTGGCGAACCTTTATTAATGGCTTTTGGTATTAATGGCAATTTCTTAGATCCAACAGGTTTAATATCAGTAGCGAGTCGTAGAGAAACAGAAGTTGCAGCAGCAGCTTACATTGCCGAAACTGGCAGGGGGTGGTTTGAATCCTTAAAAATCGCCCGTCAAGCTTTAGAAGAAGCTGAACAATATGTTGGTAAAACTCCTTCACCTTTATTTGTGGGTAGTTTGGAGATATTAAAGTCTTTGTCAGCAGCGGGTTTAAAATTAGGAATCCTGTCAGCAGCAACGACTCAAGAGGTCAAAAAATTTGTCAATATTCACCAATTAAGCGATTATTTGCAACTGGAAAAGGGAGTTGATGATGGTCCGAGTAAACCAGATCCAACGCTGTTTTTAGAAGCTTGTCAAGCCTTGGGAGTATTACCAGAGGCAACTTTAATGGTAGGTGATTCTATAGGTGATATGCAAATGGCGCGTCATGCTAAGGCTGGCGGCTGTATTGGGATTACTTGGATTGGTAAGGCGGATAATGTTCAAGGTGCAGATGTAGTGATTAATCAAATTGATGAAATTCAGGTGATTGCTTGACAGTCCATCAATTGAACTGCGTACAAAAAAGCGTTACCCTAAGCGCATAGGATAAAACAGAGGAAAATACCGTGACTTCAAATACCCAAATCAAAGCATTAGACGTACCTACTGCCATAGTACAACGTCGTTCCATCAAAACCTTTAAACAAGATCCCATCTCCCCAGAACTACTTAAGCAACTGGTAGAATTAACCGTAGCTGCACCCAGTAGTTTTAACGTCCAATCGTGGAGAATAGTTTTAGTGCAAGACAAGGCCCAAAAAGAAGCATTATGTGCGGCTTCTTGGAAGCAACAGCAAATTATTCAAGCGCCTGTTACCTTTGTTTTTGCGGCTGACGCTGCTGCGGGAGGAAAAGATTTAACACCCATTTTAGAGCAAGGTGCAGCCTCTGGGGCTTGGAATGAGGGAACAGTTAATTATTTTAGAGGTGCGATTCCGCAATTTCAAGCTAGTTTAGGAGACAAGCGCCGGGAATACGCCATTAAAGATGCCATGATAGCTGCGACAAATTTAGTGTTAGCAGCGGAAAGTTTGGGTTTATCCACCTGCTTTATGAATGGTTGGATTGAGGAACAGGTCAAAGCTATAATTGGTGCAGAAAATGACCCGGATATAGGTATTGCTGTTTTAGTACCTGTAGGTTATGCGGCTGAACCCCGGTTAAATCCCGGTCGGCTACCATTATCTGTTAATGTTTCTGTAGATAGACTTGATAATCCCTATCAAGGCTAATTAGGGATTTGGGGATTTAGGTTAGTATAAATACAAATATCAGTTGACGGCGATTTTTGGATCAGTGAATTGCATTTTGTCTCACCCAGAGGCGCAGAGGCGCAGAGAGAGAATATTGCACAGAATCATCTTTCTTTGTCTGCTTACCCTTCAGTAAGCAAGCTACGTCTGCGTTCATCTGCGGTTAATTATTCTTGAAACCCACATTCCGCAGATGTGACCTAGATTATTGGGATTTTTGAAAAATTTCAGCCAGGAAAATTTTATCTACCTAATTTTCTGGTTGAGTTTAACTTTATTTGCCAAAAAATAGAACATATTAAGTAA
>NZ_JADEVZ010000082.1 GCF_015207875.1 Dolichospermum sp. LEGE 00240
TGTAATGTTCCAGATTGCATTGTGCTGTGGAAGGTTTGCTGATTTTTCTAATTGTCCGATACCTGATAAGTAGATGATACTTTTTATCAATACACTATTTTACTACTTTGTCAATGCGTAAGTCCTATAGATAACGTTTTCAGTGGTGTAACTTACACCCTAACTACCAACCTAGAAAACTTGAACCTAACCGGAATAAACGCAATTAACGGTACAGGTAACAGCCTCAATAATAGTATTACGGGAAATATAGCAGCTAACATTCTCACAGGTGGAGATGGTAATGATTACTTAAATGGAGTAACTGGTGCAGATACCCTCATTGGTGGAATTGGTAATGATAGCCTGTATTTGGGTTTAAACGATAATGTTGTAGATAACGTTAACTACGCTTTTGGTGATGGTACGGATACAATTTACCAATTTGTGCGCGGTGTCGGTGGCGATAAACTGAACTTTACAGGTATTGCCAATTTTGATGTTAGGACATTGGGTACTTCTACATTAGTAAGAGTTGGTGATGGGATTGGTGGTAATACTGGTTTTGGTACTGGTCAGTTATTAGTGACCTTATCAGGGACATCTGGATTTACCAGCGCCAATGCGAATATCAACCTCTTTGGTGGTAATTTCTTGTTCAATTAAAACGAACTTTAGCTAGAAGACAGGGAATCAATTCTCTGTCTTCCTGATTTACATCATCAGCCCATGATGTTTCGCTAAAAAACGCAAAAACGCCAACCGAAAAAAAGAGATTTATGGTATTGACAAACAAGTTTTAAAATGTTATCATGAAAGCGATAAGGAAGAACTATCTTGCAATAATAAAACGACAAGATCCCCGACTTCTTCAAGAAGTCGGGGATCTGATTGCAAACTAAACCTTACAGCATGGGAACAAACTGAGACTTATCAGGGACTTCCGCGTACTCAGCTACAATTTGCCGAAGTTCGTCACCATTAATGGTTTCTTTCTCAATCAACAAATCAACCAAACGGTCGGCGAGACTACGATGATCACGCATGATCTTCTTAGCGTTGCTATAGCATTCTTCCACAATCATTCTGACTTGAGCATCAATACGACAAGCGATCGCTTCAGAATACTCAGAACGGGTTGTCCAGTCACGACCCAGGAACACTTCACCCTGTTGGCTTTCCAGAGATAAAGGACCTAAATCAGACATTCCAAACCGTGTTACCATTTGTCGTGCCATTCCTGACAACTGCTGCAAATCTCCACCCGCACCGGTGGTGACTTCCGCTGATCCAAAAACTACTTCTTCAGCAGCCCGACCACCCAAAGCCCCGGTAATTCTGGCTTTTAGCTGAGAACGGCTAATTAGACCTTGTTCCTCATTAGGTGTAAACCAAGTTAAACCCTGAGCTTGTCCTCTGGGAATCAGAGTCACTTTTTGCACGGGGTCATGGTCTTTGAGTAAAGTTCCGACCAAAGCATGGCCGATTTCATGGTAAGCAATCAGACGCTTACTTTTGCTGTCTATCAAGGGAGTACCTTCCATACCAGCAACTACCCGATCAACAGCATCATCAATTTCTAGTAAAGTGATGCCTTCTTTCCGTCTTCTCGCTGTGAGAATTGCCGCTTCGTTGAGCAGGTTAGCTAAATCTGCACCGGTAAATCCAGGAGTCCGGCGAGCGATCGCTTCTAAAGATACGCTAGGATCTAATTTCTTATTTCTAGCATGAACTTGTAATACTTCTAAACGACCTTTAATATCCGGTGCATCTACAGTTACTTGTCTATCGAAACGACCAGGACGCAACAAAGCCGCATCTAGGACATCAGGACGGTTAGTAGCAGCAATAATAATAATGCCAGTATTGCCTTCAAACCCATCCATTTCTGTTAATAATTGGTTGAGGGTTTGTTCCCGTTCATCATTCCCACCACCAATACCAGCACCCCGTTGACGACCCACCGCGTCAATTTCATCAATAAAGATGATACAGGGAGCATTATCTTTGGCTTTCTTAAACAAGTCACGGACACGGGAAGCACCCACACCCACAAACATTTCCACAAATTCCGAACCGGAGATAGAGAAGAAAGGCACACCAGCTTCACCAGCGATCGCTTTTGCCAGTAAAGTTTTACCAGTTCCGGGAGGTCCAACCAACAGCACACCCTTGGGAATGCGAGCGCCCACAGCAGTAAATTTCTCAGGTTGCTTGAGGAAGGTAACAACTTCTTGTAATTCTTCCTTCGCTTCTTCAATTCCCGCTACGTCGTCAAACTTCACCCCAGTTTTCGCTTCCATTTGGAACCGAGCGCGGGATTTACCGAAATTCATCGCTTGTCCAGGCCCACCGGGAAGATTATTAGAACGCCGGAACAAAAAGAACAGGCCAGTAATCAATAGAACTGGGAAAACTAAATTACCCAAAAGTCCCCAGATTGCCCCATCATTTCGCATTGGATGGGCATCAAAACTAACTTGCTTCTCCCGCAGCTTTTGGATTAATTCAGGAGCATTCACAGGCAAATCTACCCGCCAGCGTTGAGTGCGGTTTTCGATGTCTTGGTCATTAGCTTCAATAATTGCGGTTCTACCACCATCGTATAGATCCACATTGGTAACACGATCTGCATCCAAGTATTCCAGAAAGCGCCCGTAGGTCATACGGGTGTTGGCAGCGTTTTTACTTGTATCCGCAGGAACGCCTGCAAAAGCACCTTGCCAGAAGAAAAAGCCGATTACCAAAGCCAACACCGACCAGAGTGCTACGACTCTCCAAGAAAATTTCATCTTTAATTTGCCTCTAGATACTAATATGACTGCTTTTGTAACGGATGTTTATAAATCCATTTTGTAATTTGAGCCATAAAACGTCGGGTTGCTTATGGCAGATTCATGAAGTTTGTCTAGAATCTTAATTAAATTTAACCTAATTCTCATACTAATACCAATTAAAAATTAAAAATTAAAACTTAGATGTTCCCAAAATCGTACACAGTAAGGATTTGGGGCTAGTTTATATTTTGCGATCTCTAATAGTTTTAGTTGCTATTGCCAGACGCTATAAAATTTCGCTTGTTACCTGTGATGCCAAGATTTTAAATTATCCCCATGTCAAGACAATTTGGGAAGTATGCGGCGAAGCGCGACCTAGTAATCGCTCTTTTGGGGATGTGAGGAGTGCGATCGCGAGGCTCTGCTGCCAGCAGTTCGCTGTTAGGAGGTGCGATCGCCGTAGGTATCCCACAAATAGCTCATAAAAACTTTTGCGGTTATAATTAGGGTTTGGGGACAGTGGTAAAAATCCGCGAAACCCTTTGTTTTGTTAATAAATGGTTTTAGGTTTATATGGCTAACGCCATCCTCCGCTATCAGCAAGTCCTACTTAGGGCTTGCTGAATAAATACAAGACCTATATATATATATATATATATCAAAGGTTTGAGTCTGCTAAAAAAGAAAATAGGTGCAAGATTTTTGAAGGAGATAGTCCCAAAAGCGTGGATTTTGGGTTGAATAAATGACAAAATTTAGGGATAACAGATAGCCCAAACTCTTGCCTGCCCTCACAGACAACTTTTTCAGCAAGTCCTACTTAGAGTTATAAAAGATTTGCTGATTCATAAAGTCTTCTGATAATAGCTGTAATTTTGATTCCGTAGTCTAAATCCGCAGACCAGCGCCCTGATAATTGATTAACTGAGGGAGCAACACCTCTGGTAACAAAACGGAATCGAGGATCTACTTCTGGCTGGACTAAAGGTTCTAAACTAGCATAGGCTTTTAAATGTTGGATATGCGCTCTGACACCGATTCTGGCGCTGGGAAATGATGCTCCTTCAGCGCCACCACCAACTGTACCCAAACCGGCAAAGTTATTTTGTTGGGGTTTAATGTCAGTTCCAAACCGTAAAAATCCAGTTTCTAAACACATTTGACAAAAAGCAATGTCATGATTTATGCCTTCAATAGTTGCTTCTTCTCGATATAGTTTGGGAAGGTCAGGAAATTGGGTAATGGCACTTTCATTATTGATTTTGAGAAATGCTTGTAATTGTCCTTCTGATGTATTGCCATTGGAGATCAGTTGTTCAACTTGTCCGGGACAAACTACTAAAATTGAGCGTAATTTTACTGTGCGTGAGGCACTATCCCAACCAATAGAAATATTTGATTCTCGAAGTTCTACGGCTTTGATATAAACTATTTGCCGATAGGTAATTCGGCGTAAATTAATTACCTTTGAGATATTAATTCGTAACCGATCTACTAAATCAATGGGGATGTAAGCATTACCGTTAATTAGTAGTCCTTGTTCTGAGTAATTTTGTCCATTGATATTGATGTTAATGCTGGGATAATTTTCAGTTGTTGGTTGCTGAGGATTATTTGCTTGACTCCAATTATTTAGTCCTTCGGCAATTCCGATGGCAAAATCACGACGACGACTTTGTAATAAAGCCCGATCTTCGGGACTGCTGAGGAAACCGACTTCTAGTAATATAGCGGCGATCGCCGTTTGACGACAAAATTGCAAGTTACCCAAGCCACTATCTGTATCTGGTTTGACTCCGCGATTGGGTAATTGGGGGACACGGCGCAAAAGTGCCGTTAATAACATTTCTGCATTTTGTTTGCGCTGATCATTTTTGGCAATATAAAATGCACTTGCTCCGCGCACAGTTGGACTATTAGCCGCATTGGCTTGAATTTCTAGTGCCACATCTTTGGTATTAGCACGAGCATTAATCCAGGTGATAGTTTGAGCCGCACTTAAATCGTCAGGAACAGCTAAAACTTCTAAATTCCGGGTTCGCAGTTCTATCACCACCAAATCCCGCAAAAGAATCATTTCCTTTGCTTCCGTTGTGCCACCAGCGATCGCACCGGGGTCATTTTTACCCGCTTCTGTGCCACCATGTGCCGCAGAAATAAAAATCCGTCCCATTTTTCCCTATTTCCGTTGTTAAGTCCCAGCAATTGCAATTCTATAAATTAGCGATCGCTTCTGCAATTCTTCTAGACACAAAAGGCAAAATTTCCCGACTCTTAGCCTGTTCTTTCCCTTCCGTAAACACCACCAACAAATAAGGACGCTGATCTGGTAATTCAATATAAGCCGCATCATGGCGGACTGTGCTTGTCCAACCTGCCTTTGACCAGATTTGACTATTTTCAGGTAATCCACCCCCTAAGAAGCCTGTAACTTGGTTCTCTTCGCCATCTTGGCTTAACTCTTCTGGCTTAATACTGCGTTTGAGTAAATTCATCATAGATTGCGATCGCTCACTCGAAACCGTCACCCCACCCACGATACTATGTAACAATCTCGCCGTCGCATCCGTCGTCACCATATTCCGATTTTCAAACATCTCCCCATAAAAAGCCCTTTCCCGTCCATAGGGACCATCACCCCAAGTCTTTTGACAGACATTAACCGCCTGCATTTCCTCCCACCCCAAAGACTGGTAATAGCGATTAATAATATTCCGTTGATATTTCCAAGTTTCAAAAGGGCCAGGACTTAACTGCGGACCAGAAGTAGTCCCACTGATGATATCCACAATTAAACTAGTCGCATCATTGCTAGAATCAACGATCATATCCCTCAAAGCCCGGTCTAACTCTCCCGAAGTTTGACTCATGCCTTTCTCTAGCCATTCTTGCACCACCACCAGATAAAATAACTTCACCACACTGGCCGGATAAATCCGTTCTCCCCCCCGATAGCTAAAACCCCGCACCGGATGTTCCCAAAAAGCATTAGGAGTCAGCGCACCACCCGTATTCACTGGTGCGGGAGGATCATATACCACCCAAGTTAAAGCAATTTGATTAGATGCTAAAGTTGGAAACTCTGCCCAAGTTGCCTCTAAAATTTGATTACCGATATTTTCTAGTTGTTGGTCTTGATTAAAAAAAATCATTTGTAAATAACTTCCTTATGGTATTCAGAGTCTAGTTTCTAGCTTGATTCTATCATTAACTGTATAATTACTGAGGTATGAAATCTGATTAAACTCATTTTAGGTAATTTAATATGATATTTGATTTAACAAAATTTAATCAAACTTGCAATCCTCATAAAACTATTGATCACCAAAATGACGAATGACACCTTTCATCGACATTGTCCGGTTTCTTAAACAGGAGAAAGGAGCTAATGTGTTTTTTACAACAATGATTGATCTGTATGCGATCGCTCCTGAATTACCGGGATTAGCCCAAGCCGAACCTCTACGCCCAAATCCCATAGAACGGGTCGAATTCCTAGAGACAAGTTTTGCTGCGGACATTGATGATCGACGATTCATCCCGTATATTCAATTGCATGAATATGAAGCGTACCTTTTTTCTAATCCCATTTTCTATAAATTATTTCCCCAAAAAATGAGTAATCTAAAATTAGCAGAATATCAATGTTTAACTAACTTGAATCTCTATGATTCTCCTGAATGTAACCGTTTAGCCACCCAAGCCGCCAGAGGACGACATTTACAAATAATATCAAATAATCTAGATAAAGCAGTTGCAGTATGTTTATGTGAAGATGACTATCCAGGATGGTTATCTGTTCCAGATTTGCAGTTTCTTCAACCCACAGAAACAAGATATCAACCCCAATTGATCTCAGCCGCAGAAATTCAACAACACATACCCACAATTATCGCTTTTACCCAAACAGCAAAAGCAGAAGATAATTATTACCTTTGGGGTGGCACAGTTGCACCTAATTATGATTGTTCTGGTTTAATGCAAGCAGCATTTAAATCTGTAGGTGTGTGGCTACCCAGAGACGCTTATCAACAAGAAGCTTTTACTCAACCAATTGATATGACTGAATTACAACTGGGTGATTTAATCTTTTTTGGGACTCCTCAAAAAGCCACCCACGTAGGATTATATTTAGGTAATAATTGCTATATTCACAGTTCAGGAAAAGAACAAGGACGCAACGGTATTGGTATTGACCAACTTTCGGAACAAGGAGACAAAGTTAGTCAGGCTTATTATCAACAATTACGTGGTGCTGGGAGAGTTGTAAAAAGTTATGAACCCAAGCCGCTTTAGAACTTTTATCACTTCTAGTGAAGGGAGGTGACAGGTGAGAGGTGCTACGCCACGGGGACAGTTTCAGCTATCTGTCATCCTCCTAACTCCGAACTCACGTATCATCAATCCTCAATCACCAGAAAAGAGACGCAAGAGCCTTTTTTTGCCTTTTTCCACTTTTTTAGCAAGCCCTAAATATAGATAAGAAATATTAATAAAACTTGACTAAGCAACATTTTTATTCATTTTTAAGCGACAATAGAAACATGAGAAAATAGAGTTAGAAGAAACAAATAGTTAAGCACTAGCTAACTGAGGAGAGGTGGAATATGACAACCCAAAATTTGCTCATCCCTCATGCTTATACGTATCTACTTGTAAAAATTAGCGTTTTAGTTTTAGCATTGTTGCTGTGGTTTGTATTTACAGCCGCACCCGTTGTTTAATTGCATTCACAACTTGGAGGATGTTTTAAAGGTTTATAGCTAACGCCAGGCTATGCTATCGGCAATATAATAGAGCCTCCGTCCCGCTGACGCGAACCCTACTACGCGAGAGAAGTCCACCTATTCCTGTAGAACGCTATGCGAAGGTGGAGTGATAAAAAAATCAGGGGTTCTGAACCCAAGAGGGTGGGTTTTGTCTGTGTAGCTGTGATTTCTAATCGCCCAAGGGAGTATGAATTTAGACTTTTAAAACATCCTCTTAGAGATGTTCAAGAAAACGTCTCTATTTTATGGACTTTAGCGATGAATATCTTTTTGAAAATTAACAGAATTAGTTAGCCAACCCCGTCGCCAAAAAAAGTATATTAGACTGGTGGCAATTAACGCCATTATTCCCAAACATAGCGGGTAGCCCCAATACCAATTTAATTCCGGCATATTGTGGGGCGATTTTTCGGTGTTAAAATTCATCCCATATACCCCAGCAATAAAAGTTAAGGGAATAAAAATAGAAGAAACCACCGTTAGCAACTTCATAATTTCATTCATTTTATTACTAATTGCCGACAAATACACATCCATTAAGCCAGCCACTAATTCTCGATAAGTTTCCACTATATCCATCACTTGGACAGCATGATCATAACAGTCTCGAAGATATATTCTCACGTCATCACTAATTAATTCACTACCATCTCTAATTAAAGAATTAATTGCATCTCTTTGTGGCCAAATTGCGCGGCGTAGTTGTAATAATTCCCGCCGAATTTGATATATTTTTTGTAATGTTTGCTGACTAGGATTAACGATTACTTCTTCCTCTAAATCATCAATTCGTTCGCCATAAAGTTCTAAAACCGGGAAAAATCCATCAATAATTGCATCTAATAAAGAGTAAGCCAAATAATCACTACCTTGTCTGCGGATAATACCTTTACTTTTATTAATTCTCATTCTCACACCATCAAAACAATCATGTTCAGGTTCTTCCTGGACTGTCAAAACGTAATATTTGCCTAAGACTAAACTTACTTGTTCACTATAAAAACCACTATTATTATGATTAGGTACAACCATGTAGGCAATAATCACTAATTGTTCTTCATAATCTTCAATTTTTGGTCGTTCTACCATATTAACAATATCTTCCAAAATCAGAGGATGTAAATCAAAAGTTTGACCTAAACGATGTAAAATATCTTTACTACCTAGACCTTGAACATCTACCCAAGAAACGGATTCTGTATCCAAATAGTTAAGACATTCTTCAGGGTAACTTATTTGTTTTTGAATGAGATCAGTTTGATTATAGTCAATGAGAAAAATAATTGGTTGTTCAGCATTTTCATCAACAATGATTGTTCCTGGTTCAGGATAGAACTCCTTACCGTGTGATTTCCTCATCGCTTTGATAGCGCGGCGAATTTTTTTAACCATAAATTTTTACTCTGTAGATATTACTGTTTAAAATTTTAACTCATATGATATAACTTTTTGATTTTACATTACGGAGGTAATTTCTATATACAAATAAAATAAAAATATGCTTATGCAACCAAATCATCAACCATTTTGGTTAATTGAAACTGAAACAAAACCATTGCAGCAGATTATAGGTTGTCCTTTTATTTTACCAGATGGACAGGTAGCGATCGCTCGAAGTTTACCACATTCCAGTTATGCAATGGTTGAAAGGAACTAAATCCACAGCCTGGTATACTCATGGACATCAAGGTAAAATCAAAATTATTGTAGATTAAATATCCCCTATTCCAGAGATATTCCATTTATGAATACTAGTGAAAATCTCATCTTAGTTGTCGGTTCTACCGGTGGAGTCGGACAACTTGTAGTTAGTAAACTTTTAGAAAAAGGCTTACCTGTGCGTATTCTCACCAGAAATGCCGAAAAAGCTGCAAAAATGTTTAACGACAACGTAGAAATTGCTGCTGGTGATATCTGTGAACCCAGTAGTCTCACAGCAGCAATGGTAAATATTACCTCTATTATTTGTTGTACAGGAACTACCGCTTTCCCTTCTGCAAGATGGGAATTTAATCAAACTCCCAACATTTTTGAATTAGGACTTGCTATCTTTAATCCTCATTTTCTAGAAGATAAGGCGAAAAGTACCCCGACTAAAGTTGATACCCAGGGTGTAATTAATCTTATATCAGCAGCACCAAAAAACCTAAACCGCTTCGTATTTGTTTCTTCCTGTGGAATTCTGCGTAAATATCAATTTCCGTTTAATATTCTTAATCTTTTTGGTGTACTTGACGCTAAAGAAAAAGGAGAACAAGCCATTATTAATTCGGGAATCCCTTATACCATTATTCGTCCCGGACGTTTAACTGATGGACCATATACATCCTATGATCTCAACACTCTACTCACAGCCACAAGTAAAGGTAAATTAAACATCATTTTTGGAAAAGGAGACACAATTTCCGGTGATACCAGCCGCATTGATGTAGCTGCAACTTGTGTAGAAAGTTTATTTTATCAAAGTTCTGTTAATAAAGTTTTTGAAATAGTCAATCAAGGAAATAGACCGACTATAATTGATTGGCAAAATCTTTTTTCACAATTATAAAAAAAGAGAGCAAAAAACATGAATAGCAGCAGCACTTAGCTATCGCATGATCTAGAATACATAGGGGTTGCTGAATAAAGCTAAAAGCGTTTATTTAGTAAAGGTTTTACAGATTTTTATCTCAAAACAAGTGCCAGGTTTTGGCTGATGGTGTCTCAAAATAGGTGCATTTTTCCTTGTCGGATTTGGAAAATTGAGGATATCCAGATAGTTGAAACTGTTCCCCGTTAAGAGTTCCCTGCCCTCACAGACAACTTATTCAGCAAACCCTAAATAATGTTTTTTGTCAATGGGTAAGTCCTATTAGCAATAAAGCCAAGCGAGAAGAATTCTGATCATGACCACATCTTCTCTCAGTAATGCTTTAAACTGTTTAAAAGTGCGGATAAAAGGACTTGAACCTTCACTCCTTTCGGAACTAGAACCTAAATCTAGCGCGTCTGCCAATTTCGCCATATCCGCATTCTTTTCTTAGGTTAGCACAACAAATTATTTATGGCAATAGGCAAAAGAGTCAAAATTTAACGTGAGTTCGACATAACGATAATTTGTGGAAAACTCACCCCACGTAGGAGTCTTAAGCCCTTATTCTCTCGTTGAAAAAATCATAACTCCGTTCGCGTAGCGTCTCCGAAGGAGAAACTCCTAACTCCTAACTCCGAACTCACGTAAATTTAAGTCCCAATTTCAAATTAGGGTATGGGGTATTGGTGATATCTTCCCATATCCCCCCCTTCTACATCACAGCCACACGAGGTAGACGGTGCTTGAAACCACAGAGAATTTCCCAAGAAATGGTATTGAGGCAGTTTGCCCAATCATCAGCGGATATTTGTTCTTTGCCCTGTTCTCCTAGCAAAGTAACTATTTCCCCTTCCTGCAAATCGGGAATGGAACTCACATCTAACATGATTTGATCCATTGTAATTGCGCCAATTTGCGGTACGCGCTGGCCACGAATTAACACCTGCATTTGATGGGAAAGACTCCGGGGAACTCCGTCGGCATAACCAATACCAACTACCGCCAGACGTATTTCCTCGGAAGCAATAAAATGATGTCCATAGCTAACTCCAGTCCCTGCGGCTATGGTTTTAACTTGGGTAACTCTGGCTTTGAGTTGTAAAACCGGTTGCAGTTTGATTTGATTTTGTAAATGAGTGGCAGGATAAAGACCATAAATAGCTAAACCCACCCGCACCATGTCATAGTGCAGTTCTGGATTTGTCAAGGTAGCGGCGGAATTTGCTAAATGCAAACTGGGAATTTTGATCCCTTTAGCTTTGATGTGTGCAGTTGCTTCTGCAAATCTTCTATGCTGTTCTGTCATGATTGTGGTATCTAGACTATCAGCAGTTGCTAAGTGAGAATAGATACTGGCAATATTTAAATGGGGTAATCCTTGTACTAACTGGACAAACTCTGCGGCTTGTTGCCAATTAGTGCCTAATCTAGACATTCCTGTATCCAATTTAATATGTACGGATAAAGAGGAATGATGGTTAATTGTTTCTAAGGTGTTAGAAAATTCTAAAGCTTGTTTAGGGCTACATAGTGTGGGCTGAAGTTGCCAATAGGCGATCGCCTGAATTTGTTCTGGTGTGTTGGTTGCCCCTAAAATCAGAATTGGGGCTTTAATACCATCTTCTCGTAATTGAATACCTTCGGGAACTGTTGCCACACCTAACCAACTAGCACCTGCTTCCAAAGCAGTCCTCGCAACTGTTACTGCCCCATGTCCATAGGCATCAGCTTTAACAACCGCCATTAATTGGGTACGTGGTGATAAAAACTTGACTAACTGCTTGACGTTATGAGACAAAGCTCCTAAATCAATTTCTACCCAAGCCCGCTGAGAAAACCAAGCATAAGCATCACATTCCTGATTGTCAGCAAAAATCGGGGTTTGCTTGCGACTTAACATTACACTTCACTCCTATCACACCACCGAAAAGCTTCTCACATCCCCTAGAAGCTCTATCACTTTAATCAGGAAGTTTAACTTTGATCCGGCGATTTATACAAGATAGTAGGATGAGCAATATTAGTGTATCCGCACACTCGAAAATATTTGATTACTAGAAGATAGTTCTTCCTTATCAGTCTCATCCTAACAGATATAAAATCGAATGTCAACCCCTACATACTCCTTTATGGCGATTTTGTTGGCAAATTTATATCCCCGACTTCTTCAAGAAGTCGGGGATCTTTCTTAGTTCAGGACAAAAGTATAAATTATTCTCATATCCCCAACGGAGTGTATTTGTGTTAATATATGTAAAACTAATACCTTGAGCGCAGATTCATGAGGAAGGTTTTAGTCCTGAACGCCTCTTACGAACCGCTCAACATCACCAGTTGGCGACGTGCCACCGTGTTGTTGATTAAAGGCAAGGCTGAACGCTTAGAATACAACGGTAAATTCCTTTACTCAGATTTTCCGATGCCAACTGTAATTCGGTTGCGTCATTATGTCCGCGTTCCCTATATGGAAATTCCGCTGACTCGAAGGAATATCTTGCATCGTGATAGCCATACTTGTCAATACTGTGGTAACACAGGAGACGGGTTAACTCTGGATCATGTCATGCCAAGATCACGGGGAGGTGAAGATACCTGGGAAAATATCGTCACGGCTTGTGTCCGCTGCAATATCAAAAAAGGTTGTCGTACACCGCAAGAGGCGCGAATGCCTTTGCGTCATTTGCCTCGCCAACCTTACAGTAGTCTCTACTTTGAGGTAACAAAGCATCTTAAAAGTGGAATGCATCAGGAGTGGCAAAAGTATGTCATAGGTCTTTGACATTATATATACAGCAGGAGTCAGGAGTCAGGGGTAAAACTGGCTTGGTATCAGCTTTGCAGTTATATCCTGCACCTCATTGATATGCAATTTGCTGTAATTAACGACAAGAACTCAGGGCAAATTTCACCTGTAGATATATCTGCTTGACCAAATTAGGTCAATGACAGTGACTACAAGTGGGTGTTTCACTTGTTTTTGTCCAGAGCCTACTACAGCTTGTGGGAAGTTTCCACTAAGCTGATATTTTCATGACCGCAGCATCCGATTATCTTAATTTCCAGGGGTGGTGCTTTGTCTGCTAAAAGAACGATATATAGATAGATTTTGTTCTTAACTGATAATTTGTTACAATTACGAGTAGATGATTTGCCACCAAGAAATTGAGATCTCAACTTGGACACAGAGCGTCAATAATAGCACAATTCAAATGAATATTCAAGATAATTATCAGATTTTTTCATGAAAATCTGCATATTTGTTTAGACAAAATCACAAATTATGAGGTTGTATATAACTCAAGAGGTACAGTACACTTGACTTTCAGCATTTTTGTAGCACTTTAGTTGGACGCAATAGATCCTTGGCTTATGCTATTGACGAAAAATCAACCACTTTACAGATTGCCAAAAGAATTAATTTTAGATTTTGCCAATTTTCATGGAGCGTTATCAGCGCACCGTTGCTTAGATTGTATCTGAATGGATAGCCCTATTTTCCCCGCTTAGAAATACAGTTAGTTACTTATGTACGTGAATTATCCACCTTCTAAATTTGAGAGTTTATCATTGACCACAGATCCGCATCCAGAGGAATTAGAAGTAGAGAAAGAGGTAATTGAACTTCCACCGTTAACCCGGACTCCCTTACCATCCTCTAATGGTGATGGAGGCAGCTATTTAGTGCAGCGTGGCAATTCTCTAGCATCTCAAAAATCAGAGGAGTTACAGAAGACGCTGCGTGCACATCGTCATGAACGCCAGTTGGTGATTTTACAAGATTTTCCTGATCCTGATGCTCTTTCTTGTGCTTGGTCTTACCAATTAATTGCCCAACAGTATGATATCAAGTGTGATATTGTTTATGCGGGAACTTTAAGTCATCAGGAAAATATTGCTTTAGTTAAGCTAACTAATTTACCTGCTCAACGTTGGACAGTACAAACTTTAAAAAATAAAGACTTGTCATCTTATCAAGGGTTTGTGTTAATTGACAACCAGGGAACTACATCTCAATTATTACCAGCAATCCAACAAGCGGGAATTCCCCTGATAGTGCTGGTGGATCATCATAGTTTACAAGGGGAACTCAAGTCAGAATTTGTTGATGTTCGTCCTTATGTGCGAGCTACAGCGACAATTTTTACTCAATACTTACAAGCAGGATTATTAACTTTAGATAATAGCATTAGTCAGCACGTTAAATGTGCTACAGCTTTAATGCACGGGTTACGCTCAGATACAAATCGGTTGATGCAGGCACAGGAAGAAGATTTTATGGCTGCTGGGTATTTGAGCAGGTTTTATGATGCTCAGTTACTAAATGCTATTTTGCAAGCAAATCGTTCTAAGCGGGTAATGGATGTAATCGAGCGATCGCTTAAGAACCGCATCGTTCAAAACAACTTTTCTATAGCTGGTGTTGGTTATTTGCGCTATGATGACCGGGATGCAATTCCCCAAGCGGCTGATTTTCTCGTGACTGAGGAAAATGTGCATACAGCAGTAGTTTATGGAATTGTTCATGATGAGGATGACGAATTAGAAGTAGTGATAGGATCTCTGAGAACCACAAAACTGACGTTAGATCCTGATGAATTTATTAAAGAAGCCTTTGGACAAGATAGTGCTGGGCGATTTTTCGGTGGCGGGAGGACCGGTGCTGGAGGCTTTGAAATTCCGATGGGTTTCTTATCTGGTGGTAATGAAAATTCGGCTTATGCCAAAATCAAATGGGAAGTTTTCGACGCACAAATCAAACAGAAATTATTGAAATTGGTAAATCCTCGAGATAATCCAATTTAGTCTTACAACAAATTCAAAGACTTGATTAATTTAGGGTTTAGCATTGCTAAACCCCTACATACAATAATTATGGGAATGAACCTCAATTAGTTGTTGAATTACGTATAAATAAACCGGATTACTATATAAAGAAAATAGGTAACCGTTCACGGGGGGTACAAAAAACGCTCTATATGAGATTCCACGAAAACAGCATGAAAAACGTTATAGATTTGATTTTTTTAGGTCATTTGAAATTCGCAAAATCTCTATATCGGTTTGCAAATCGTTTTCCAGCCAATTTAAGAACCATTCGTTAATATGTCAAGTTGCCTGAAAAACCCAACAGACAAAGCTTTCAGGTTTTTTAATAAATTCTCACCCCCTGTGAACGGTTACCAATTTATTGAAGATTATCTGCTTTTTTAAACCGATATAGTTCTTGAATAAGCATCAATCAATTTTAATTTGAAATATTTTGACAAAATCTGACTTCAATTATTGCTTTCAGGTAGTGCTAAAAAAGGGTTAATTACCCTACGAATTTCTTGGACTTCTTCCAATGAAACACCTAATTTATATGCCATACGGTTATGAAGTTCCAATTCTGAAAACTCAGCTTTTCCATCAGCAATAGCAATTTGCCAAGCTACACATAACATAATAAGTATATTTACTAGATATCGCTTTCTGACTGTTATTTTTACGAATAAACACAAAAAAATAAGCTCTGAGTAAGTATTTCAATAACAAAGTTGAATTAACGCCAAAGTAACCATTATCGTAATTACCAGGAATGAAAGGACGACTCAAATTCAGCTTGATAAAAATATGCTACATTAAATATAAATAGTAAAATACTAATCCTATATAAACAAAATGCAAACTAATAAATATCCCTTCGCTCAAGAATTGATTACTGATATTGAAGGTACTATTAAAAAAGTAGTCATTGATTTTCAAGACTATTTACGGTTGATAGAAGCTATAGAAGATGAAGGACTTATTCTAGCTATGAAAGAAGTAGAAAATGAGAAACCATTAAATATTGATGAAGCTTTAGCGGATTCGCATAGGTGATTATCGTCTTGGTATTATTTTCGATGGTGAAATATTAATTTTTAAAAGAGTTTTACACCGAAAAGAGATTTATCGCTATTTTCCTAAATAGATATTTTTGTGAAATAGGATTATGGTTTAAAATCAACTATATCAACAAAATCCCCATACCCAAATGAGTAGAGAATTTAATGTAATTATTGAACGAGATGCTGATGGTTACTTTGTCGCATCTGTACCTAGTATCCCTGGTTGTCATACCCAAGCAAAATCTTTAGATGAATTAATGGAAAGAATTAGAGAAGCGATAGAACTGTGTTTAGAAGTAGATGAAAATCAAACAGAACCTCTAGAATTTGTAGGTGTGCAAAGAATTGCAATTGAAGTATGAGTAAATTACCAAGTTTAACAGGAAAAGAAGTCATAGCAGCACTTGGTAAAGCAGGTTTTGAAGTCATCAGAGTGCGAGGAAGTCATCATATTCTTGTACACATTGATGGAAGAAGAACCGTTGTTCCCGTCCATGCTGGTGAAACAATTGGAACTGGATTAATGACACAAATACTCCGTGATTGTCAATTAGATAAAGAAGAATTTAGAAACTTACTTTAAAATAGGTAATCGAGGAGTTTTTGAAATAATTATATAATTATATGAATAAGGGTTTAGCAATGCTAAACCCCTACATAATTTATTGATTTTTTGCTAATAAAATACCTACTGCCAAACGTAGATAAGTAGAAACAAAACAATCCAGATAACGTCAACGAAGTGCCAAAATAAAGAAGTGGCATTTATCCCAAAATGGCCATTATCAAAATTACCAGGAATAAAAGAACGCAACAAGACAATTAACTGTAATAAAATACCCGTGAAAACGTGCAAACCGTGAAAACCAGTTAATAGATAAAACATTCCGCCAAAAGTACCAGAAGTAAAGCCAAATTCTAATTGACTCCATTCCACCGCTTGGCCATAGAGGAAATAACCACCCATAGCCATTGTTAAAAATAACAATAGACGATAGGTTTTTAAGTCATGTCTTTCCAGGGCTTTTTCGGCGAAATAAATCACAAAACTACTAGCAACCAAAACAACAGTATTAATGCTAGGTTCTTTTATTTCCAAACCAGAAACACCAGCTGGTAACCAATTAACAGTAGAAGTTTTGTAGATAATATAGCCAGCAAAGAAACTCAAGAAAATGACACTTTCAGATAACAGAAACACAATAAAACCAAACATTTTATTGCCTTCTTCATCATGCTCATGACTAACATGATCCAAATCATCAGGAGAAACAGAACTATCCATTGTTAAAAAACTCCAAAACTAGGAAACTAGTAATTAGGAAAAAAGTAATGAGAAAAACTATAGCGATTCTAAATAAGACGTAAAAAATTCTCTTCCTTCTCTTCCTCTGCGCCCTCTGCGTCTCTGCGGTTCGTTATAAAAAAAAATCAAATTTACACATCAAATAGAATCGCTATATTACCCATTACTCATGTTCAGAAGATGCCATTAATTCAGACTTACCATAACCATAAGGCTCACAAGTAACAATCGGAATTTCTTCAAAATTCTCAACAGGTGGGGGAGAAGAAATAGTCCATTCTAAACCAATTGCTCGCCAAGGATTAGCAGGAGCTTTTTCTCCATCCATCCAAGAAATTAACATATTGAAAATGAAAGGAAGAGTAGACATTCCTAACAGAAAAGAACCCAAACTAGCGACAATATTCCAACCAATTAATTCAGGTGCATAGGAAGCAGCGCGGCGTAACATCCCTTGCAAACCTAATGGGTGCATGGGTAAGAAATTCAAATTTGTGCCGATAAATGCTAACCAAAAATGGATTTTTCCCCAACCTTCATGGAACATTCTCCCAGTCATTTTGGGAAACCAATGATAGATAGCTGCATACATTCCCATAGTCACAGTTCCATAGAGAACATAATGGAAATGACCGACGACAAAATAAGTATTATTAACGTGAACATCTACTGGAACAGAAGAAAGCATAATTCCTGTAATCCCAGCAAACACAAACATTACCAAACCACCCAAAGCAAATAACATGGGTGTAGTGAGGCGAATTTTGCCACCCCAAATAGTTGCCACCCAAGCAAATACCTTAATCCCTGTGGGGATAGATACAAACATGGTTGTCACCATGAAGAATAACCGCATCCAAGCAGGTGTACCACTAACATACAAGTGGTGAACCCAAACAATACCGCTAACTACGGCAATTAACATCGAAGAAACCGCAACAACTTTATAACCAAATAAAGGTTTACGAGAATAAACTGGGAAGATTTCTGAGAAAACCCCGAAGATAGGCAGAATAATTACATAAACTGCTGGGTGAGAATAGAACCAGAAATAATGCTGGAACATCACCGGATTTCCGCCTTTGCTGGGGTCAAAAAAGGCAGTTCCCACCGTAATGTCCAGCAATAACATCACCGCACCTGCTGTTAAAGCTGGGAGTCCAAATAATTGGATAATTTGGGCGCTAAATACTGCCCAAACCATTAACGGCATTCTGAAAAATCCCATACCAGGCGATCGCATCTTCACAATAGTGGTGACAAAGTTTACTGCCCCCATAATGGAAGATACCCCGGAAATAGCTACCGCTAATAACCAGAGAACCTGACCTGTAATTAAGTTACCTGTGGGGTTCTGGGTGCTGACGGGGGGGTATGCCCACCAACCAGACTGGGCGGGACCACCAGGGACAAAAAAGCTGGCTATCATCAAAATACCGACCACTGGAACCATCCAAAAGGCGGCGGCATTGAGACGGGGGAAAGCCATATCTCGCGCCCCTATCATGATGGGAACGATGTAATTGGCTAATCCCACAAGGGAGGGAAATGTCCACAGAAACAGCATCACTGTTCCGTGCATGGTGAACATTCCGTTATATACGGTCCGGTCTATTAAGTCAGCTTCGGGGGTGATGAGTTCTCCCCGCAAAATCATGGCGAAAATGCCACCAACGAGAAAGAAAACAAACGAGGTAACGAGGTATTGGATACCGATAACTTTATGGTCGGTACTAAAACTGAAGTATGTTTTCCAGGTTTGGGGGGGATGTTGGTGATGTGATTCACCAGAGATAGGAATGGGGATGTTAGTCATTTGTTAGTTATCAGTAGTCAGTGGTAATGAAAATTAGGGAGTTAACCGGGGAAATTAACTAAAGGTGGTGCGGCGGGTTCAACGGTTTTCCAACCGCTATCAATGCCGTTTTCGATTTTTAGGGCATATTCGGAAGCCGCTTGGTTAGGGGCTGGGCTGGGTGTTTGACTCGCAGCTTTGCTTAACCATTGCTGATATTCGCTAGGTGATTCAACGATGACTTTGGCTCGCATGGTGGCAAAATATGTACCGCTATACTGGGAGTCGGTGAGGTCATAGGCACCAGGGCGAATAGGGGTAAATTCAAAATCGAGGTCTTCACCAGGAATAATGTCTTGTTTGAGGCGGAAAGCGGGGACATAAAAGCCGTGAAGTACGTCTTCTGAATGCAGATTTAGACGAATACGGCTACCCTCCGGTAAATGCAATTCTGTACTGGTAACGTTGCTTTCTGGGTAATGAAACACCCACGCCCACTGTTTAGCGAAAACATCAATATGTTCTACACCCTCACCTACTGCTGAAGCTTCATCTGCTACCGCATAGGCGGTTTCCATCTTCATCGGATTATGTAGGTGTAGCTGGTGAGCAGGTCCTTGGATACCCATTTCTTCGTAAACTTGGTAACTATAACCAGCAATCCATAACACCAACATAATTGGAATTGCCGTCCAAACCACTTCTAAAGTAACGTTACCTTCAATGTGAGGACCATCACCTAAATCATTGGCTTGCGCTCGATGGAAACAAATAGAATAGAAAAGAGTAGCAGTTACTCCCAGGAAAATTAAAGATCCTAATGTTACCAAAAAGCTAAATAAATCATCAATCAGATGAGATTCAGCAGCCCCTTGGGGAGGAAACCAAGAATAAGCCTGTTTACCAATCCATAGACTAGTCAGAGTTACCGCAACTGCCCCAGTAACTATGGTCAAAAAGTTGAGAAATTGCCGAATTTTCATAATGGTCAGTTGTCAGTTGTCAGTTGTCAGTGGTCATTTGTGAATTGTTAGACAAGAATCTTTACACCAATCACCAATTACCAATCACCCATTACTTATTACCAAATATCTGATTAATGTCTTGTCCTGCTCGCAGTAATTTATCCGCTGTATTGTGAACACCGAAATCTGCTGCTAGGTGCGCTCCTAATGTGCCATGAAAATACATCAACGACATAATAATTACACCCACAACTAGATAAGAAATTTGTACTTCTCTCTCTTCGTATTTGCCAATAACGTAACGTTGCCAACCTCGCCAAAAGGTCATACCGACAATCATCGCTAATAGCAATACACCGCCCACACTATGCCACATCATTGTCGGCATTGCTAACATTCCCCAAGGACTTTTGATATCTGCTGGTGGGGCTGCCAACAACATTTCATAAAAACCTGCACCAACAGTGAAAAATGTAATCACAGATGCAGCAAAAATGTTGTACCAACCCACATCAAATAATTGATAACGTTCGACTTTAATTCCCAAAAATTTGAACACCCATTTTTCCAAAGGGAAGAATACACCTAAAAGATCAAAGATAATGGCAATGATGAATAAACCTAATGTTAGGTGTACTAAATTAGGATGAATCGGAATGGCATAAGGTAAACCATTTGCACCCATTTGGTGACTAATTTGGTCTAATAATTCTGAATTCATGGCAAGATTCTATCCTTTACCGCTTCCACAACAGGTACAGTGTGTAAGCCATACACCCATACAAGTTCATCACCAAGATATACTTGAAACCCAACCAGGACTGTTAATAAAACTGCGACAGCTATGTAATGAAATGGGAGTTTTTTTGAGTTACGACTCCGCAACACATAACGCCAAGCTGTAATTGCAGCAATAATACCTGAAAGTGACCAACCGATAAGAGTATGAACATTTAATACTGATTTAGCCAGTTCGTAGGGTTTCGCTAAACCAGCTTCAAATTGACCAAAAATAATGGCCACAAAAATAGCTACTGTGGCAATACACATATTCCACCAACTCACCTCAAATAAGGTAGTTTTCCCAGTGAAATAGCCGGCGATATCACAGAAAACAGAAAATAAAACCATCGCAATCACGAAGTGAACCACGATAGGATGTAAGGGATCTGGATATGGTAAATTATGCTCATTCAATGAAGTGAAAAAATCCAGCATTCAATTCTCCTAGACTTACTACTCCTTAGCCAAACTTGAATAATTGCTAGATACTCACTAACATCAATAAATTATTTGATAAATCTGCTGTGAGTTCGCTGCAATGTATAACCAAATAGCCAATTACTTTTGGTCAAGTTATTTCCTCATGGTGACAACAGCAATTATGGATGTAGCTAAACTAAATCACTGTTAGAGGTTGAATTTACTAGATGTAAATTTTTATGAATTGTCCAAAAAACTAAAAGCAGAACTTCTAGAATTAATGAGAGAGACAACAACAGATTTTGATCTTGGCTCTATTACAATATTTTTAAATCAAAACCAAATATTTTTATGTTTATTGATGTACAACTACAAATTATCACTTTGTAATTTAAGAGACCGAAATATATAGTTTTTACAGTAAGTATGATCTGGGTTGAATAAGATTTCAACCCACATTCCGCAGATACTAAAGCAAATTTAGGAATTAAAAATTTAGAGAAAGTAAAGCCTGAAAAGATTGCCGAGCAAAGATTTCAGGCTTTTATTTGTTAAAATAGTGTAATCAAATAGAGAG
>NZ_JADEVZ010000083.1 GCF_015207875.1 Dolichospermum sp. LEGE 00240
CTCTCTATTTGATCACACTATTTTAACAAATAAAAGCCTGAAATCTTTGCTCGGCAATCTTTTCAGGCTTTACTTTCTCTAAATTTTTAATTCCTAAATTTGCTTTAGTATCTGCGGAATGTGGGTTACAAACTACTACCGGAAAGCAGAAGTCAAAAGTTAAAGGTCAAAAGTAATATTGAGTAAGCTTTTTGACGATTAAGAATGGTTGGTTTATTTACGCCGCAGTCTACTAGTTTATCATTTTTTCTCCTGTACAGAACCAGATAATATACCGTGCATCTTAACGACTGCACCAATTACAGCTATTGCCGGTGCAAGAAATCCCTTGGCTTCCACTTGTTCGACAATTGTCCCCAATTCACCAATTAATTCTTCCTGTTCTGGCCGAGTTCCCCAGCGAATTAAAGCAATAGGTGTATCTAAACTCAATCCAGTTAGGGTAAATTGTTCAATAATGTAGGGTAAATTGTGAATACCCATATAAATTACTATAGTTTCCGAGCCGTGAGCTATGGCTTGCCAGTTTACTTGGGGTTTATACTTACCAGCGGATTCATGTCCAGTTACAAAAGTGACAGAAGAACTATAAAGCCGATGGGTTAAGGGTATACCAGCATAGGCCGCTGCGGCGATTCCTGATGTAATTCCGGGGACAACTTCTACCTGGATACCTGCGGCTATTAATTCCGCCATTTCTTCCCCACCACGACCAAAGATAAAAGGATCACCACCTTTGAGGCGAACAACTATGGCATGATTTTCGGCTTTTTCAATGAGTAATTGGGTGGTGACTTCTTGTAACAGTGAATGTCTACCCATGCGTTTACCCGCGTTGATTTGTTCAGCTTGGGGATTGATCATTTCCAGCACTTCTGGACTCACCAAAGCGTCATAAATAACCACATCTGCACAAGCTAATAAACCTTTGCCTTTGAGAGTCATGAGTCCAGGATCTCCAGGACCAGCGCCGACTAAATAGACTTTACCCAACAACTTTTTCCTCTTCTGTGATGAAATTCTCAATTAAATCAGCAAATTCTCGACTTGTTCCCAAAGGTGGTGCGAGTTGAAAACTGACTGACGGAAATTGTAATTTTAGCGTTTCTACTGCTTGTGCGATCGCATCAGTTATCCCACCTGTAAATAAAAAATAGGGAAAAATCGCAATTTGTCTATAACCAGCAGTAATTGATTCCTGTACTCTTGTGTCTAAACTCGGAGGCACAGACCAATAGGCTGGAACTGCGCCGACACTAGCTGCTAGACTTTCCACAGAGGTATGAGAACCAGCACGGCGGCTACCATGAGCTAAAATAATTGCTATATCTGCTTTAACTGTCATCATCATTTTAGCAAAAAACTTTTCTAACCCAGGATAACTACCAATATAAGGGCGCAATTCTATGATCATGCCTTTATTTATCACCTGTTCTACCAGGGCGATTTCTGCGGGAATGTCAGTCATGACATGGAATCCCGGTAACAAAAATAGGGGAATAATTTGCAGCTTTTTACAGCCAAAAGCTTGAACGCGATTAGCAAAATCTTGAATTTGCAAATGTAAAGGTTGGATATTTGCCTCTAGGGTAGCAACTTCTATGAAATTTTCACCCGGGGGTAATATCTCTCTTAACAGCCCAGCTAATTGCTGCATAGCCAGATCTGGACGAGGATCACGACTCCCATGGGATACTAAAAGATAAGCGGTACTGTTGGTAAGTTGCATATTACGTCTTATGTGAGTTGGAGTAGCATTAAATCCTGTAAATCCTGATTCAGACAATAATTTATTTTCCGCGACTACATAATATTAATGGGATCTACATCAATTGTTAAACTCACAGAAGCGGGAGAAAGCGATCGCACCTCTGGCCAATCTGGTAAATTCGGTAAAGCATCAGGAGCAAACTTGAGTAATATTTGCCAGCGATAACGGTTAGCTACTCGTAAAATACTAGCAGGTGCAGGTCCTAATATCTCAAATCCTTCTTTACTGCTTAAAAATGTAGCAATGATTTGGGCTGTATTTTGGACTTGAATCGGATCTAAACTACTTAACCGCAATAAAATTAATCTCCCATAAGGAGGATAATTCAGAGCTTGTCTTTGTGCTAACTCTGCATCACAAAAGGATTGATAATCGTGCTTTTGCACAGCTTCAATAATCGGATGTTCTGGAGTATAGGTTTGGACAATTACCCTACCTGGATCATCCCCTCTTCCTGCCCTTCCTGCAACTTGAGTCAGAGTTTGAAATGTGCGTTCATTGGCGCGATAATCAGATAAATGCAATAATCCATCCGCAGCGACGACACCCACAAGGGTAACTTGGGGTAAATCTAACCCTTTTGTTAACATTTGTGTACCTACTAATAAATGTGCTTCACCATTAGCAAATTTAGTCAGGAGTTCACGGTGCGAACCTTTCTTTGTAGTTGTGTCGCTATCAAAGCGAATTATTTTCAAATTGGGAAATTGTTTAGTTAATTCCTGTGCTACCCGTTGAGTACCGCTTCCGAAAAACTTTAAATAAGGGGAACTACATTCGGGACAATGGGGAGGATGTAAACGCCCATAATTACAATAATGACAACGCAATAATTCCGGCGCTCCCGCTTCCACATGATGATAAGCTAGGGAAACATCACAATGGGGACATTCCAATACATAACCACAACTGCGACAAGAGACAAAGGTACTATGTCCCCGCCGATGAATAAATAATATTCCCTGTTGTTGTTTTTCTTCCAATTGTTGCAGTGCATTTTGCAACTTTCTACTAAAGATAGACCGATTTCCCTCTTTTAACTCTTGACGCATATCCACTATTTCCACAGGTGGTAATGGCCGCGAGTTAATCCGTTCTGGTAATGAAAGATATTGATGATTTCTACTTACCCAACTTTCTAAAGAAGGAGTTGCTGAACCTAAAATGAGGGGACAATGTTCTAATTCGGCTCGCCATTGGGCGACAGTGCGGGCGTGGTAAGTAGGAATGGGGGAATCTTGTTTAAAGCTGCTATCGTGTTCTTCGTCCAGGATAATTAAGCCTAGATTGGGTAAAGGGGCGAAAATGGCGCTGCGAGTCCCAATGATGATTTGCGGCTCTCCTGTGAGCATTTGTCGCCAAGTGTCGTAACGTTCACCGTCGGAAAGGGCACTGTGGTAAACGTGGACTTTGTTTCCAAATCTGGCGCGGAATCTGTCTGTAAGTTGGGGAGTAAGTCCGATTTCAGGAACTAAAACCAGGGCGGATTTTCCTTGGGCGAGTAACGGTGATATGGCTTGTAAATATACTTCTGTTTTTCCTGAACCTGTCACCCCATGTAACAATACTTGAGTAAATCCAGTTAAGGAATTAATTGTTTCTAAGGCGTTATTTTGGGCTGGTGTTAAGGATTTCGCCCAATCTCCGGCTACTGTTGCTCCTTGTTCTCGACGTAATATTTCTCTGTCTTCAATGACTATATATCCTTTATCTACTAAGGCTTTCAGCGTAGATGTGCTGGTAGCGCAAAGTTGCAATAATTCACTTTGCCACATTTCCCCGCCTTGTCGGCGTAAAACTTCGACAATTTCTTTTTGACGGGTTGTTAAATCGTCATCATGATTATCCAGAAGTGTGACAGCTTTTTGTAATTTAGGTTGGGTGAGTCGTGGCGGTTCTAAATAGTTTTCTGCTAATCCCAAACGGATTAATTCCCGAATACCTCGATATGCAGCTTTAACTTTTTGTTGAATGTAGTGATAACTATAGTCTGCTGTGGGGGTTTTTTGTAAAAGTGTGATTACTTGCTGGGCTGTAGGGCTAATGTAAATAGAAAGATTTTCTCTACCCAAGGGAGTCAACCGCAGACGACGTTGTGATCTTCCTAATAATCCCGGTGGTAATGCGACGCGAATTACCTGAATTAGAGGTGTATAGTAATAAGCTGCAACACGATTAAGCAAAATCCAATAACCAGGAGGGAAAAACCCTTCACTAACTACATCTTCTACTTCTCGAATTTTTTCTATTGCTAAATCTGTTGGTGGGTGAGTTAATAAGCGAATAGCGATCGCACCTACCTGTGTTGCACCAAAAGGAACACTTAAAATATCCCCTGGTTTGATTTCTAACTGTTCGGGTATTTTATAGGTAAATAAATCTGAACATCCTGGACAATCTACAAGCACTTCAACCCATTGGGACAACTTTGGTTGAGATTGATATAATCCTCCTGGTTCGGATACGGCTATAACCGATGAATTTACACTAATAGTATACATAATTTCTCAATTTATAAACAAATATTCTACTTACAGACTTGGTTAATTCTATTCAAGCTTACCTAACTATATCCTTTGATTTTACCTGCTGTAAATAGTATTTTACAATACTTCAATTACACATAATACTTGATAATCTGGAATTTATGTAATCTACCAGACAAATTATCTCCTAGTATCCGAGTAGTAAATACTTGAGAATTGATTTAAGTAGGTGAACAGAAAAATTTAAAGGTATGTGAAGAAAAGTAAAATCAGTCAAAACTCTCTTTCTGTTCCCAGTTAAGAGTTCCCTTGCCCCAACGACAATTTTTAACGCCCACCTACTTACATACTTGTGTTCGCAATCTGCCAAATCTATCTTGAGAAATACATTCAGAGAATGAGGAATTATGAGTAATAGGCAATGAAGTCAGGATTCAAAATATAGAATAAATCTGAGATAAACCTTTTAGACAAATTCTCGTATCACAAGTATTCTAACTCTTAAATACCCATGCCATCTATATCCCATCAGCGCATTAAGTGTTGAATTATTATTTATAACTTCTTCCGTAATTGTGTTATTAATTAAAACTCATTTTGAACTACGAAATCAGGCATAGAGTTTTTCCACCTATTGATAGATATTAAATATTTTTTTAATATGCGATGCTTTTAAACGATAAATACTATCCGGATTGGAAGTTTCTATTTTTGTATTTTGGATTATTTAGTAAATTTTCGTAGAAATAACTCTAGTAACAAAATGGCGATTTATCCAATTACTCTCATCTGCCAACCCGGACAAACATAGAAACTTTGCAAAAAATACACAAAAATTTAATATATAGCTTTCCTGGCTTATTCATGGAGGTGCTAAACAGACAACAGGCAACAAGCAATAGATTTTTTCACAGATCATTTAGGATGGATATATAGGAGTGTTTATCCACATTTTGGATATTTGTTAAAGTGAGTATCAGGGGGTTTGACATATTTGCTAATTAAGAAAAGAATGAAGAATATGCCGAGATATCTGCCAAAAAAGATAGTTTTTTGTGGGTGCTAAAACCAGTAATGATCATAGGTTGTATCTAGCCATAACCAAAAATAATGGACAAATACTGATTTACCTTCCAGATAAGGAATGATCAAAAAGAGAGTCTTTTGCTAGAGAAAAAGGGTGTATTTGTCCTGAAGGGAAAACTACCCAGTCTGAAACAGGCTGTTGTGATTAAATTATGTACCAAACAAAGCAACCATCCCTAAAGGAAACTATGAATCTTGCTGAATTGGGAACAATGGAAATACTAGAGAATATTACTGATCATGAAGAACCATCAATCGAGAGTTTAGATCAGGTAGTATATGAAGATACTGCAATTGTCGAAAACCTGGAATCAGAAGAACGCAATGGCGATGACATGGCCGCAGCCCGTCCTTCGGGATATAATAAAACCGAAAATGATGATGCGGTCGGTGCATTTTTTAAGGAAATGGCGCGTTATCCACTACTCAAACCTGATGAAGAAGTGGAATTAGCCAGACGAGTGAGATTTTTGGAAGAAGTCAAAGAATTGCAAGCAGCATTGGAATTGGAACTAGGAGCGCACCCTAGTAAGGTTCAGGTGGCTTTGCAGTTAGAAATGACAGAAAAACAACTGGAAAGCCGCTTGTATCAAGGTAGAGTCGCCAAGCGAAAAATGATTCGCTCCAATCTCCGGTTAGTTGTATCTATTGCTAAACGATATTTAAATCGTGGTGTCCCTTTTCTCGATTTGATTCAGGAAGGAGCAATGGGTTTAAACCGCGCTTCTGAAAAATTTGATCCCGATAAAGGATATAAGTTTTCTACTTATGCTTATTGGTGGATTAGACAAGCAATTACCAGAGCGATCGCTAATGATGCCCGAACTATTCGCTTACCAATCCATATTGTTGAGAAACTTAATAAACTAAAAAAAGCCCAACGGGAACTCAAACAAAAACTCTCTCGTAACCCAACGGAAGCCGAAATGGCTGAATCTTTGGAAATTACGGTTCACCAACTACGTCAACTGCAACAACTTCGACGACAAGCACTTTCCCTTAACCACCGTGTCGGTAAAGAAGAAGACACAGAATTAATGGACTTGCTAGAAGATGAAGATAACCAGTCTCCCGAAGCAAAAATGAACGAAAATATGATGCGTCAGGAAATTTGGGAAGTTCTAGGAGACGTACTCACCCCAAGGGAAAAAGATGTTATTTCCCTCCGCTATGGACTCACCAGCAGCGAACCCTGCACTCTCGAAGAAGTGGGTAATATGTTTAACCTTTCCCGCGAACGAGTTCGTCAAATCCAAAGTAAAGCCATGCGAAAGTTACGTCGCCCCCACATAGCCAAACGGTTAAAAGGCTGGTTAGTATAAGTTGTTAGTCATTAGTCATTAGTCAGTTGTTAGTTGTTAGTTGTTAAAAAATTAAACCTCTTAAGTATAAACTGTAAACTAATGACCAATGACCAATGACCAATGACTAATTTAATCATCCGTTTTGCCCAACCCAGTGATGCTCATACCCTATTTGCATTAATTCAAGGACTTGCAAAATATGAAAAACTATCCGATGCTGTGATTGGTAATGCTGAAGCCCTCAAAGATCATTTATTTGGTTCACCAAAATATGTAGACGCAATCTTAGCTGAATCTCAAGGTCAAGCTGTAGGTTTTGCTATATTTTTTCATAATTATTCAACATTTCTCACCAAGCCAGGACTTTACCTCGAAGATATCTTTGTTTCGCCAGAATATCGCCGCCAAGGCATTGGTAAAGCACTTTTGGCAAAAGTAGCCCAAATAGCTTTAGAAAGGGATTGTGGACGCTTAGAGTGGAGCGTTTTAGATTGGAATGTGTCAGCCCAAGCATTTTACCGGAATATGGGCGCGGATATTTTAGATGATTGGCGGATTTGTCGTGTCACTGAAAAGGGTATTTCAGGATTAGCCAATCAAAAATGAAGTTTAAAAGATCAAGGAGGAATCCGAATAATTTACCTTTTATGTTTCATAATTAATTTCCTTTTGCTAATTGTAAATTTAAATTCACATAAATTTACCTTCAGCCTAAACCCTCAAGCTATCAATCAATTAATCGCCAATTTCCCATAATTGAGAACCAAGTTTGACAGCTTGTCGTTTGACTAATCCCACAAAATCAAATGAGAATTGTAGAGGATACTTGCACGGATTCAGACATTGTTGTAGAGAGAACACCACATGAAAAAGATCATCTCAATATTATTACTAGGCATAACTATCTTCACGTTTGCCTTCAGTAGTCCGGCTTTGGCCGCGGACGCTGCTAGTGGCGCGGCAATATTTAAGGCTAATTGCGCTCAGTGTCACACGGGGGGTGGGAATATAGTTAATCGCGCGAAAACCTTGAAGAAAGAGGCTTTAGAAAAGTACGATATGTACTCGGCTGAAAAAATTATTGCTCAAGTTACTAAGGGTAAAGGCGCAATGCCAGCCTTTGGTAGGAGATTAAAACCAGCACAAATAGAAAACGTAGCTGCTTATGTACTAGAACAAGCTGATAAAGGCTGGCCAAAAAGGTAGTAACTGTTCACACTCCCCCCTATCTTTAACGAGAGATCAAGGGTTTCGATAATTTTAGAGGGGGGGAGTGAATAACTACAAAAAGACTAACTTGATGGCTTAACAATGTGCGGGGCTTTTCGCTTATTATTCCTATAGTTATAGCAGTATTCACT
Organism: Dolichospermum sp. LEGE 00240; assembly: GCF_015207875.1. Taxonomy (GTDB): domain Bacteria; phylum Cyanobacteriota; class Cyanobacteriia; order Cyanobacteriales; family Nostocaceae; genus Dolichospermum; species Dolichospermum gracile. The sequence goes on from NZ_JADEVZ010000083.1 coordinate 8,009, forward strand.
CTTTGTGAGATACAGTCAGCAACCCGCAAAGCCGGTAGGGGCGGGGTTTCCCCGCCCTAGATTGTGTTTCATCAAGCGTAATAACTGTCATATTATTCATAACTAATCATAAAATATGAGTTTATCAAGCATCACTATAGAGCAACGCGAAAAAGAGGCTGAAGCCTTAAAAACTTTTCTTGTTTTTAGTTTTATTGGCTCATTAGCATTACATACTGGACTACTAGCTTTAGCTATTAATAAGTTTTTCTTCAAAGTACCTGAAGTTATAAGTGAACCAGTTGAATTGACAATTTTGGAAACTCCCCCTCAGAAACCAATCCAACCACCAGTAGAGATCAAATCCCAACCAAAAACAAATTCTGGTGGTGGTAATGAAGGTGGCGAAATTTCCATACCTAAAAAAGTAACTATTAGTAAAATTAAGTCTTCTGTTGCACCTGTAAGCAAACAGTCTCAACCAACAGCCAATAATAATCTTCTTAGTAAACAATCCCCAATACTCACGCCTCCTCAAACCGCAATCATACCAAATCTTGTAAAAAATACCCCAGTAGTCAACACAAATCCTGAACCAACAATAGCACCAATCCCGACAGAAACTAAACCAATTCCAAAATTAGATGAAAATTCAAATACCCTAGCATCTACTCAACCTCAATCAGAAACTAAACCTACAGAAATCCCATTATTAAAGCCAGAAACTCAACCCAATACTAGTTCTAATATTATCCCCAGCAACTCCACTACTTCCACGCCAGTTTTGCAGAATAGAAATATTTTAAATAATTTAGGTAATCATCGCTGGAGAAATATTTTAGGTAAAGATTCCGGTAATGGTGTGGTGAATAATTTCGGTAATGGTGTGGGAAATAATTCCGGTAATGGTGTGGGAAATAATTCCGGTAATGGTGTGGGAAATAATTCCGGTAATGGTGTGGGAAACAATTCCGGTAATGGTGTGGGAAACACAGCAAAGCCAGAAAATACACCAATAGCTACTGCACCCAAACCTCCCATCGAAAACAGTTCTAAATTGAATCGTGCGGATTGTCTACAGTGTCAAATTAAGTATCCAGAGAGAGCCAGACGGCGAGGCACAGAAGGAAATCCAGAAGTTGCTATTGACACAGATAATCAAGGTAATGTTACGAGAGTACGGTTGATCCGTTCCAGTGGTGATAGTGAACTAGATGAAGCTGCTCAAAAAGCTGCTCAAGAGTGGAAATTAACGCCCACAGAAGCAGGAAGAGAAGGAGTAAGAGCCTCGGTTAACTTTGCTATTAAAGGATCACAGCGTCACCGTAAACTTCAAGAACGCCAAATAGAAAAACAGCGAGAAGCCATTAATAAAAAACCGGAACAAGAAGCTGCTGCTTCCACTTCGATAGAATCACGTCAACGCAATCGCAGAAAAACGAATGTTATTATTACCGATATTCCATCCGAAAATATAACTAGACAGAGACAAGAATCTGCACCCTCCAAAAGTAAACCAGTTTCACTACCCCGTCAGTCTATTGAACCTGAACAACCCAAGCAAACAGAAGAATCTCCAGCCCGTCGCCGTTCAGTTCAGCCCGTAAAATCTGACACGAGTAATCAATCGGACGAAGGTAGAACCGAAAGAATACAAAAAAGTCAGAGACGCTTAACAGAAGTCCTCCGTCGTCGTCAAAAGTCTGCTGATTCACCACCAGCAGAATCTCCCGCACCACTAGAACCTGCGACTACATCACCAACTGAGTCTAAAAGTCAATAGTGCTAAGATTAGTACCCGACAACAGATTTTTAGTGTGAAACTTGGGTAAGTCCTATGCCAAAAAGCGTTACTCTAGATCATAAAGTTCAAAAATAATTATGACACCGGAAGACATAGCGGGTACGTTAACAGAGTTATTTAGTGCTGAAGTTGTAAAATCTATCGCTCCTGGTTCTTGGCAAGTAGAAACTGCTGATTTTCGGTTATTGGTGCTGCTTTCAGAAGATAATACTTGGTTGCGGGTGTTATTGCCAATTATGCCTTTACAAGAAGCTACAGCCTTTATAACGCAGTTTCTAGAGGCTAATTTTGATGATACTCAGGAAACACGGTATGCTGTTTATGATGATGTAGTTTGGGGAGTATTTCAGCATAATAGTGGGACTTTGACTAATGGAGATTTTGCTAATGCGATCGCTCGTCTGATTTCATTATATCAAGCTGGTGTTCATGATGTTTTCAATAATTTAGTAGAAACTCGTATCCGCGAAATTATTAAAGCCGCAAAACAACAGGGACAATCCTTAGAAGCAACTATGCAAAATCTAGATCGTTTTTATGCCGAAGGATTGTTAGGAGATATTGACCAAAATGCCCAGGGAAGAGAACAAGTTTTAGCAGCTTGGCAAAGACAATTAGAACGTCTTTGGATGGAGATATAATCGAGTTGACAAGGGAAAGTTTCTAGATTACTTCTCCATAGGTTCTGATTAAATTTGACTATAGATCTGTGAGATTTATCCCTAAGATTGGACAGTTTATGAATTTATTTCCAGACCAATCTGTGAAGGTATGATCATTTTTGTAATGTCTGGGTGTTTGCATCATTAATTCCCAGGCTTTTCCAGCATTTAATAAGTTGAATCTTTTCGGGTAATGTGTTTGTAATAGTTCTTGCACCATTGGCGCATAATCTGAATTCATACCGGGGAAAATGTGATGTTCTGTATGGTAAGAAAAATTCAAATGCAAAAGGTCAAATAGTTTGGGAACTCGAATAGAGAGACTATTGATGAGAGGATCATTCACATTTGTCATGGGGCATAACAGATGATTGGTATAGATATAAAATATCAGCCCCCCATAGCCTATCCAAATGGGCAAGAAGTAGCTAAGAAGTAGTTTAATGGCATGGAACTCCAGGTAAGTTAAGATCGTGGCATGGATGGCAATAATCATGAGTAATTCTATAGCGATCGCCCGTTGTTCTTTCACACTAACTGTAAAAGCCACTACAGGATACTTAGACTTACCATTTTAGCATACTCTGCTTGCGTCATCCAAGTTTTTTGTTCAAGTGTATTCATGAATATTTTTAGTTTTGTTTGCAGGTTGATTATGGCAAGTTTTAGGCAATTTCAAAAAAGTGTCAGGTTGGGTTTTTGGCTATCTTACTTTAATTTTGATAAATTACTGAGGTTCATTAACTAAATGTTTAAACAATATTTGTTAGTTAAGTTCAAACAATGAAATTGCGTAGGTTTGTTTGACGAAAGTAAACCAAACCCAACACTGTTCGGTCAAGGCGAAAAATCATTATATGGTAGGTTAGTTTGGGGAACGAAACCCAAGGTTTATGAGTATTTTTTGGGTTTCACTATCGTTCAATCCAATTTACATTTCTTTAACCGAACAATATTGAATGTTTAGATAATAGAACACAGACATCATAGAAAGTTTATGTTGCCAATATCGTCCCCATTAGGACTTATTTAATTTTGAATTGATCTGGCAAATCTACTCCTTTATTCAGGTAATTCAGCAGCATTACGAATGTTTTGCAAAATTAAACTAGGTGCAGTTCGTTTAACTAAACCAGTTAATACGTTACCAGGACCAATTTCTACAACTTTCTCAATGCCATCTTCTACTAATTGCAAACAAATTTCTCGCCAGCGGACAGAACCAGTCATTTGTTGAGAAAGACGCTGTTTTAAAGTTTCCGCTTCTATTGCTGGAACTGGATCTACATTAGATAAAACTGGAATATTTGCTGACTGAAAAATAACGGAATCGAGAACTTCTTGAAATTCCATTGCGGCTGCTTTCATTAAATGGGAATGAAATGCGCCGGAAACCTTTAAGGGGATAGCCCGTTTAGCTTTAACTTGCGACATCACAGCCTGTACAGCGTCTGGAGTTCCAGAAATAACAACTTGGAGAGGACTGTTATCATTTGCTAAAACTACATCAGGTGTGGCGCTAATAACTTTTTCTAATTCTTCTCGGTCAAAGTTCATTAATGCTGCCATCATTCCCCCAGCCGCACTATCCATTAATTCTGCCCGCCGTTTTACCAAATGTAACCCAGCCGACCATTCAAAGACACCAGCGACATAAAGGGCTATATATTCGCCTAAACTATGACCTGTAACTACGTCTGGTTGCTGTCCTTTTTCTCGCAAAATATCAGCAATAATACTTTCGATTACATATAAACTAGGCTGGGTATAAAGTGTTCTTGATAAGGTGTCAATATCACTTTGACATATATCTATTACAGACCAACCCAAAATTGCCTCAGCTTGAATAAATTTTTCTTTGGCAGATGGTAGAGTTAACAAGTCTATTCCCATTCCCAATGCTTGAGAACCTTGTCCGGGAAACACCCATGCAGTTTTAGTCATTTGTTATTAGTCAGTTGTCAGTTGTCAGTTGTCAGTTGTCATTTTTGACTTATCTATCTTCCCCATTGAAAAATGGCTGCCCCCCAAGAAAGACCGGCACCAAAACCAGATGTGGCAATGATATCATTAGGTTTAATTTTCCCGGCTCGCACTGCTTCATCTAAAGCCAGGGGGATAGATGCAGCGGAGGTGTTACCATAGTCGGCGACATTGCTGATAATTTTATGTTCGGGAATCTCTAAGCGTTCAGCAACGGAATTGATAATCCTTTGATTCGCTTGATGTAATACTAGCCAATCTATATTTTCCACTTTGAGATTAGCTGCAAATAGGGCTTTGTCTATCACTTCTGGGACTTTTTGCACAGCAAAGCGGTAGACTTCTTTACCGTTCATGGTAATAGGATGATATTTGCCTGTAGATACGTGAATATCTGGCGCTAATTCTGTGCTAGAGGCGTTATAGGCTAGGTTGAGACAATTGTTTTGAGAACCGTCGCTTTTGAGGCAAAATCCTAATAGGCGATCGCTTTGATTAGCCTGTAATATAACTGCCCCGGCCCCATCACCAAATAACACACAACTGCGTCTATCTTGCCAATCTACCCACCGAGAGAGGATATCGGCCCCAATTAAAAGTACATTTTGATAAACACCTGTTCTGAGGTATTGGGCGGCTGTGACTAAACCAAAGACAAAGCCAGAACAGGCAGCAGTTAAGTCAAAGGCAACTGCTTTGGTAGCGCCTAATTCACCTTGAACACGACAAGCAGTTCCAAACAGGTCATCAGGCGTGGAGGTAGCTAATAAAATTAAATCTATGTCTGCTGCTGTGATGCCGGCGGCGGTGATGGCCTGTTGACTAGCCGCAGTGGCTAATGATGTCAGTGAATCAGGGGGCAATGCTAACCGTCTTTGACGAATTCCTGTTCTTGAGGCAATCCACTCATCTGATGTTTCTACCAGTTGAGTTAATTCTTGGTTGTGTAAACGAGTTGTTGGGACTGCTGAACCACTACCTGTAATCGCTATACCACTGTTGAAAAAATTTTGCACTTCTTTTTTTCCTCAATTGTCAAGTGTCATTTGTAAATTGTCAGTTGTCTTGTTTGTGAGCATTAATAACGAGTACCAATGACAATCCCAATTTTAGATTTGAGATCAAGAATTTCAGATTTATAAAAGTATTTATGAATCTAAAATCCGCAATCTAAAATTGGATGACAAATGACAAATAGTTGTTAACTTAGTATCTCCATGTTGAAGAAATAATAGCTAACTACTTTCATTTTGGAGAATTTGATATTGGGATTGGAGTCTTTCTAGCACTTGATTATCTACGGCTTCTTTAGCCATACGAATGGCACTAAAAATAGATGGTGCTTGGGAACTACCATGACCAATAAAACAAATCCCGCTAACACCTAAAAGCAAAGCTCCTCCGTGTTCGGCATGATCCATGCGTTGTTTAACGCGCTTCAGATTAGGTTTTAAAATCGCTGTACCGATTTGACCGTGTATCCCTTGGGGTAATTCTTCTCGAAGAATTTGTAGAATTACGCCTCCAACCGCTTCGGCAAATTTTAATAAAATATTACCCACAAAGCCGTCGCAAACAATCACATCAAATTCACCGGATAATACATCACGCCCTTCAGCATTACCAGTAAAATTAATTTGAGTATTTTCCCGTAACAATTGGTGGGCGCGGAGAGCTACTTCGTTACCTTTAGTATCTTCTTCGCCAATATTCAATAAACCTATTTTGGGATTGTCTGTTCCCAAAACATACTGACTGTAAATTGAACCCATGACTGCAAACTGCTCTAAAAATTTAGGGCGACAGTCTACATTAGCACCAACATCCAGAATCATTACTGGTTTGCCGGCTTTGATGGTGGGGAATACTGTGCCAATTGCTGGGCGGTCAATTCCCGGTAATCTGCCTAATCGCAGCAAAGCTGATGCCATAGCTGCACCAGAGTGTCCAGCAGAAAATACAGCATCTGCCTGTTGATTTTTGACTAAATCCATCGCTATGTTGATGGAAGATTTCCGCTTGCGTCTAACTGCGTTGAGAGGATCTTCATCCATAGCGATCGCTTCCTCGGCAGGAACAATCTCCAAATCCGCCATAGTTGTCTTTGGCGGCATGATAGCCTCAATTTGTTGGGGATCTCCAACCAGTAATATTTTTACACCCAGTTCCTCTCGCGCCCGCAGTGCGCCGGCGACGATTTCAGTGGGTGCATGATCTCCCCCCATTGCGTCAATTGCGATCCTTACACCAGTCGATCCCATTGCTCAGAGCTTATAGAAACCTTACAAATTTTATCAGATTGCAATACTTAAAAATTTAAAATTCTCAAAAAAGCATAAGAAAATCTACTTTTTCTAAAACCCAGAGAATTAATATATTTGGTTTCGTTTAATTCCGCTTGTAAATTTTTATTCAGGATTAAATAAATAGTATTGATAATTACAGCAGTTTTAGCTGTCATGAGGTACGGTTTTTCATCACCAAGCCTGTAGGGGCGGGGTTTCCCCGCCCTCCGTTGTATTGCATTTAACTAATGTCACAAAGCAAATCAAAAATTAGATTCCCGACTTTTTAAAAAAATCGAGAATCTGGAAGAAACCTTATAAACTTCTAGGAATATGTGTATCTAACCAATTAACTAGATCAGATATTCCTGAAAAATCTAAAAACTCTTCTCCCAATATTTCTAATTGTTCAGTAGGTAATAAACGAATCCGTTCAACTATAAATGAATCCATTTCCCCAAACCGCCGATTCAAAAGACGATTCAGGAAACGAAAAGCTTCTTTCTGTTCTCCTATTTTTTCTCCTTTCTGTTCACCCTTTTGCAAAATATCCTGGTAAATTACAGATTCTTGCATAATATCCTCACTCAATAATTGACGAATTAGATTTTTCTCGAATCGTAAACCTGCTAAAATCTCTGTGTAAGCAGCAGTATTCTGTCTGGCTGGTACATCTGTAATTTTAGCAATTTCTCTGGCAACTTGGGATAATAACTCTGGGGCGGAATTTGTTTTTGTTAATGGTGCTAAGGGAAGTAATGCGGGGTTATTGAGAAATAAAGCTGAATCTTGCTCCCACATTCTGATGACTCGATAGTGATGAGTTGTCATTTCATCAATATAAGCCTCGGTAAAAGCGATTTCATTAGTTGTTTCCTGCAAGAAAATCACCACTTGGGTAACAGGTAGATGATATTGTCTAACTAATCTGACAAAATAATCCAACATTCTTAAGGGAATGGGAGTTTCTGATTTGGTTCTAGTTTGAAATTCTAAATGTAGGATTCTGTTTTTTGTTTGCAGCAATATAACGGAATCTGCACGAATTGGTTCAATGCTGAGTTCAGTTTTTAAGACTTTGATTTTTTCGACTGTTTCCGGTAACAACCAGTTGGCAAAATCAAGAGGATATTTTTCAGCTAGGATTTTACAGACATTATCAAAACTCACGATTTACACCCCTTTTTTGGCTGATAGTCAGTAATTCAATATTCAGGTTTTCTTTTACATCTTCTGGTGATTCAAACATGATCTCAAAACCTCCGTCGGGAATAGTTCGACGCAAAAATCTTAAATGGTCATCAGCATCTTGGCGGTTAGCAAAACGGGCGACGGTGTGAGATTGGGTAATTATTACAGTTCTGACTATCACCCAAGGATGATTTTAGGTAACAACTGGTTTTATCATGGTGAATGTCTCCTTACTTTAGGAAGCCGGAAGTCAGCGGGAAGCGTCGGAAACTTATTTGCTGGCTTCTGACAATATTTGTAATTTTGTTGGTGGGTTGCTGTGAGTGGGTTTTCATCGCTTCTAAACACTCTCATTTCATAGCTGTTGCGGTAAAAGCTGGGTTGCGTCATGGTCGTGCAGTCCGGGAACGACTAGCCATAGCCACATTCGGCACTTGAACAAGCGCAGTAATAGTAGTTCTTCAGGGAAGGTTTGATTTCTGTAACCTTGCCAGCTTTGGGTTCGGTGTTTTTTATATTCATGCTTGACAGTTGCCAGAAGCAGATGCTATTCTGACAATATACCTGTTAACCATGTAAATGTCAAAAATTTAAATGACTAACTTCCTACCTCGTATTTGAATCCGATTGTTTTAGCAACCAAGTCTAAATGTTTCGACTTTGAGCGAGTCGGTTCATAAATTCCATTTTCCCATTCACTAACTGTTTGCTGACGTACACCTAGCTCTTGTGCAAATTCTGCCTGTGTTAAACCAATTTGGAGACGTAATGCCTTAATTGATTTGCTATTCCATACCACTTTCCCATCTACAATTTGCACTTCTTCGCTATTAGTAAATTGGCGAAAAGTAATACATTGCTGATCAAAATCAACATTTTCAACCCGATATCCTGCTTCTATCCAGGCTGAAGCTTGTAATGCGCCTTTGCTGCGATTACTCCACCATGCCCGTTTACTTTTTGCTGAATTGGGTAAGGACTCTTTTATTAAACGCTCGATTTCGGCAAATGATAAAATTATTTCATTTTGTTCACTGCTATACAAAAAGTCTAGGAGTGGCTGGTATTTACTACCCTCCTTCATGTTACCTCTTCCTCTACTAACATCTATTATCTTCTATCAATTAGTTAGTCTTCAGTTAGCCTACGACTTTCAAAGTTATTAATATATCCTGGCTGAATAATTAGCTCTTTAAACTCTTTACAAATCAATCTAATTAACTCTTCATTCTCTCCTGTTAGATAACGTCCGTGCATCAGCCTATTCCTTAATACACGGAGGTCATTAATTTTTCTCGTGATTGTATCTCGTGTATTTTTATTAACAGTATTAGCAAAAATTGACTGAGGTAAATTTGATAGCTTATAACCTCCTTCTAAGTCATCAACTATACTAATCATTTTTGATAAATCTGTAAAATCTGCATAATAAAGCCACTGCATAAGTAGAGGATTATGTTGCTGGTAGTTAGCTTCATTTTCCTTATTCTTTAATGCTTCACTCTTACATTCTTTATATTTTTTAAGTCTATCTTCCCACTTATAACCATATTTCATTTTATATTTTTCAAGATTTTGTTCAGCATCTTCTATATATCTATCAAGAGTATCTTCCCAGCAAGAACCATACTTTTTGAGCATTACAGATATAATAAACTCTCTGACTGCGTTTTCAAAATTCATTACTAAAGGGAATAATCTCTCACTTCTCTCATCCCCATAAGAGTTATAAACAAGTGTTAATTTAGGAAAGTACGTTTCTGCTGCCTGTGCTAAAACCTTCTCAAGTTCGACAGGTTCAACCGGAACTGCCATTTCAACGTCAAAAGTTATTAAAGTATGAGAATTGATATGGGATTGCCAATGTACATTTAGGAGAAACTCAAAATTTTGGGTAACTGCTGCTTGCAATTCATATTGATTATTTAATGGGTTTAGAGGTATTGAATCGTATTCGTCATATACAGCACCCAAGTCATCGAAAAGATCATACAAGGCTCTTTCTAATTCCTCCTGTGGCTGTTCAAAGACAGTTAAGTAGCAAGCATGAATCATTTAGACTGCCCCTTGAAATAGCTTTCCAAAAAGCTTATAGGCTTCAGCACGGTGATGTTCAGCAGCTTCCGATAATTGCCCTGCCTCTTCTGTTAATCGCCGTGACTCCGAAACAATCTGTTTTTGTTCATCAAGAGGGGGGATAATTACAAGCAAATCATTTAGAGCAGTAATAGTTAACATAGGTTGAATGCTACCAGTTGAAAGGGAGTGAATAAGGGCTTGACCAACATCTGAATTGAGATAGAAAGCCAAGTAAGCAGGATCAATCTTGTCTGTTAAGCGCAATCTTGCAAGGTGTGTATCTATGTTGGCTGGTTCGTCAGATTCATAAACAGCAGCTATCCCCGGACGCATGATTAAACTAACCAGCACATCACCCTTATGAACTTGAGTTGCTTCAAGTTTCTTATGATCATCTGGACTTAGATAGCGTACATGATTAAAATTAATACCCTGTGCTGAAATATTACGTATTGAGAGTAAAGGAATACCATCCACATTTTCAAGACCAGTCACGGAATAACCACGCTTAGTAGTTCCTTCAACAACTAAAGTTCCCAGCTTAACCACTGGAAAAGGGCTTTTTTCTAACTCAGCCATTGCACCTGTCACCGACTGGGAGTAAGGTTCAAAGTTCCAGACACCCTTTTGACGTAACTGCGAAAGATTAACTATAGTTTTTTCCATTTAACTACCTTCCTAATAACCCAGCTAAATCTGTAATTGCTTTTCTCACTTCTGGAGGTTCATTAACTTCATCTTCTGAGGCAGAAACACGACCAGATGCGTCATAGCCAATATCATCAATCCTAGCCATGTAAATCTTATCATCCTGCTCAATTTCTAACTGACTTTCTGCTGTCAAAGCTATATCACGCTTTTCTAGAAGAACCACGCTAGTTTTTACAGCAGCGCCATAGGGTCTGAAAGTTTCTTGTGGTAAACTCACAATTGCTTTTAATCTTGCCCAGCGTAAAATCCAATCTCTTACATCCTGCGTTGTACTGTTTGCTAACACACCATCAGGTAAAACAATTGCTAACTTTCCCCCTGGTGCAAGAAATTCAAGACAACGATTAAGAAAAGCTACTTCTTGGGGAATACTTTTAACAACTTTACCATTTTTCTTTGTTACTCCATCCCTAGAAGCAAAATCTTTCAAAACATTATCATTTGTCACTTTAGATCCAAATGGAGGATTAGTTAAAATCATCGTTAACCCTCCCAGATAAAAACCAGGACGTTCTGGAAGTCCTTCTTTAATTCCTCCTGTAATACTACCCAATCTTTCCAGGGAATCCATAACCTTTAAATCGGCATATTGTGCGCCATTCATTAAAGTATTAACTCGCGCTACGTGCATGACATTTCGAGAATATTCAGCCCCAAATAAATGATTATCTCGAAACTTGATAAACTCTTGGGTTGGTTCTTCAGGATTAATCCCTTCTGCACTACCACCATTATTTGCGATCGCTTTTGCATATTCCTGTTTACGCACATAATCCAAAACGTGAGTCAACATCCGCGCTGAACCGCAAGCAGGATCACCAACATAATCATTTACTGTTGGTTGCAAAATTCCTACCATTAAATTAATTACAGGTGTAGGTGTGAAATATTGCCCCAAATCATCGCGGAAAGTCTTACTTAAAAAATCCTCAAATACTCCACCTTTGACATCTGCTGAAGATTTTCGCAAACTCCAAGGCTGTAAACGCTTGACGATTTCCATTGTCGTGTGTGGCTTGAATTGCAACACATCAGCTTCATTAAAAGCCAAACGCACACCCAAATCATCACCAAATTTTTTCGCTAGTGTGTCCCGTTCCCACTGCTTGGCTTTTTCAAATGTGTCTCTGACTTGAACTAATAAACGTTCTGGGTCTGTTTCATTACTGACACTAAATACATAAGCCCGTGATTCTCCTGTTTGCTTTACCAAGTCAATAGTTGCTTGTTCGTCGTACCACTTAGCAAACAAGAATTTAACCATTGCATCAACGGCTTCTTGTGGCTGCAAACCTTCATTATCTCTGAGAATAGAATGACATCCAGAACGGGTATCTCCCAAAACCTCCCGAAATTTATCACGGGATAGAGGTGTGAGTCCGGTTTGAATTCCATCTGCTTCACTAGGATTTAAAATTACAATAAAGGGACTATTTTCTGCTGCTTTACTGGCGCTTTCATATTTAGGTAAGTTACCAATTATTTCTAACTTACGTGGATAATCAAGGTCACGACGATAGATGTCTGTTTGTTTCCCACTGGTTAAAATTGCATAACGGGCAGAAGGTGAAGCACTCATATAAGAATTGAGTCGGTTAAGATGTTCTACCCAACCTTCCGCTTCAGTCCCACCAACTTTTTTATTTGTTTCCATAGCCTCTACTGTAATAAAAGCTACATCCAAATTACCTATAGAGTCAGCATAACGGTCATCGTAAACTACAATGTCCACCCGCCCTAGATAGCGTCTTCCGCCTTGATAAGTTCCCTCGGCAAAATCCGCATTTAGTTCTAATGCCATTGCTTCTAGTGGAACGCCGTACTCTTCCACTAAAATCTGAATTGCCCATATTGTTACAGGGTCTTCTGCTGGACGCACATAAGAACCATCAGCTTTAAATAATTTCTGTAGATTTATATGCTGGCGATACTTTTCTGGTACGTCAGCCGGATTTTTATAAGGATTAGTGAAATCGGAGAAAGGCATGAAGTTATGGAATACAGGTTACACCTAGCCTAATGATAGGCTATTTTGAGCGATCGCACTTTGATCTAGTTCCTATACAAAAACCGTAGGGGCGGGGTTTCCCCGCCCTGGGGTTTCCCCGCCCTGTTGAGGTGAAATTAAACTAACTT
>NZ_JADEVZ010000084.1 GCF_015207875.1 Dolichospermum sp. LEGE 00240
TAGGGGATGCTGATTAAATCTTAAAACATTACAGGTAAACGGTTTTAGACATTTTGATTTTCAAAAAGTGCAAGATTTTACGACGTGGGAACTCGAAAACCTTGCATTTAAGTTGGATGCAAAGGAAAAATCGCTTCCATCTAACTCTTGAAACTGTTCCCTGTTCCCTGTCTCCACAGATAACTTTTTCAGCAAACCCTATATAGAGTTGTGGCTAAACAATAATGATAGAAAACATTACCACAGAAAACAGCGATCAAACTCTAGAAGAAAGAAAACAAGAGGCATTACAAACTGCCGCAAAATGTCAGCAAATTCTCCTAGAAAATGGAGCAAAAGAGGTAATATTATTTGGTTCTTTATCAGGAGAAAGTCCTTGGCATTGGCAATCTGATTTAGATTTGGCTGTAAGAGGAATGTCAGAAAAACAACAATGGGAAGCCTATTCTCTTCTAGAAAAAATCACACCTAATTGGTTGAAAATAGATTTGGTAGCATTAGAAGAAATCCCAGATTTTGTCCGTTCTCGCATTCTCAAAGAAAAACCCATGCCTACTAATAAATATTTAGCCCTAAAAACCCGTATTGAAGATGAGATGATAGCTTTAGAGCAGAATTGTCAAGCTTTAAAACAATTAATTGCTCAAGCAGAAACTATTCCAGAAATTGCTCTCACTCCTGCCTTATCCAGCTATATTTGTGATTTTTACACAGCTTGTGAGCGCATTAGTGAAAGAGTTGCTGTCACTTTAGATGGGGGAATGCCAAAAGCGGAAAATTGGCATGAACAACTATTATTACAAATGGCAGAAATTGGTGGAGAAAATCGTCCTCCCTTATGGCAAGGTTCACTGTTATTACAATTAAATGATTATCGCAAGTTTAGACATTTAGCACGGCATAATTATAATCTGCAACTGCGAAAAGAAAGAGTATTGGAATTAGCCCAACAAACAGAAACAATTATAGCAAAAATCCAAGAGGCGATCGCTATTTTCAATAATTGGCTAGAATCTCAAGCACAAGACATATAATTCACGAAATTATAATTCTTCCCAAAACTTGTTAGTTAATATAGCATCTACATCATTGGGAAATGGACAAAGATTGGAAAAATAAACATCAGGATAACTATCTTTGACATTTTCCAATGCCATTTCATAACTTTTAGCGAAAATTTCTCTCAAAAAAGTTTTCAAACTTGGTGAATCTTCTAATTCAATTTGTAATCTTTGGCGAAAATTCCGTATTTCAATTTCCCAACCTCGATAACAGTCTGACATTGGTACATAACACCGTTTTAATAAATGTTCTAATAACCGCACCAAAAAACTCCTGACTGCTTTACGCTGACTTTTGCCCAAAGATTCTACCTCTTCAATTAAATTCTCCCAATCTAAATTATCATGATCTCGCGTTTTTAACTTGTTAATTGTATCTTCAATCCAGAGAGAAAAATCCTGTTCATAAAGATTTTTTACTGATTTTACTGATGTTTTACTCATAGTTGATATGGGCGGTTTATTTTGGCTGTATTATAGCATTATATTTTAAATATAAGATCCCAGACTTATTCAAGAAGTCGGGGATCTACAGATTGCAATAAAGTTGTGGTGACGTACTCCACACACTCCCTTTCAGGTGAGTGTGGGCTTCTCAGTGACTCCTCTATGAGGACATTAACTGAGCTTTAAGACCGTGCGCCCCACGGTTCTTTGGTTTTGAGATTTGTTTTTTGTTTTGTAGGCTGCATTTCTGCATTTAATTGGACTACACCTACTTTTTTATAATAACATAAAATCAATATTTTGTTCGTTTCGTCGCTGTAGCCTTCTTTGTTTTCGCTACGCTCAAATACAATTTGGGCTACGCAACTCAACTCACGCGCATTCATCCCACGCTCCTAAGAGTGAGACGTGGGGCTTCTGCTGATTAAGCTAAATTGGTTAAGCGTAGTACCAATTCCACCGTTAATAGAATTGTTCAACCATCTAATCTAAATACCAACAATAAACAATATAATAACTTAACACTGTTAGCGATCGCACTTGAGTATGACAGTTCTACAACTCCCTCCCCCCAATACTCTACCTCGAATCACCTGGGAAAAACTACCAGCAGATTTTCCTCTACCAGATGAACCCGTGGAAAATAACCTCCAACCCCTTCTCGCTGCTGCTCTAAGAGAGTCCCTAGAATTAGCAGGTTTAATTCTAGAATCAATGCTGATTGCCTCCAATTTTGGTCTATGTGCCACAGTGGATGAAAAAAGCATCGTCAAAGCACCTGATTGGGTTTACGTGCCTTCTGTCCATCCTCTACCTCCAGGAGAAATCCGTCGTAGTTACACCCCTCATAGCGAAGGAGAAAACCCAGCCATTGTCATGGAATTTATATCCGCAACAGAAGGAACAGAATATTCCATTAATCCCCATTTTCCCTATGGAAAGTGGCACTTTTATGAACAAATTTTAAAAGTTCCCACTTACGTGATTTTCCATCCCCAAATTGGAATTTTAGAAGTTCATAATTTAGTTAACGGTAAATACCAGCAAGAATCTCCAGATGAAAATCAGCGCTTTTGGATAGAAGCTTTAGACCTATTCTTGGGTGTATGGATAGGAAAAAAAGCTGAATTTCAGGGTTATTGGTTACGATGGTGGGATAAATCTGGAAATTTATTACTCTGGGGAAGTGAGTTAGTTAATCAAGAACGACAAATAGCAGAAAAAGAACGCCAAAGAGCAGAACAAGCAGAACAAAAAGCTGTTAAACTAGCTGAAAGACTGCAAGCAATGGGGATTAATTTAGAAGATATTTAAGCGTTGTTTTTAGTTTTGATAAACTATCAGTCATAAGATATTGCCCTTTCAAACTGGTAGTTAGCGATCGCCCCTTAGTGTCAAATTTATTTTGACGGGGTTTTGGTAGTGCAGGCATCTTGCCAGCGCGAGCGAGACGCTCACACTACTTTCAAACTGGTAGTTAGCGATCGCCCCTTAGTTATATTTTATAAAATATATTACCCCCCTTAACTTACCAAATAACCTCCTAAAACAAATGACTACCACACCCAACCAATACGAATATTCCTATCAAAATAGTCAAGCTGGACACCATCATGGTTATTTGCTAAAACCACTTATAGAAATGATGTCAGAAATGCTACCCCCCCCAATAACAACCAAAAACCTCGGATTTTAGATATTGGTTGTGGTAATGGTAGCTTGAGCAATTTCCTAGCACAGCAGGGTTACGAGGTTGTTGGTGTTGAAGAGTCTGAATCAGGTGTAAAATTAGCTAATCAAAGTTTTCCCAATTGTCGCTTTATTCAAGGTAGTATTTATGATTTACAATATTCTGAACTAGGAGACAACTTTGATATTGTGATTGCTGTTGAGGT
This sequence comes from Dolichospermum sp. LEGE 00240, assembly GCF_015207875.1. Classification (GTDB taxonomy): domain Bacteria; phylum Cyanobacteriota; class Cyanobacteriia; order Cyanobacteriales; family Nostocaceae; genus Dolichospermum; species Dolichospermum gracile. The sequence continues at coordinate 3,404 of NZ_JADEVZ010000084.1, forward strand.
AATTGAGCATTTATTTTATCCTAAAGAATTAGTCAGAAGCGCTAAAAAATGCCTCAAACCTAATGGTGGTTTAATCCTAACCACACCCTATCATGGTTATCTAAAAAACCTAGTTATGGCTGCTACAGGGAAAATGGACAACCATTTTACCGCTCTTTGGGATGGTGGTCATATCAAATTCTTTTCCGTACCAACTATGACGGCTTTACTTAAATCAGAGAACTATACAAATATAAAGTTTAAGTTTGCGGGGAGATTTCCCTATCTTTGGAAAACTATGTTGTGTTCTAGTAGTCTGTCAAATTTATTTTGACGGGGTTTTGGTAGTGCGGGCATCTTGCCCGCGTGAGCGAGACGCTCACATTACAGTCCATGATTTTTATCTTGACAAACTACTAGTACAGCACGGCGTAAATAAAACAACCATTCTCAATCACTAAAAAGCTTACGTCATATTATTTTTGACTTTTGACTTTTGACTTCCGCCTTGCGGTACTAGTACCATAGTTCAATAACAAGAATTTATTTGAATATCCTAATGTTAGAAGAAATTACTCCCCTCATCCTTACCTATAACGAAGAAAATAACATTAATCGTACCCTGGAAAAACTTAAATGGGCAAATAAAATCATTGTTATTGACAGTTATAGCACAGATACAACATTAGAAATTTTGTCTTCCTATCCTCAAGTAGAAGTATTTCAAAGAAAATTTGATTCCTTCGCTAGTCAATGCAATTTTGGACTATCAAAAATCACATCAGAATGGGTACTATCTCTAGATGCAGATTACATATTAACCGATGATTTAATTAGGGAAATTACATCTTTACCAATAGAGTCAGATATAAATAGCTATAGTGTCAGGTTCAAATACTGTGTTTTTGGTAAACCCTTACGCGGTACTTTGCTTCCACCCCGCAAAGTCCTTTATAAAAGAGAAAAAGCAATTTATCAAGATGATGGACACGCTCATAGAGTTGTGGTACAAGGTAAATCTAGTCAATTATCAGCATACATCCACCACGACGATCGCAAACCATTGAGTCGTTGGTTATGGGCGCAAGATCGTTATATGGTAATTGAAAGTAAAAAACTTCTAGAAACACCAGAGCATGAACTTAGTATAGGCGATCGCCTTCGCAAACGCAAAATCCTCGCACCTTTAATAATTTTCATCTATTGTCTCATCCTCAAAGGTGCTATTCTTGACGGTTGGCATGGATGGTACTATACATTTCAGAGAGTTTTAGCAGAACTATTGCTGGCTATACATATAATAGAAGCAGAGAAAATAGATAATTAATTGGCTCAAATAACCTGCTCTTTATGACTAGGAGTTAATCTGATGGTAAATACACTGGTTTTTGAAGTTTCCCAAGCAGAAGACGGGGGATTTGTTACTGAATGTCTCACCGAAGACATTTTTACCCAAGGAGATTCTTGGGAAGAACTCAAAGCCAATATTCGAGAAGCTGTTAAAGCTTTTTACTTTCAAGAATTGAACTTTCCAGTTATACACTTACATCTTGTCAAAAATGAAACTTTCTAACAATATTTTTGCTATATCAACTCTTAGATATATTTTGTCGCATCCTAACTGCCAAGACAAAAAAATCCAATCTGTTTTCAAATTTATGGGTTGGCAGTTCTATAAACGTCTAACTAACAAATATATTGATCATCAAGTTATTAACGGAGTCAAAATTCGCTGCTATCCTGATAGTCGTTCAGCTTCAGCAGTCCTATACTGTGGACTTTATGATTATCATGAAATGAATTTTCTGCTGAGATATTTACGTGCCGAAGATTCTTTTCTCGATATTGGTGCTAATATAGGCATATATACACTATTGGCTGCATCTAAAATCACATCTGGCACAATTTATAGTTTTGAGGTACTTCCTAAAAATTATGCTCGGTTGGAGGAAAATTTAAAGATAAATCATTTGCAGCAAGTGAAAACTTACCCATTAGCAGTATCTAACTTCACTGGAAGTACTGCTCTTAACCTTGCTGAAGGTGATTCCATGCCCTTTATTACAGCAGAACCTACTGATAATACAGTGGTAGTTGCCACTGATACGATTGATAATCTGCTCCAGCACGAATCTTTAAATAACCTCACGTTAGCAAAAATTGATATTGAAGGAGCAGAATTATTAGCCTTACAGGGGGCAACTTCTTTATTGCAAAAACAGCTTCCTTGCGTGTGGATTATGGAAATAAATGATTGTGTGAATAACTTTGGTTACCAACAAGACGACTTAATTAATTTCTTACAAGATTATGATTATGGTTTATATGAATATAATGCTGATAGGAACCAAATTATTCCCACCACGCTGAATCAGCAAAAAGGAAATAACTTCCTAGTAATCGCCAACTCTCTGCTTGACTTTGTCCGCGATCGCCTAAGCGCCTAAACAACTAAAATATTCCTTAGTATTATCAATACCTTTGTCAAAATAAGAGGTTCATTAGTGAGTGTCAACCCCGTAAAACCTCAGCAACAGTCAACTTCAAATCAGCAAATACAGGAGAACCAATTACCTGATCTCCCACATATACCTGCTCATCATAAAAACCCTCCACCCATTCCAATACTGTCACCTTTTGGGCAATCGGGTCAACAATCCAATATTCAGCAATTCCCCGTGCAGCATACTCAGAACGCTTGTAACGATAATCCCGATTTTCTTGATTTGGACTCACCACCTCAACCACCAATACAGGTGATGGCATATCCATTAAAATTAAAGAGCGTGTAGCCCCTTCCATAATCTGAGCTAACTCCTCAGAAAACACCACTAAATCAGGAATACGCACCCCAACTTGACGACTATTGACAACCATTTCTGTTTTCATACTCAACCGATAATATGGAATACCTAATTTTAGAAAACAGGCAACTAAAAACATCGCTATTCGACGATTTATCTCACTTTCCAAAGGCATGAGTATTAATTCTCCGTTTTCCAATTCATATAAAGCATCCGTACCATCGTCATAATTAAGAAATTCCTCAAAGGTCATCTTTTTAACCGTTGTAACTGTCATTGCTGTTCCTCCTATTGGCAATTGGGCGGATTAGATTGTTTGCTATGATAAAAGTTACTAAAATCCGTGAAATCAGCGCAATCCGTCTAATCCGCGATTCAGACATTTTTCCCCGCGATCGCCTTCGCAAAGGCAAAATCCTCGCCCCTTTAATAATCTTCATCTATTTAAGCTACAGATAGCTAGTTATTGAGTCGTCTTGAGACGACTTTTGCTATGAGACTGGGAATTCATTCCCAGTTAGGTTATAACCAGACTAAACAATTTTCTCATAAACTCATAAATTAATAAATCAATGAATATTCTCGGAATTAACGCCTATCACGGTGATGCTTCGGCTTGTTTAATCCAAAATGGTCAATTAATAGCAGCCATTGAAGAAGAACGTTTTAATCGAGTTAAACATTGGGCAGGATTTCCCACAGAATCTATCCGTTATTGTTTAAAAATAGCTGGTATTAGTGCCAAAGAATTAGATCACGTTGCATTATCCTTTAATCCCAAAGCCAATCTCAATCGTAAACTCCTATTTACCCTCAAACAACGTCCATCATTATCATCACTTCTAGATAGATTTAATAAACAAAGCAAATCTGCCAATCTTCAGGAACAACTAGCCGCAGCTTGTAATTGTCAACCCCAGGAAATTACAGCACCTATCCATACCCTAGAACACCACACCACACACCTAGCCACCGGTTTCTTTATTTCCCCCTTTGAAAAAGCCGCCATTCTATCTGTTGACGGTATGGGAGACTTTGTAAGCACCTTGTCAGCAGCAGGAGAGGGTAATCATTTAGAATATTTCACGCGGACGCACTTTCCCCACTCTATTGGTTATTTATATAATGCCATTACCCTGTATCTAGGCTTTCCTGCCTATGGTGATGAATACAAAGTTATGGGATTAGCCCCTTATGGAGAACCAGAGTATCTCGAAGCATTCAGAAAAATCATCTTTCCCCAGGGAGATAGTTTTCAGCTAAATCTAGATTACTTTACCCACCATGAACAGGGTATCGCCATGAAATGGGATAATGGCGCACCCACCGTTGCACCTTTCCATAGTCCAGAACTAGAAAAACTATTAGGACCAGCAAGACAGGTAAATTCCGAACTGACACCCAAACATCAAAATATTGCCACATCTCTACAAGCCATAACAGAAGAAATCATTTTTCATTTACTCAATCAACTACATCAGCGCTACCCTTGCGAAAATCTCTGTTTGACAGGTGGTGTAGCTATGAATTCCGTAGCCAATGGCAAAATTACCCAAAATACTCCCTTTAAAAATGTTTACATTCCTCTAGGGGCTGCCGATAATGGTACTTGTATCGGTGCAGCCTTCTTTGTTTGGAATCAAATCCTCAAACAACCTCGTCAGTTTATTTTAAGTCATGCTTATTGGGGTTCTGAGTTCTCTGATGAAGAATGTCTATTAGCATTGCAATCTCATGATTTACAACCTAAAAAGCTTGAAAAAGCGGTAATGTTAAATCATGTTGTAGATGCTATTTGCAACGGCAAAGTAATTGGTTGGTTTCAAGGTAGAATGGAGTTTGGCGCAAGAGCATTAGGCAATCGTTCCTTGATATCCGATCCTCGCCGCGCTGATATGCGAGATATAATCAATCTAAAAATTAAATTCCGAGAGAAATTCCGTCCTTTTGCTCCCAGTATTCTGGAGGAATTTGTTGGAGAATACTTTGAAATTGATGAACCAGCCCCCTTTATGGAGAAAGTCTTCAAAATTCGCCCCGAAAAAAGAGCCAAAATCCCCGCTGTGACTCATGTAGACGGAACTGGAAGGTTACAAAGTGTCAGCCAGAACACTAATCCTCTTTACTGGGAATTGATTAATACATTTTACCAACGTACTGGTATTCCCCTGCTTCTAAATACATCTTTGAATGAAAATGAACCTATTGTGAGGACACCTCAAGAAGCTATCCAATGTTTTTTGAGGACTAATATGGATAGCCTAGTTTTGGGCTGTTATTATGTGGATCGCAGTTCTATAAAATACTGAATTAAGTAAGTAGACGTGAGATAACCGGAATTTGTAACGGTATATAAAAGTGCCAGCGTTGCTGAATCGAGGTATGAAATTTCCAAATTGAACCTTTAAAAATCTTACCTTTGCGTCTACTCTTCGAGATCACGAAGCGTGATTGCGCCTTTGCGTGAGACTAAAATTCATACCCTTAATCAGCAACGCCAAAGTGCCTTGATGGGTTATTTTGCTCAAGTTTTAGCCATTTTACAAAAGTCAAGAAGGCTAAAACCCTTTTCCCTCCTAGTACACTGCCTTACACCCAGAACAATTTTTAGCACCAACTTACTTGCATGATTTCTGGTATCTCACTTAATTGCATACGGGTATAATCAATAAATTTTAGTAGTTAGTAGTTATCAGCGTTTAAAATTGCTAGACTATGACTCATCCAGGTAAAAAACAGTTAAATAATTGGACAAAAATATTTACAGTCATTGCGAGGGAAGGGAAGCAATCACAACCCTGGCGATTGCCTGATTTCACTTCGTTCCATATGGCTAACGCCACGCAACAATTACGCAATAACATTGTATAATTAATTTTGTCTCACTACTTGCACATCCTCGGTTATTCACCGCAAAAGAACCTATGCTTGACCAACTTACAAACGATAAAAACGCTCAGAATAATACCACTCCTGTTTCTACATTATTTGCCAATCCCACATTTTCCCAATTTTCAGAAGAGGCTAGTGATTTTAACCTCAAGTCCTTTCTTGGTCTTTTACAGCGCCGAGCAATTATCATCATAGGAGTTGCTTCCGTTGCTATGGGTGGTGTTACTTATACAACTTTTCAACAAGTACCAATTTATGAAGGCAACTTCAAAATATTAGTTGAACCTGTTAATAGTGACTCTGAACTAGGGAAAATCGACGTGGGACTCGCTAATAACCTTAGAGAATCTGGACTAGATTATGAGAGCCAAATTCAAGTTCTCCAAAGTCCAGAACTGCTGAGAGATTTTATTAAAGAAATACAAAAATCTCATCCTGATATTACTTATAAGACCTTTTCGGAAAATTTAACTATTCGTCGCTTGGGGCAATCAAAAATAATCCAAGTTAGCTATAAAAGTGATAATAACCAAAAAATTAAACTTATATTAGATCCTTTGGCTGATTTTTATTTAAAATATAGCCTCAACAAGCGACAAACAAAGCTCCGTCAGGGAGTTCAATTTGTAAATGCAAAACTACCTGAAGTCCGAATTAAGCTAGGACAGTTGCAAAAAGAAATGCAAATGTTCCGCCAAAGATACAATTTTATTGATCCAGAAAACCAATCTGAAGTAATTTCTTCGCAAATTCAATCTTTGACACAACAAAGACTAACTATCAATCAACAGTTAACCGCTGCCAGAGCTACTTATGACAGGTTACAGAGACGTGAAGAACAGTTAGCAATTCTCAATACTGCCCCTCTTTATCAAACCTTAATTGGTCAACAACGCCAATTAGATATCCAGCTATCTGGAGAATTAACTCGGTTTCAACCAGATAACCCAGTTATCCGCACCTTAGAAGAAAAAAGATCCAACCTTTTACCTATTATTGAGGCAGAAGCAGCACGCACTATTAATATTAGAATATCTGAAGTTACGGATCTAATTAAGAAAATAGAAGTAGACAATCAATATATAGTACAAGCAGAAAAACAACTGCAATTGAAATTAGACCAGTTGCCAGTTTTGTCTCGGCAATATGCTGAAATCCTACGGAATTTACAAATAGCCAATGAAAGTTTAAATCGCTTTTTAGCTGCTCGTGAGCAATTGCAAATAGAAATAGCCCAAACAGAACTACCTTGGGAATTAATCCAAGCAGCTTTTCGGCCTCTATATCCAATTTCTCCAGATATTCCCCGCAACTTAATATTGGGATTTGTGGCTAGTTGTTTATTAGGCATAGGTGCTGCTTCTCTGAGAGAACAGACTGATAATACCTATCACAGCGTTGAAAATGTCCAGGATAAGATAGGACTGCCTTTATTAGGATCTCTTCCCTTTAATAAAAACCTAGCTCAGAGTTCATCTTTAAACCTAGGAAACAAAGCTCAATATCAAGAAGTCGTTGTAGACCCTCTAATCGTAAGTGATGAAGCAGCTAAAACTTCTGCTCGTAGACCTTCCCGATCAAGCTATTATTATGGACAGGGATCATTTTGGGAATCTTTACAAGTTTTATATAGTAATATTCAACTGCTTAATTCTGATAAACCAATTAAGTCTTTAGTTGTTTCCTCTGCTGTCCCTGGAGATGGTAAAAGTACGGTGGGATTTAGTCTGGCAAAAACAGCCGCGATTATGGGGAAAAAAGTACTACTTGTAGATTGTGACCTCCGCAAATCCAAGGTTCACAAATTATCAAAATTAAATAATCTCTGGGGACTAAGTAGTTTAATTTCTTCAGATACAGATGTCAAACAAGTAATTCAAGAAATGCCCGAACTTAATGGTTTATCTGTGGTTACAGCAGGTCCTGTACCACCTGATCCGGCGCGGTTGCTCTCATCAGATAAAATGATTCAAATGATGGACTATTTCTCTGATAATTTTGATTTAGTGATTTATGATACTCCTCCTTTGTCAGGATTAGTAGATGCTAGATTGGTAGCAGTTCATACTGATGGTATCATGCTAGTTGTCAGAATTGATAAAACAGATAAATCAGTCGTCAAGCAAGTTGTTGATACGTTAAAAGGATCTCCCATCAATTTACTAGGAACGGTAGTCAACGGCGAGAAATTCCGAGGACTTGGATATAACTATAATTATAGATATAGTTCATATTACTATACTAAGGGTAGGAGTTAAGAGAACACCAAAAAATAAATTACCCAATCTTGTGGCATGGGCATCCTGCCCGTCCTTAATGATTAGCGGGCTTTTCGTCCCGCACCACAAGAAATTTTTGGAGATTTTTTGAAGATGTTTTCGTTTCCCTACACTCAGCATGACAAAACAGGATCATTTATTTTGTGGCTTACTCTTAATAAACTTCAGCCATTAGCCCGGAAATTCATGGGTGGGTCTGTTAGCCAAACAAATAAAGCCTTGACAAATATGGGCAGGAGGAGAATCGAACTCCTATGACCTCACGGCCGCCGCATTTTGAGTGCGGTGCGTCTACCAATTCCGCCACCCGCCCTTGGGTGTAACTTTCCCATTATAGCCTATTTTTTTAGTTTGGCAATAGGTAATTAGATTTAATTTAGCAACTTTTTGGGAAATTTCCAGAAACCTATTCCTGTAAAATCTACCAATTCCGCCATCCGCCTGGGGAAGCAGATTCACTTTTGTAATTAATACCGTGATTTTGCACCAACTTTTGGTACTCCTGACTACTTGCCCAACGGTCAATTTCCCTAGCTCGTAATACGGGGACAGGATGGCTTAATTGGGCTGTGCGGGCGGATTTGACCATTTCCCCCAATTCCGTTTTGCTAATGTCATCATAGGCGCGAGCTTGGTCTACAAAGGCATCTAAATTGAGTTGAGGTGCTAAACTGGGAGAACCGCCGGCTAACTTCATTAATACTGACATGACAACTTTCGGGTTTTGGGTAGCTAACAAAGCGGCGCGATCGCAGGTAAACTCAGCACAACGGACCCACTCTAATAATTGTGACTGGATAGCTTGAGCCAAAACAGCACCCACATTTGGGACAATGGCAGCGGCTAAAATCAATAAATTCACAGGTGTTAAGTATACGCTATGATCGCATTTAAGATGACCTAATTCATGGGCAATTACAGCCTGTATTTCTTCAGGTGTAAGAATCTCAATCAAGGATGTATGAATGACCACAAAAGGCTGCTTACCGCGCATAGCAAAGGTGTAGGCGTTAGGGGCTGGATGTTGACGCACATATAACTGAGGTGGATCAATATCCAGAATTTGACAAGCTTCTAGTAGTAACTTGTGTAAATCAGGAAGTTGTTTTTCTCCCACCAAAATACTAGAAGCGATATTTTCCACATAAAAAACCTGTTCAGCCATTGGACCTAGCAAATTCCGCACCATCATATCTAAGCCGGGAATTTGTTTAAGAGTTTTCGTAGCTTCCAAGTCCAGAGGATGACGGAATGAGTCTGCTTTTAAGCCTGTGAGCGAGGTTTTGAGTAAGGACATAGTATTCAAATTAATAAAAGATTGGGCATGGGATAATAGCGGTATGATTTATGTTATGCCTACGGCACGCTGCACAAAGGAGCAAAGTTTAGAAGATACAAGGTTGGGTTAAGGAGGGAAAACTCAACCTTGATTTCAAACTCTTACTCTCTGCGACTCTGCGTGAGGTAAAATCATATTCTGAATCAGCAACCGTTTAAAACCCTACCTGAGCTTCAGGAATACCTACAGGACAAGCTACGTTAGTACCACCTAAACCACAATAACCACCGGGGTTTTTGGCTAAATATTGCTGATGGTATTCTTCAGCATAATAAAATTCAGGTGCATCTAAAATTTCTGTGGTAATTTTACCATATCCAGCGCCGCTGAGGGCAGCTTGATAAGCGTTCTGTGATGTTACTGCTAGTTCTTTTTGCTCTTGTGAATAAACGTAAATTCCTGAACGGTATTGAGTACCAGTATCATTACCTTGGCGCATCCCTTGGGTGGGGTTGTGGCTTTCCCAAAACACTTTCAACAGTTGGGAATAAGTAATGATTTTGGGGTCAAACACCACTAATACTACTTCATTATGACCTGTCATGCCACTACATACTTCTTGATAGGTGGGGTTGGGTGTGTAACCAGCCCCATAACCTACCGCAGTGGTGTAAACTCCTGCTTGTTGCCAAAACTTGCGTTCTGCTCCCCAAAAACAGCCTAAACCAAACATGGCAGTTTCTAACCCTGGGGGAAAAGGCGCTTTTAGAGGATTTTTATTAACGTAATGTTGTGCGGGTACTCGCATTACTTCTGCCCGTCCTGGTAAGGCTTGCTCAGGTGTAGGTAGGGCTGACTTTTTACCAAATCCAAATATTCCCATTGTTCTTAATTTGTATTATGTATGATTGCTATTCTTGTTTATTGTAAAGGTTTTTGTAGCTATGACGGGTTGGGGTCGGGGGAAAGGCATCTAAATAGTGCATCAAGATGGAAAAAATATGTCATTATTATTTTATCAGGGTTTGAGGATTTTAGTGAGAAATCCGGGTTACTATAGGAATCCGGTTTGATTCTGTGAATTTACTTGTGTGGTCAGGGAACAGAAAAGACAGAATTTTGACGCACATTTAATCTTCTTTCACCAAAACGGATAAGTCGTTCAATAGCTAAAAGACGGTTTTCCCAAACTTTAACTTGATAGAGATTGGCTTGATTTTTTTCTGGTATCTGTGTAAATTGTAATTGGACATTGTTGAGAGCTTTTCTGGCTGTAATTAAATTAAGAGCAGACGGTACAGATGCCAGTTGATTTAATGCATCTTTTAACTCCTGATCTAATTTCTCAAACTCAGCATTGGTGATTGCAGACTTATGTAACTGACGATTTTTTTCCACCACGCGCCACTCTCTTTGCAAAGCTGCATAACGAAACGCCGCCGTGCGAAAAGGTTGACGCTGGGGTATAGGTTCGTTTTTAATTCCTTGGGTGCTATTAAATATTTGTTCTAGTTCAGGATGAAAATTTTCCGCTGCAAACAAGGCATAACCATTTACTGGCAAGTCTCGCACAAGTTGCAATTGATCAAATGCACCCATGGTTGGTAATGACCTGAGACGGATTCCTGGAACTAATAGGGTAGCACCTAATTTTGTAGAGGTAATCCACGGTTGAGCTAATCCTTGAAACCGAGTTGTATCCAAAGCATAGGTCATCGGCACAATTAAATCTATATTTCCTCTTCTTGCCCATACTTCCCAATGTTGTTGAATTTTTTCTATGCGCTCATATTCCGGTAGGGGAAAAACGGCTACTGAGAGCAGAAGAGTATTGCGTTTTTGTCGCAAAGTTTGTGATAATTCAGCCACAAAGCTATCCACCTTTTGGGTGCGGAATGCTGTCCATTGTTGCCACAAATCCCGTTGACTGGGAGAAATATCCAAGGGGTCAATACCCGTCTGCTGTTTAAATTGCTCCCTTGCGGCTTTGCCATAACCATAGCTACGGCCTGCACGAGAGTCTTGAAAAGGATAACGAATATAATCTAAATGAATGCCATCTACTTGATAGCGAGTAACGATTTCGGTATATAATTTGGTTAAATATTCCCGTACCTGGGGATTGGCTGGATCTAAAAAAGGTTTAGTTTGACCAATGGGAATAATGTTACCTTGATTGTCATAATTAGCCCAATCGGGATTTGCGGCTAATACCGGTCCCAAGTAATCAGGACTAACATTAATAATTTGATTATGACGGTTATTGCCAGCGGCGAATACCCACACCCAAGCGTGCAATTCCATTCCTCTGGCATGAGCTAGTTTAACCGCACTTTCTAGGGGGTCCCAGTCACGAATCAGGGGGTTTTGTTGAGGTGCTACCTGGCTAGGATAAATGGGATAACTGGCATTGACTGTTTCCAAAAAGATGGTGTTAATTCCGGCTCTGGCCAGTTTATCAAAAATTTTGGCTAATTCGACTTCATTGCCAGCTTTGACAATAGTGCCTCTATCTAGCCACATTGCCCGAATTTCTGGTTGTGCTAATCGTTGATTGAGGGGAAATTGCTGCCATAGATTGGCTTTAGCTTGCAGCCATTTCTGTCTAACTGCTGCATACTTTTTTTGTTGAATTAATAAGGGGATACTTTTAACTGTTTCTCTCGCTTGTCCTAATGTTTCTGCTAAATTTGATGCTGATGTTTCTGGGTTGGAAGATGCTGTTTTGATTAAGTCTGCTTTTTCCCATGGAGAGTTAGTGCCATTATTGTTGATATTTTTAGCAGAATTATAAGCTAATGCTGCTATATGGGTACTTTCTAATCTACCAATCAGATTTTCTAATTCTTTTTGTAGGGCTATACCTTCTTTTTGATCAATCGGCTGATTAGAATTAGGTATAACATCTAAGCGGACATTTTCTTCTAGTTGATTAATTGGATCAATAAAATTTTCATTAGTAATTTTAGGAACTACTAATGATCCTGTGTTTTTTGGCTTTAGTTGTAATTGGGAAGTAACAGGTATTTTTCGAGTAGGTTTTCGACCAGAAATAACTGTGGTTTTTTTAGCAATCTTTTTCCCAGGTTTTACATGAGAAGTAATGGTGATTTTTTTAAGAGGTTTGGATTGGGAGGTAAGGGTACTTTTTTTGAAGATTTTTTTGGTGGGTTTTAACTTGGAGGTAGGAATGGGTTTTTTGGGAATTTTTCTAGGAGGTGGGGATTCGGAAACAATCGGTAATTTTTCTAGAATTTGCGGTTGCGTGGGTTCAGTAGCTATTGTTGGCTGACAGTTTGAAGCCGGATTTATAAGTTTACTTTTGCTATTAACTGGTAATCTTAAATAACGATTTAAGGATGCTTTTAACCAAGCAATGTCTAGTCCTACAGATGCATCTTTCCCCCAATACCAACCTAATAGGGTAGATTTTTCAGTTGTTAATATTGCTGGTGGATGATCTTGGGAGTTCCAACTTACAGGAGTTTGACTATTAGAATTATTAGGAATAATCACACCACCGCGAATTGCACCAAATAATTCTTTTTGATTTATCCAATCAGGAATATTTGTGTTTGTGGGTTGCAAATTTTCAATGGTGTTGAAGCTAAATCCCCAATAACCTCCTAGAAGTTTGCGTAATAATTGACGAATTCCTGGGGTGGATAAATTACCCACTGGGCCACTAGCTATTAAATATCCACCTTGACTCACCCATTGATCTAAGGCGATCGCCTGTTCTGTTGTCAATACCTCTATATTGGGTAAAAATAACACCTGTGGTTGACCCCAATCCGTCTTATCTTTAACTTGACTCAGCGGAATCACACAATATTTCACATTTAGCTTCTGTAAGCGGTTGCTAATTCTTTGCCATTCTTCAGGATTATTCTGGCTATTAACGACACTGAATACAGGAGAATCATTAATAGCTTTTACAGGCAATACTCCCCAGATATTAAACAGGAACAAGTTAATATTTAAAATAACGAATCCGACTGTCTTTTTATTCATTAGTCAGTTGTCAGTTGTTAAGGAATGTGAATTAAATAAAGTGCAAAAGTAAAAAAGTAGGGTGTGTTAGCGACAGCGTAACGCACCATTCCACATTAAATCAGAATTGCAGGTTATTAAATTTGCGTTCATAAGGATAGGAAAGAATTTTGTTAATTATCAGTCCGCTTGAAGACAAGTATTGATTAATTCCTCAACTCCCGCTACAGGGAAAATACTGACATTTAATTTTTGAGATACTTCTGCAACCGTCATATCATCTAAAAATATCAATTCCCCATGCTTCAGCATGACGCTAGGTAATAAAATTCCCTCTCCTAAATCTTGCCCTTTTAAGTTTAAAAGTAAATCATGTCCGGTTAATAAACCAGTCACACTGATACTTTGTCCCCAATAATCGCTAGATAAAGCCCGCATATTCACTTCTAAACCGGCGACACTATTTAACTGTTCCACTAAGGGTTGAAATGCTGTTTCTACTGCGTTCCCTACCACCCAAGTTAATCTGCGTTGATTGGTAATTTTTAGCGGTAATAATTCAGTTGCAGTTTGGGTAAACTGTTTAATAAATAAGCGAATTGAACCTACACCATTATCAATTTGCGGATATTCTTCATATTCAGCTTCAGTAGGTAATTCTTCCCCAGCAATTAAAAACCATTCATCAGCTAACCAGACGACATTAGAATGATATTCTTGGCGAAATTCCTGGGAGAGTAATTTAACCTGACAAATTACCTCTTGGGCTTTTTCCCGCGTCACAGGTATGAGTTCATCTTCCTGGGGACGAAACCGCGTCAAACCCACCGGGACGACTGCTACTGATGCTACAGTTGGTAATTCTCCAGTATGAAAAGATGTTAAATCCCGCAATGTCCTCTCTAAATGTTTACCATCATTTATCCCCGGACAGACAACAACTTGAGCATGAATTTGCAATCTGCGTTCTTGAAACCAGCGAATTTGGGATAATATTTCCCCACCCCGATGATTTTTTAAAAGTCTAACTCTCACATCTGCTTCTGTGGAATGAACAGAAACATACAGAGGTGATAACCGCATTTGTTCAATTCTTTGCCATTCTCTCGCGGTTAAATTCGTTAAAGTTAGATAAGAACCATATAAAAAGCTTAGGCGATAATCATCATCTTTTAAATATAAGCTAGTTCGTTTTCCTGGTGGTTGTTGATCAATAAAGCAAAAGGGACAACGGTTATTACACTGAATCAAACCATCAAATAAAGCTGTAGCAAATTCCAGTCCTAAATCATCATCATAATCCTTTTCAATTTCGACATGATGGGTTTTCCCCGTCGCATCTAAAACTTCTAATTGGAGAATTTCATCAGCACATAAAAATTGATAATCAATTAAATCACGGGGTTGTGTGCCATTAATAGCCACAATTGCATCACCGGCTGTAAAGCCAATTTCCTCCGCAATTGAGTCAGGCAGCACCTTGGTAATTTTCGCAGGTTGAATGGTATTCATTGGTCAGTGGTCAGTGGTCAGTGGTCAGTGGTCAGTGGTCAGTGGTCAGTGGTGAAAACTATTCTTCTTTCTTCTTTTTTCTTCCTCCTGACTCGGTGACTCCTGACTCCTGAATTCTTAGCATAACAGAGTTATCCTTGCCAACCGGCGGCGATCGCTAATAAAATAGAAATGCCAAAAGCCAATCTATACCAAACAAAAACCATCGTATTTTTAGTTTGCAAGTATTTGATTAAAAAAGCAATTGATAAATAAGAGAAAATAAAGGTAGAAACAATGCCAACAACTAACAGAATTACAATATTATTTGGTAATTCTCCAGATTGAAACATTTTGAAGATTTTCAAACTTTTGTACAAAGTCGCAATCGTCAAAGTCGGAAACCCCAACAAAAAAGAAAATTTCGCTGCTGCTTCTCTTTGTAAACCCAAAAACAACCCAGTAGTTAAAGTTGAACCAGAACGAGAAACTCCCGGAACTAAAGCTAAAGTTTGTCCTAATCCTACCAAAATCCCATCTCGAATTTCCAAAGCATCAAAACCTCGGTTACGAGTCCCAAATTTTTCCGCTAACCCTAGCAGAGTTGCCATAATTACCGACATAATCGCAATAATCAAGGAACTTTCGGGAATTACATCTTTTAATAAAAATCCAATAGTTAAAGCCGGAATTGTCCCCACAGCAATCCCCACAACAATTTTCCCATCTTCACTTTCCCAGTCTTTAGTTTTAAAAGCCGTAATTGCACCTTTTGCCAAACCAGAAATTACAGCCCAAAAATACCACAAAATGGCAATTACACTCCCAAATTGAATAGCATCAACAAAATCTTTAGAACCAAGTTCTTTCCAAGCAAATACCTTTGTAACAATGATTAAATGTGCTGTGCTACTAATTGGTAAAAACTCCGTAATCCCTTGCACAATTCCTAAAATAAATGCCTGAATCACTCCTTGAACCAAATCAACTTGACTCGTAACTTCGCTAGACACTCCTACCTGTAACAGTTGTGATAATAGTAAATCTATACTATTTAGCCCTAAAATTGTTGTCATTAACTAGACTCCCAAAATCAATGTGTAATTATAGCAAACTATCCAACTTTACTTGGTTGTGGTCAGTCTGTTTAGACAAAATCTTATCGGCGCAGTAAATTAGGTTGCGCTGTTACTTAAAGTAAACTACATTGATCTGCAATTTGCGGTATCATCAATAAATTCATTCACAAGGCAGTCTGAGATTTATAGAAATCTAAATTTCTGTGTTAAGTATAGATTGTTTAAGTTAAAATTCATACTCTTTAGGACTTACGCACTGTACAAATTAACCATCATCTGCATGAACGAGATTTGGTCGTTTCAGGTTTTGCTAGGATTGTGAAAAGATGATAAAATATGCAATTAAATATGCGACTTAACGAACCAAACTCCATGAAAAATAATTTGATAAATAGTTTCATTTACAGAATAGATAGTTTATTAATTGAGAACTTGAAAAAATTCGGGTATCCGAATCTATAAACTGTCTGATAGCCTATCAGACAATTAAATAAACCATGCACCCAAACTAGTTGCTTATCTCAGATTTTAACCATGTTTCCAAATCATTAACATCTGTAAAATCTAACAATGCTTCTCCTAGCGTTTCCAATTGTTCTATATTCAGACTTTTGATATCTTCGATGTAAATATCTTTTAACTTTCCAAATCTTTTCGATAACTGACGTATCAATAAGATCATCTCACCATTCAGCCTGCCTTCTTCTCTCCCTTCCTGCCTTCCTTCCTGTCTTCCTTCCTGCTTTGCTTCTTGATAAACTCTTGTTTGCTTAATATCACTCACTAAAAACATTGCTTCTATCTCCTGACGGCTTAATTGTGAAAATTTGGACAATAAAACAGTCT
>NZ_JADEVZ010000085.1 GCF_015207875.1 Dolichospermum sp. LEGE 00240
GTGTGACTCGGCGGTTGCGGGTGTCTCAGCAGGGGGGGTATACGTCGAATTATTATATTAATGGTGTGGCTTGTACTCTGTCTGAGTTACATGAGGATTTGGAGGAACTGCGGATTTATCCTGAAGGGTATAATGTAGTATTGCAAGGGGATGTTACCAGCATCATTTCCATGAATGCGCGGGAACGTCGGGAAATTATTGATGAGTTGGCTGGGGTGGCGACTTATGATCGGAAAATTGTCCAGGCTAAGTCTACTTTAGATGAGGTGAAGGATAAGGAAGATAGTTGTCGGATTATTCAAACTGAGTTAAGTGGACAATGCGATCGCCTATCTCAAGATAAGGCTAAGGCGGAAAAGTATCAATTGTTGCGAATTGAATTTATCCAAAAACAATCCTGGGAAGCGGTGTTATCTTGGCGTTCTCTCCAAGCACAGCAGGAACAACTGGTGGCACAAGTTCAAGAAGGCGATCGCAATTTCAGTGATTTTACTACTCAGTTAAGTACAACTAATTCCCAAATTAATCAGAAGACTACTGAATTAGATCAGCTAAATCTCCGTGTGAAGGCTCTGGGTGAGGAGGAAGTTCTTGCTGTTCAGTCTAATCTCGCTACTCAGGAAGCGGAACGGAAACAACTCCAACGCCAACAGCGGGAATTGGAAACATCTATTCAAGAATCTACAAGGCGGTTAAATCAAACTTATCAAGAAATTCACCAATATCAACTTGCTTTAGAGGAAGCTAAAAAACAACAAAATGTAGAAATGTTGAATGTCACATCTCTACAATCAGAACGAGATAAAGCTCAACAAAATTTAGAATCTTCTCGTCAAGCTGCTGCGGAAATTGCCACCGCTTCCGAAGCTTGGGTACAACAACAAACGGCTTTAAATCGGCAAATTGAATCCTTATTGCATATTCTCGAACCCCAACGCACAGAACAAGCGCAATTACAAGAACGGAATACTCAATTACAACAACTGATTTCTGAACAGTCTCAATTAATTGCAACTTTAGAACCGGAATTAGCTCAAAAGCAAGCTGAATATGGACGTTTGGGAACGGAATTTAATGCTTCTACCCAACCCATTCAAAATTTAGCCGAAAATCTCGCAGCGACAGAACAAGAGTTACAAATTCAACAAGATACTCAAAAACGACTTTTACAAGAGCAACGGGACAAACAACGTCAACTAGATAAATTAGAAGCACAAACACAGGCACAACAGGAGATACAAGGAACACAAGCCAGTAAAGTAATTTTACAGTCAGAAATGCCCGGTTTGTGCGGTTTAGTCGTGCAATTAGGCAAGGTAGATCCTAAATATCAATTAGCTTTAGAAATGGCTGGTGGTGGGCGTTTAGGACATATTGTCGTAGAAGATGATAGCGTCGCATCCGCCGGCATTGAACTATTAAAACAAAAACGGGCGGGGAGAGCAACTTTTTTACCTTTAAATAAAATTAAAGTACCGAAATTTACCCAGGATGCAACCTTGCGTTTAGCCGATGGGTTTGTCAGTTATGCGGTAGATTTGGTAGAGTGCGATCGCCGTTATCATGATGTATTTGCCTATGTTTTTGGTGCAACGGTAGTATTTGCGACTCTTGCCCAAGCTCGGAAAAACATGGGACTATATCGCATAGTCACCTTACAAGGGGAATTATTAGAAACAAGCGGCGCAATGACTGGAGGTAGTGGCAGTCAACGTTCATCTTTACGCTTTGATCATGGTGAAGTTGGAGAATCTCAAGAAGTCGCTAATTTGAAAACTCGTTTAATAGATATTGATCGCATTTTAGAACGTTGTGGAGAAGCAATTTCTACTTTAGCAACTCGCACTAAAACATTAAGTTTAGAATTAACGGAAGCACGTCAAGGACGCAGAGAACAACAATTATATTTAGAGCAGTTACAAAAAGAGATTAAGAGTTTAACCGCGCAATTAACAACCACCTGCACCCAACTTTCCCAAAATACAGAAAAATTCACCACTGCACAATCTCGTTTAGAAATTTTAAATCGGGAATTACCAGAACAGGAAACTCAATTACAACAATTGAGACATACTTTAGCTGAGTTGGAATCTTCCCAAACTCCCAGTGAATGGCAACAAATCCAAGCTATCATTAAAACCCAAGAACAGGAATTACAACAACGAGAAACCGCGTTAAGAGATGTGCAACAACAATTAAAAAATCTGGAAAATCAACAACAACGATTACAAGAAAAAATAGAAGAATCCCAAATCAGAGTTATTCAATATCAGCAAGAAGAAACCACAGGAAAACAGCAACAAACAACAGTTAATAGTCAAGTTGAAGAATTGAATCATTTAATTACCGAAATTCAGGCTAAATTGGGTCAATTAGAAGAGAATTTAGGGGAAGAAAAGAAAAATCGAGATACAGCAGAAACCGAATTGCGATCGCTCTTATTGCGTCAACAACAATTACAATGGGAAATTGAGAAACTGCAAGAAACCCAAGAAAAACGCCGGGAAGACTTAACAGCATTACAAACCCAATTGCGAGATTTAGGTGCAGAATTACCCAGTCCCCTCCCAGAAGTTCCCAATAAAGTTGATTTAGAAGACTTACAAAAAGAATTGCGGAGTTTAGGTAAACGTTTACAGGCAATGGAACCTGTGAATATGTTAGCTTTGGAAGAATTCGATAAAGTCCAAGGTCGTCTTCAAGAACTTACGGAAAAATTAGAGACTTTAGAAGGTGAACGGACAGAATTATTATTAAGAATTGAAAACTTTACCACCCTCCGTCAAAAAGCATTTAAAGAAGCTTTTGATGCAGTAAATGAGAACTTTCAATCAATTTTTGCCACCTTATCAGATGGTGATGGTTATTTACAACTGGAAAATCCTGAAGACCCCTTTAGCAGTGGTTTAAACCTAGTCGCACATCCCAAAGGTAAACCCGTCCAACGTCTTGCTTCTATGTCAGGGGGAGAGAAATCCTTAACTGCATTAAGTTTTATTTTCTCCCTACAGCGTTATCGTCCCTCTCCATTTTACGCCTTTGATGAAGTGGATATGTTTTTAGATGGGTCAAATGTGGAAAGATTAGCGAAAATGATTAGACAACAGGCTGAACAGGCACAGTTTATTGTGGTAAGTTTGCGCCGTCCGATGATAGAATCAGCACAGCGGACAATTGGGGTGACTCAAGCTAGAGGTGCTTATACTCAAGTTTTGGGTATTAAGTTACAATCATCTGATCATTGAAGCAGTCCGCAGAATTGCGTAGGATATATAATTGTAAAGCGATCGCTATTTACTTAAATTAGTTTATTCCTTTAAAGACTGAAGCAAACTTTTAGGACGTACAGATTTTATAAAAGGATAAATTTCGGGATATTTTGTAAAAATATAAAGTTCATATTCATACCAGTGCATTTCTCCTTTTTCCAAATTACAATTTCGACAAATGACCCATAAATTTTGAAAATCTAATGATAACCAAGGATATTGTGATCTTGGTAACTTATGATCAATACTTCTTCCATTATCCTCTCTGTATTTATCATCGCAAATTGGACAATAATAATCGGAATTATCTCTTACCCATATTTTACTTTCCTCAGTTGTTCCACATTCTGAATCACCATTAATATATCTCCAGTTGTCAAATTTTCTGTAATTATCAAAATCTTGCTCAGTCAGTTTATGATATCTCTTTTTACCAATTTTATCTGCAAGTTTAAATAATTCCCCAATATCTTTATTTTCTAAGCTCATATTTATTATTCCTATAATTTTATAGTTCTATATGTTTTTTGATTGCGCTTTTTTGTAGGTTTAAATTTAGCATTTTGACTAAAATCAATAATTTCCATTTCTGTCTGGGGAAATTGTTTATCTATCTCCTCTGAAAGTTCATTAAGTTCTTTTGCTAGTTTTTGGTGAAAATCTTGTATTTCATCCTCCGTCAGATATTTATTACCAATACGATCCGCTTCTAAAAATAATTCTTCTAGGGTTAAATCTTCTACCTGATACTTTACTAAAAAATCTTGAATGGTGTTATGGAGATTAATCACATTATCCCAACCAAGATTTTTATAACCATTTTCTTTTAACCATTTTTGATCTGCTGGAGATAATTTAATTCTATTTTGTGAGTTATGTTTTTGCAGTTCACGATAACTCATCCCTTGAAAATTTCTCTTATTTCTATAATTAAGCATAAAAAATAATTAACCCTGTATGGATTGTAATAACTTGATTAAACCTTTCCGAATCTCACTATCTTGTAATCTCAATAAACTATTCATATTGATTGTTAATTGAAGTCTGATTTGATCTACTATATTTTTCAAATGTCTATTATCTTTTTGTAGTTGACTATTAGCTTCAGTTAACTCTTGATTATTAGAACTTAATGTATTTACTTTAGTTTTCAGATTTTTATTTTCTTTCGTAATGCGTTTAATATCTTCCTCTAATTTTCTTGTTTCCTGTTGTAATTCTTGCTTCCGTAAAGATGATTCTGATTTTAGTAGTTCTATATTTTTAATAGATTCTTGCAGTTCTAAATATTCAGATTGTAAAGATGAAAGTTTTGTTTCAGCGTGATAACGTCTACTTCCAAGGGAAGCATTGTTTTTACGAAGACCAGCATTTTTTTCAGCAAATGATTCAATTAACTTAACTGTTATAGGTTCACTATCAAGAATGTCAATAATTTGTTCACACTCTTCTTTATTCAACGCAGCACTGATATTTTTATTAATTCCATATTTTTCCATTAGAATTGTTTGTAATTGACCTTTAGATGCCATAAATTCCCTCAAAACTTCATCAATCAAAATGTTTACTTTTCAGACATAGACAATTTATATTTTAAGTATATTTGTACTATAAAGCACTTTTTTAATATGAATGAGTTAGCACTTCAAATAACATTATAACTAAAATAGGTTGCTTTTTAAAACAGTATCAACTGTATGAATACTGATTTAACAGTGTGAGATTTAAAACTGTCGTAAAGTCAAGCTTACCTAAAAAACAGCGAACCCCGTATATTTCCTGGTATCAGTGCGATCGCCGATCTTGTAGTGCGATCGCCGATCTTGTAGGGTGCGTTAATGAAATGTAACGCACCTTATTTTTAATTGAACAAAAGCAATTTTTTCGGAGTAATTTCTCAAGAGAAAGTCAGAATCATATCAGTGCGATCGCTCGTAGGTTAGATTGATAAAGTGCGATAGCGAAGCGCGACCTAGGAATCGCTCGTAGGTTGGATTGATAAAGTGCGATAGCGAAGCGCGACCTAGGAATCGCTCGTGGGTTAGATTTATAAAGTGCGACCGCTTGTAGGTTAGATTGATAAAGTGCGATCGCTTGTAGGTTGGATTGATAAAGTGCGATCACTCGTAGGTTAGATTGATGAATTGCGATCGCTGATAGGTTAGATTGATAAAGTGCGATCGCTTGTAGGTTGGATTGATAAGGTGCGATCGCTTGTAGGTTGGATTGATAAAGTGCGATCGCTTGTAGGTTGAATTGATAAATTGCGATCGCTGGTAGGTTGAATTGATAAATTGCGATCGCTCGTAGGTTAGATTGAGAAAGTGCTATCGCTCGTAGGTTAGATTGAGAAAGTGCTATCGCTCGTAGGTTAAATTGATCAAGTGCGATCGCTTGTAGGTTGGATTGACCAAGTGCGATCGCTTGTAGGTTGGATTGACCAAGTGCGATCGCTTGTAGGTTGGATTGATAAAGTGCGATCGCTTGTAGGTTGGATTGATAAAGTGCGATCGCTGGTAGGTTAGATTGAGAAAGTGCGACCGCTTGTAGGTTAGATTGATAAAGTGCGATCGCTTTTAGGTTGGATTGATGAAGTGCGATCACTCGTAGGTTAGATTGATGAATTGCGATCGCTTGTAGGTTGGATTGACCAAGTGCGATCGCTTGCAGGTTGGATTGATGAAGTGCGATTGCTTGTAGGTTGGATTGATAAAGTGCGATCGCTTGTAGGTTAGATTGATAAAGTGCGATAGCGAAGCGCGACCTAGGAATCGCTCGTGGGTTAGATTTATAAAGTGCGACCGCTTGTAGGTTAGATTGATAAAGTGCGACCGCTTGTAGGTTAGATTGATAAAGTGCGATTGCTTGTAGGTTGGATTGATAAGATGCGATCACTTGTAGGTTGGATTGACCAAGTGCGATCGCTTGTAGGTTGGATTGATAAAGTACGATCACTCGTAGGTTAGATTGATGAATTGCGATCGCTGATAGGTTAGATTGATAAAGTGCGATCGCTTGTAGGTTGGATTGATAAGGTGCGATCGTCTGTAAATAGCTGTTCTTGCGCCAATTTTGGTGATATACTTATTGAAAATATATATAATGTGCAACTATGAATTTTAAATT
The DNA here is from genome assembly GCF_015207875.1 of Dolichospermum sp. LEGE 00240. GTDB lineage: Bacteria > Cyanobacteriota > Cyanobacteriia > Cyanobacteriales > Nostocaceae > Dolichospermum > Dolichospermum gracile. The sequence continues at coordinate 6,396 of NZ_JADEVZ010000085.1, forward strand.
AACTAAAGTGTTCAAGAAAGTATCTGAAGGCTACATAGGTTTTGTCGAAGAACTGCCTGGAGCAAATACTCAAGCTGATACTCTTGATGAAGCACGAGTTAATCTGGAGGAAGCTATTGAGTTGGTACTTGAGGCTAACCGCTTTTTGACAGAGGAACTACTTCAAGATCAGGACGTTATTCGTGAACCTATTTTTTTATCAGTTGCATGAAGCGTCTAGATTTAATTCGTCATCTTGAAGCCAATGGTTGTGAGTTTTTAAGAGAAGGTGGTAGCCATACTATTTATGTCAATCGGGCTGCACAAAGGTCAACGTCTATTCCACGCCACCGTGAGATTAACAACTTACTTGCTAAAAAGATATGTCGTGATTTACAAGTGCCAGAGCCAAATACAACCTAATACTTCGTTAGAACTGACATTGCGATCGCTATTTATTGACGAAAGCGCGATCGCTCGTAGGTTAGATTGATAAAGTGCGATCGCTTGTAGGTTGGATTGATAAAAGTGCGATCGCTCGTGGGTTAGATTTATAAAGTGCGACCGCTTGTAGGTTAGATTGATAAAGTGCGATTGCTTGTAGGTTGGATTGATAAAGTGCGATCGCTTGTAGGTTAGATTGATAAAGTGCGATTGCTTGTAGGTTGGATTGATAAGATGCGATCGCTCGTGGGTTAGATTTATAAAGTGCGATTGCTTGTAGGTTGGATTGATAAGATGCGATCGCTCGTGGGTTAGATTTATAAAGTGCGACCGCTTGTAGGTTAGATTGATAAAGTGCGATTGCTTGTAGGTTGGATTGATAAAGTGCGATCGCTTGTAGGTTAGATTGATAAAGTGCGTTCAATTGTACCGTTATACAGAAAAATTCTGGATAAAACCAAGGGAAAAATTCTATCCGACTTTGAATTGAGTAAGCGGATATTATCGTATAATTTTTTCATGTATGACGATACCTGCCGATTTCTTGCCGAAAATTTTTCTGCTGACTTTGCCAGTTGGCTTTTGGGTGAACCTGTCACCCTGACACAAATCCAACCCTCGGAACTCTCCCTTGACCCGATTCGAGCCGATGCCTTGATTTTGCTGGAATCTAACGAATCCGTTTTACATATCGAGTTTCAAACGCTCCCTAAAAATAATATTCCATTTCGCATTTTGGATTACCGTGTGCGAATGTACCGAAAAGATCCGACTAAACCAATGCGACAGGTCGTAATTTACTTAAAGCAGACTAGATCGGAGTTGGCTTATCAAACGAGCTTTATGATGGAGCGGACGCGCCATGAGTTTGATGTCATCCGATTGTGGGAACAACCTGCATCACTGTTCCTGCAATATCCTGGGCTGATTCCCTTTGCGGTTTTGGGTGAAAGTGTGAATGCTGAGGAAACGTTGCGCCAAGTAGCTCAAAGGGTGGATCAGATTGCAGACCCTACGACAAAAGCAAACCTGATGGCAGCATCAGGGATTTTGGCTGGGCTAAAATTAGAAGATGAGATCGTTTATCGCATACTACGGAGAGACATCATGCAGGAATCCACTGTTTATCGTTCGATCGAAAGAGATGCTCGGAAAGAGGAGAAGCGTGCGATCGCGCTTAATCTTCTACGCGGTGGCGTGGCACTCAATCTTATTGTATCTTCAACAGGTTTATCGATCGAGGAAGTTCAACAGATTCAGCAGCAACTGAATGAGTCTGCAAAAAACTAAACTTGCTCGTAGGTGGTGTTAGGAAGTGCGATAGCGAAGCGCTCCGTAGGAATCGCTCATAGGTTCGATTGATAAAGTGCGTAAGCGTTGCGCTCCGCAGGAATCGCTCATAGGTTCGATTGATAAAGTGCGTAAGCGTTGCGCTCCGCAGGAATCGCTTGTAGGTTGGATTGACTAAGTGCGATAGCGAAGCGCTCCGTAGGAATCGCTCATAGGTTAGATTGATAAAATGCGATTGCTTGTAGGTTAGATTGACCAAGTGCGATCGCTTGTAGGTTAGATTGATAAAGTGCGATCGCTTGTTGCTTGGATTGATAAAGTGCGATCGCTTGTTGCTTGGATTGATAAAGTGCGATCGCTTGTTGCTTGGATTGATAAATTGCTTGACGATTTTGAAAAAGACATTGAAACCTGGAGTGAATCATGAAAGCAATTATTGAAGTAGCCAAGGGTGGTTCTGCAATCCGAGCCGCTCGTCAACAAATTAAAGACTCCGAAATTGGAAAGCCAGTAAATTTTAGACTTTCATTTGAATCTGCAAAATCACTTTTTAGTGAGCTAACACCTGCTAGACTTGATTTGCTTGATACTTTAAGCAAAATAGAGCCATGCAGTATTTACGCGCTGGCGAAAACAGCCGAAAGAAACTATTCAAACGTACACACAGACGTAAATCGCCTGGAAGAACTGGGATTAATTGAACGGACAGAAGAAGACAAAATATCTGTACCGTTTGAATCCGTTGAAATATTCATGCCACTAGCGAAAGCAGCGTGAGAAATTGATAAAGTGCGTAAGCGTTGCGCTCCGTAGGAATCACCTATTGGGTTTAAGTGCGATAGCTCACAGGTTAGATTGATAAAGTGCGTAAGCGTTGCGCTCCGTAGGAATCACCTATTGGGTTTAAGTGCGATAGCTCACAGGTTAGATTGATAAAGTGCGTAAGCGTTGCGCTCCGCAGGAATCGCTCATAGGTTGGATTGATAAAGTGCGTAAGCGTTGCGCTCTGTAAGAGTCGTGCAACGGTGACTTTCAGTTCGCTTTTTTCTATTGTCATAAAACTTGAAAAATCAAGTACAATTAATTTAGTGCCAACATAAAATCTAAATATCATGAATAACCTTCTATTAAATAGAATAACAATTAACCATGATATTTGTCATGGTAAACCCTGTATTCGTGGATTGCGCTATCCGGTGGAAATGATTTTAGAACTTTTGAGTTCAGGCATGAATATTGATGATATTTTAGAAGATTATGATGATTTAGAATACGAAGACATTTTAGCAGTTCTCAGCTTTGCTACTCGACTCACTCAAGTTAAAAGTATTCTCCAATTAGTTTCATGAAATTCTTGATTGATGCTCAATTACCAATGCGAATTGCCAATTTATTAGAGAACTTAGGTTATGATGTTATACATACCAAAAATCTTCCTTTAAAAAATGCAACTCCAGATTCGGAAATCAACAAACTATCAATCCTGGAACAGAGAATTGTTATTACCAAAGATAAAGATTTTTTAGATTCTTTTTTAATCAAACAAGAGCCTTACAAACTACTACTAATAACCACAGGTAATATTAGTAACAAACAAATTGAACAACTTTTTCTACAAAATATTACTCAAATAATCGAATTGTTTTTGACCTATGATTTTTTAGAAATGACTAGAGATAGTTTGATTATTCATTAGTGCGAGTTCGCCTGTTGGGGAAGCGTAATCAGCGATCGCTTGTAGTTTGGATTGAGCAAGTGCGATAGCGAAGCGCTCCGCAGGAATCGCTCGTAGGTTGGATTGATAAAGTGCGATAGCTCGTAGGTTAGATTAATAAAGTGCGATCGCTTGTTGCTTGGATTGATAAATTGCGATAGCGAAGCGCTCCGTAGGAATCGCTCGCAGGTTAGATGGATAAAGTACGAGTTCGCCACTTACACCCTGACCAAATGCGAAAAACCCAATAACAGCTTAACCGAACCTACAGTTTTAAATACATCAGCCAAAAAATAATTTAATCATCATAATTCTACCCAATTCTCTAAACTTAAACCCTCAACTCTGGCTAAATCACTATCATTAGAAACCACAATTAAATCTTTAAGAATAGCAGTAGCAGCGATTAAAACATCTTCAGTTTGAATTGGTACACCCCTTAATCTCAAATTAGCATGAATTTGGGCAGCTTTTTCTAAAATTGCCAAATCATCTAAGAAAATAATCGGATATTCTTGACAAAATTCCTCAAATCTTGCTCTTTGTTTTGGTGCATCAACCGCTAAAAAACCTCGCCTAATTTCAAAATAGGTGATACAACTAATAAAAATCTTTTCTTCCTTAGACTCACTAATTGTAATCTTGTGAAGAATTTGGGAATTTTGTTTGAGTGCTAAAGAAACAATATTAGTATCTAATAAATAATTCATAAATTTTCTATTTTCTTTTAACTGCATCATCAAAAATTGCCATTTGTTCAGGAGTAAAATCCTCTCCTATTTTAGCCAAAAGGTGTAGAGCCATGATACCACTACAACGCTTTTTAAGACTTTCTTCTGATATCTGACTAAATTCTTCTAAAGAAAAGTTTTCTTTAAATACTTTTACTAAATCTTGAACCATTTTCCTATAATTTAGATCCTCTTTAAATAAAGGACGTTCTTCCATTAAAATAGCAACAACATTCTCAATTCTCTTAATTATTGATTCTTGTTTCATATCAGTTGATAACATAATTATTACCTCACTAAATAGTCTTTATGTTCATTATATCAAGTTTGTGAACTTTTGGGAATTATTTATACTAACACTTTTAAATCACCAATGAGTCCCCAAAAGTTTGTAGCGACTGTTTTGAATGTCAAGCGATAGCGAAGCGCGACCTAGGAATCGTTTGTAGTTTGGATTGATAAAGTGCGATAGCGAAGCGCGACCTAGGAATCGTTTGTAGGTTGGATTGATAAAGTGCGATAGCGAAGCGCGACCTAGGAATCGTTTGTAGTTTGGATTGATAAAGTGCGATCGCCATTTTACGCCTTTGATGAAGTGGATATGTTTTTAGACGGGTCAAATGTGGAACGATTAGCGAGAATGATCAAACAACAGGCAGAACAGGCACAGTTTATAGTTGTGAGCTTGCGCCGTCCGATGATAGAATCAGCACAGAGGACAATTGGGGTGACTCAAGCTAGAGGTGCATATACTCAAGTTTTGGGTATTAAGTTGCAATCATCTAATTGATAGGTAAGAGCTAATCAGGGGGATAAAAATTTATCTTTTTAATTACCCATTACCAATTGTCAAGTTTCTGTTAAAAATAGTGATATCCATAAACTGGATTCGAGATTGGCTACGGCACAGCGAACAGGACGTACCTGGTGATACAATATATTTAATTTTTATGAGTTATTCAAAGGCCCAATTTTAGGTACAAATAAGGCTATGCAAGTAAAAATCATTGGACAAGCAAAAGATTTACGGACAAATACAGATATTCTTTATGCTCAATTATCCATACAAGACTATTTATGTTTAGTTGGAGATAACTTTGATGATTATGAACCTCAAAGAAGGCGCGAGAAATACAAAGCATATGATCGAATGAAATTGGATATCAAGCGCGGTGCTTTATTACCTTCTATAACTCTCGCAGTAAAACCAGAATTAGTCAGTAATCTCTTACCTCTGTTAAAAGAACCGGATAATAAAGAACTTGAAACTGCTTTAAGTAAACCAGGACAAGTAGATATTTTGGATGGATTGCAACGGACTTTTATTTTAAGCGACATAGCTAAGGAGAGTTTTAACTTTAATCCAGAACAGAAAGTTCTTGTGGAGTTCTGGCTTGAAGGTAACATCCGAAATCTTATTTATCGAATTATTGTCCTAAATGCAGGACAGAAACCGATGACTATGAAACATCAGATTGGTCTTTTGTTCATCACTCTAAATGACACACTTAAGACTGAAATACCAGATATTGAAATTTTCAAAGAAAAAGAATCTGCACGCCGAACAAAGGCTAGAAGATACCATCTAGATAGAATTGCCACCGCATATCAAAGCTTTATAACTAAAAGTGCAGAAATTCAGAGACAGAATGTTGTCGCACAGAAATTAGTTGAAGAAGAAATTTTAGATTCTACAGAAAAGGAACTTGGAGATCAGTTTGAAGATTTCAAAAATTATCTAAGAATCTATGCCGATTTAGATGTTGAAATATCTCGAATATATACAGGAAATGCTGATCAAGAAATACTCAATAGTATAAAAGCTGAACAAGAAATACCAAATGGTATAAAATGGTTTGGAGAAGAAAGTGTTATGAACTCTTTTTTTGCTGCCCTTGCCCTTGCATCTAGCAATAATAATTCAGAGCGAGTACAAAAAGCTTTAGATACTCTTCTAAAATCACTTAGAGATACTCAAGAAGGAGATGATCCTCTAGCATTGGAAAAATTACAGGAGTTAGAAAGTGGATTTAATGCGCGTAAGGTAAGTCTGGGCTTTGCAAAAAGGAAACTTCTGACAAATGGCTTCAAAGAATACTTTCGTGAGGCAGGAAAAGAAAGTTTTGTTAATTGTTGGATAACAGCAGCAGAGTAACTATGAAATATGATGATTTAAAAGAACTTGATGATAGTGATCTTCCCTATGATATAACTCACTTCTCTGAACATGATGGTATTTGCACTCTCAACGGAATGATACCGATACCAGTAGATGCGGTATCCTTTTCCTACGAGGGTGATGAAGACATTGAAATTTATAATGAGCGTGATAACTTTTTGGGTGTTCTCTGTATATGTAAATCTAATACTGATATAAATATTGCAAGTCTAACAGAGGCAAGATATATTGCTTATATTAATGAAGTTGACAAAGATACGTTTCGGTTTCCCTACAAATTTATTAAAAACTACTTAGTGATTGATGTATGTGAGTATGAAGATTATAAAAATAACTATATGGATTCTGCACCTATTTGGGGAGGATTTTTCCACTCAAATGCAGCATCTAATTTACATCAAGCATATCGTTTTAAGCCTTCTAGATTGATTGCTAGACCTAGCATTGTACTTCCAACTTCCCTATCATAAAGAAAGTTGCATTCGTTCAGTAGTTCAACCCTATGCTTTTGAAAGATTTTTAAAGCTTTATCACCTTCTGGAACTGATTTTCGACTGGAACTTAGTTCAGCAAATAAAAAGTTTAGATAATGATTTACAAGGAATAGGACAATTACTCAATCAATATAGCAACAATAAGGAAATTGATAGCTTAAAAAAGTTACTTAAAAGTAAATGTGATGATCAGAACAAAGTTGATAAAATTGCAGATTGTCTAAATAAAATTAACTCTCCAGATTATTTAGATAAGGGAATGAAGATTTTTTTCGATTATGGTAAAGACGGTAATCCTTACAACAAAATCAATAATATTATTCCATTTCAAGATTTGATGAACAGGGGAGGATTTACCCGAAGTAATTCCAGAGATTCATCTATTACAGGCATAACAGAAAATAACTATAAAGGGTTAGTAATAGATTTTTTAGCCTATTGTATATATCGTGTGAGATGTTGTACTGCTCACAATCGCATAGGTGAGTATGTTATGTCTAACGATGATGAAGGATTCGTTGTTGAATTTGCTGAACCCTTGCTTCGTGAGGTACTATGTCAAATATTTAGTGAGTGAAGATTGAGAAACATAAAGCAATGCGATCGCTGGTAGGTTGGATTGACCAAGTGCGATAGCGAAGCGCGACCTAGGAATCGCTCGTGGGTTGGATTGATAAAGTGCGATCGCCTGTTGGGGTTAGGTGTAATCGGCGATCTTGTAGTGCGATAGCAAAGCGTTTCGTTGGAATCGCTATTTACACTCTGACCAAGTGCGAAAAACTCAATAACACGCTAAAATTATCATATATCTACAAAATTAACTAGGTAATTAAACATGAGGTTAAAAGCAACTGATCAAGGCTTATTTATCCCTAAAGAACTATTAGGGGAAGCTCAAGAATTTGAAATTATTACAGACCACGAAAAGCTGATAATCACTCGGATCAAAAAATCATCGTCAATCTGGGACTTAGGCAAAAATCCTGTGGAATGTGATGTACAAGATGGAGCGGTTAATCATGATCATTATTTGTATAACAAATGAAAAACATATATTTTTTAGATACAAGCTATATTTTAGCTTTGGAAATAAAAAATGAATATGCTCATCACCAAGTAATACAAAACTGGTCTAATTTAGCGATTTCAAAACCATTTTTAGTCACGACAACTTATGTTTTTGATGAAATGGTCACTTTTTTAAATAGCCGAAATCTTCATCATAAAGCTGTTGAAATTGGTAATCAGTTACTAGAAAGTCCAGACATAGAATTAGTTGAGATAGATCAGGTTTTATTCAACCAAGGATGGGAATATTTTCAAAAATATCAGGATAAGTCTTACTCTTTGACAGATTGTTTATCCTTCATTGTCATGCAAGACCGAAAAATTTCTACAGCCTTAACCTTAGATAATCATTTTCGTCAAGCAGGATTTAAAGTTTTACCATCATAATTTTATGTTTTCGATTCTTCGCTGATTTGTGCAATTAGTGCGATCGCCGATCTTGTAGGGTGCGTTAATGAATGTCACGCACCTTATTTTTAATTGAACAAAAGTGCGATAGCGAAGCGCGACCTAGGAATCGCCTGTAGGTTAGATTGATAAAGTGCGATAGCGAAGCGCGACCTAGGAATCGCTCGTAGGTTGGATTGACCAAGTGCGATCGCCTTTTGGGGTTAAGTGTAATCGGCGAACTGACAAGTCAGCGCTTACGCGATCGCTCAAATTAGACATATAAAGCGAGATCGTTTATAATATACTGAATGGACAACATATATTAGACAACCATTCAACCATAGGAGCTATCTATGTTGTGACAAGAACTTAAAGAGAAGATATTCAAACTACCATCAAGCGAACTGACAAGTCAGCGATTGCGCGATCGCAAAACATCAATAATTGTTTATTCACTATCAGGAAATGGATAGATACATTAGAGTAAAGTCACCCAAAATATTAGCAACAATGTAGTTTTATTTAAGATTAGGAGAAGAAAATGGAAGGTAAAAGATTTATTCATAAAATCAAATTACAAAACTTTCTCTCCTATGGAAGTGATGGGGAAGAAATTGAATTACAACCGCTAAATGTATTAATTGGTGCTAATACATCTGGTAAGTCTAATTTAATTGAAGCTATTGGTATTTTAAAAGCTACTCCTACAAATTTACCTGCACCTTTTCGTCAAGGTGGAGGTATTAATCAATTTTTATGGAAAGGTAATAAAGTTTTAGAAGTAAAATTATTGCAGGTAAGGAAACTACAAGCAGTCTCCGTGAAGGATTTAATAAATTTTTTCAAGAGTTAGTTGATATTGCTAGAAAACAAAAAATAGAGTTTAGGATAGTCATGTGTGGTTCTCGTGCAGATGCTTATGAAAATTTTAAATTGTCTCTAGAATCTAATCCTGAATCTTTCAATATTTTATTAATTGATTCCGAGTCTCCAATATCTCCTGATCAAAATTCTTGGGAACATTTGAGAAATAGAAAAGAGGATCAATCTTGGATTAGAGGTGATAACCTGGATTATGATGATGATCAATGTCATTTTATGGTTCAAGCAATGGAATCTTGGTTTGTTGCTGATATTGATGCTTTAAGAAACTTCTATGGTGAAGGATTTAAAGAAGAAAAAATCACAAGAGGAATGAGAAATTACCAAAATATAGAACAGGTTTCTCCTAAAACTTTATTAGTATGGTTAGATTGATAAAGTGCGATCGCTTGTTGGTTGATATAATCTGTGCGATTGGTACAGAATATTAGTGTAAACATTTAAAGTAATCTATGCTAAATAATCTAAATATTAAAAACTTCACAGTTTTTCCTAGTGCAAATCTCCAATTCTCTAAACATCTGAATGTAATAGTTGGAGAAAACGGATCGGGGAAAACACATCTTCTTAAAGTTGCTTATTCAGCACTTGCAACCAGTTGGGAAGAAAGCCGCAAACCAACAAGCAGTATACCAACAAAAGCTTTATTGCAAACTCGTATAGCAGATAAGCTTATCAATGTTTTTCGTCCAGAATCTCTTGGACGACTCGCTAGAAGAAAGCAAGGACGTGAGAGATGTGACATTAAACTCTTGTTTGAAGATAAACAGTTCAATTTTGAATTTAGCTTTTCTACGAATAGTAAAACAGAAGTGCTAATAGAGCAAGTTCCAAAGGGTTGGCTTGACACTTCACCAGCTTATATCCCAACTCGTGAATTGCTGAGTATTTTCCCAAACTTTGTTTCAGTGTACGAAGGCCATTACCTTGAATTTGAAGAGATATCTATGTTGTTACAAGAACTTAAAGAACAGATATTCAAACTACCATCAAGCGATCGCCTTGCGTTAGTCAGTGCCATAATTGAGTCATTGCAAAATCAGCCAACTTTCGATGTTGATCGCTCTGGCGCAATTCAACGGATGCGGGGTTTGTTAAAATAGACCAACCTACACCAACTGATGAACAAGTAGCTGCAATGTTAGAAGAGCGACGAGCGGAGAAGTATCTTTAGTGAGAGTTTTAGTTGATACCAATATTGTCCTAGATTTTCTGTTGCAACGAGAGCCATTTTCCCAAGACGCAGAACTGCTGTTTCAAGCGATTGAATATATAAAGTGCTATCGCTCGTAGGTTGGACTGATAAAGTGCGATCGTGTGTAGGTTGGATTGATAAGGTGCGATAGCGAAGCGCTCCGCAGGAATCGCTCGTAGGTTGGATTGATAAAGTGCGATCGCTCTTATTGCGTCAACAACAATTACAATGGGAAATTGAGAAACTGCAAGCAACCCAAGAAAAACGCCGGGAAGATTTAACAGCATTACAAACCCAGTTACGAGATTTAGGTGCAGAATTACCCAATCCTTTACCAGAAGTTCCTGCGAAAGTTGATTTAGAAGACTTACAAAAAGAATTGCGGACTATAGGTAAACGATTACAGGCAATGGAACCTGTAAATATGTTAGCCTTAGAAGAATATGATAAAGTCCAAAGTCGTCTCCAAGAACTCACCGAAAAATTAGAGACTTTGGAAGGTGAACGGACAGAATTATTATTAAGAATTGAAAACTTTACCACCCTCCGACAAAAAGCATTTAAAGAAGCTTTCGACGCAGTAAATGAGAATTTCCAATCAATTTTTGCTATTCTTTCCGATGGTGACGGTTATTTACAACTAGATAATCCCGAAGATCCTTTTAACAGTGGTTTAAACCTAGTCGCACACCCCAAAGGTAAACCCGTCCAACGGCTTGCTTCTATGTCAGGAGGAGAAAAATCCTTAACTGCATTAAGTTTTATATTCTCCCTACAACGTTATCGTCCTTCTCCATTTTAAGCTGTTGTGCATTTAGTTTGTATAATTCTAGCGGGCAAGATGCCCGCACCACAAAGTTCAAGTAAATTATGGTTATCAAATTTAGCTGCGTAACAGCTTATGCCTTTGACGAAGTGGATATGTTTTTAGATGGGTCAAATGTGGAACGATTAGCGAGAATGATTAAACAACAGGCAGAACAGGCACAGTTTATAGTTGTGAGTTTGCGCCGTCCGATGATAGAATCAGCACAGCGGACAATTGGGGTGACACAAGCTAGAGGCGCTTATACTCAGGTTCTGGGTATTAAGTTGCAATCATCTGACCATTAAAGCAGTCAACAGGATTGCGTAAGATAGATAATTGTGAAGCTATTCCTAGGTCGCGCTTCGCTATCGCCTAACTCCTCAAATCACCAATATAAGCTCCAATTTGTTTAAGTCCCTGTAAAACTTGGATGCGTTCTGCTGTATTTTCAAGTAACCGGTAAGTATGCGATCGCGTATATTGAGGGACATCTTGGTGGCGATCGCATTTCAAAAACAATACTTCTCTGCCATTTGTAACCATTCCATAACAACTTGACTGCAAATTAGGAGCGCTCAATAAATAAGTAAGTGCTTGGGGAATTCCTGCGGTAACGTCCAGCCTTGCAGGTTTTGATTCGATTACCAAAATCCAAAAACTATCTTGGATTACCAAAATATCAATTCTGCCTTGAACCGCCATAGCGTTAGCTTCGTCAGCAACTTCGATACTGGTACTTACTTCTGCTTTTACCAAAAAAGGAAATTGATAGAAACCAGCCAAATCTAGTAATGGTGATACTACGACAAGCTTAACAATTTCTTCAAGGGGCGGTTCTTCTTGACTGAGATAGGTATAGTTGCGAGTGAGGCGATCTAGTCCTTGTAGTTCCGATTCAGTTAGAGTCGGCGCGTTATTTAACCATTTATCAAAAAAGTGATCGCTAGAATTGAGTCTCAAACCAAAGGTTTGACGGAGATTGCTAAGGGTAAGGCTACTAGCATTTGTAATCACAGTTAAATCCTTGTAGTAATTACATGAATTTTAGAAGTTTAGGAATTTGATTTAGGTTCTAATACTTAATATACAATACATATAAGGAAAAGAGCGATCATTTTGATCTAGAGGTGATCGATTGCCGGTCAATTTTGCCGTTGTGTTGAGGTAAATGTCAATCAAGCGCTTGAGGATTTATTCAAAAGTGCAGGGAGTTTATTAGGATGAAGTGCGATCACCTGTTGGGTTTAAGTGTAATCGCCGAACTGACAAGTCAGCACTTGCGCGATCGCAAAACATAAATAATTGTGTATTCCTTACCCAAAATATTAGCAATAATATTGATTATCCTCAAAAATTACATTCAATTTTACTTGATTATACGCTTAGTTTTACCACATATAATCAAAGATTTGATTTAGTAGATGAATTTATCGAACCAGAAACGAGAAAAGAAGGTTTTCAATTTTATTATCTTAGAGGGTGTTTGAAAAGTTAGAAGTTGAGTAAAAAAAGCTCTCAGGGTATAATCTGTAAATACAAAAATACAGAACCGTAGAGAGCAATGAGTAAAGTATACTCCAGCAACCTAACTAAAGAACAGTGGGAACTAAACCAGAAACATCTCCGAGATTTGTAACCAGTATTGAGGTGAACTCAGGTGAGATCAGTTGTAGGTTGGATTGACTAAAGTGCGTAAGCGTTGCGCGACCTAGGAATCGCTTGTAGGTTAAATTGATAAATTGCGATCGCGCAACACTGACTTTCAGTTCGATTTTTTCTATGTTTATATTATAAATATAACTCTCTGCGCCTCTGCGTGAAAAAAAAGTGATTTTAATTTTTTAATTAGTTCGTGATTATTTATAGAACGAACTTCCAGCCATGACACTAATTTTACAGCTAAAACAGCAGGATGATTTCCTGTGGTTAATTCTTCATAGACTTGTTGAGAAATTATCACTCTGCCAAAAATAGCCTGAAGTAAATCTAATTTACCAATTTTAGCAAGTTCACTTAATGGGGTTGTATCAGAAACAATAATCATAAATTATTTGCTTTTAACCCCATTCTCGCTTGATTGATTTCTGACTGAAATTCCTCTAAACATATAATTTAGGACTTACGCATTGACAAAAAAATGAATCTATGTTGATGAAGCAGCACAAGCATTGGTAAGATTGTCCACAATGTAGTCGCGCACAACTAAAGTGAATAAGTTTCTTTGCACTTCATACCAATTA
>NZ_JADEVZ010000086.1 GCF_015207875.1 Dolichospermum sp. LEGE 00240
CTGATTCTCTTGTATTTAAAAGTTTGCAAACCTTTACAGAGATAGAGTTTTCGGCTTTTATGGTTTAGATTTATCGGCATTAAATTTTGGTAATTTTAGTTGTGACCATAAAAGAGACGAAAGAGCCGTAAATTTTAGCAATGACTTCCTTTTCTAACTGATAAACGTCTCTTCTATCAACATTCTCATCTCGTCTTTGCTGGTGTTTGCGTTCGACTAAACCCAGTGGAACAGGTGGAAAATCTAACTCAAATCCCATTTCAGAAGCATTTTTTCTAATCTGTTTTTGCTGGTTTTCTAGTTTTGTGTGGCAAAGTTCCCACCAATCAATTTCAATTTCCAAATTGCTAGTATCCTGATTCCACTCTTTCGGATCTACAATCTCTAAAATATCTAAATTTAAAGCTTTCGCAATAGAAAGTATAGATGATTCATCAATAGATTCTCGTTTCATAAATCTTTTGATTGTACTAAGACTTAGAAAGGATTTGTCAGCAAGTATTTCCTGTGTCCAACCTTTTTTATCTTGATTATCAGGTCTTTCTAAATCCTTCATTCTATCTTTAACTTTCTTTAGACCTTGCGGAGTTGCTGAAATGCTACGAGATTTAGCTTCTGTATTCATCGTTGTTCAGTAATATTTAAAACAATAATAACATAATAGTAAATTTCCAATCACGTTAACAGTTCAGAATGGTTCACTTCAATCTGAACTGTTTTGCTCTGGATTATTAGTTGCAATCTAGATATTCTCGAATCATCAACCTAAAGACAACGCATTATGAATACTTTAAAAAACAACCTTCTCCCCCACTACTACGGTAAACTTGCCAGAGAAAACGGAATCGGATATCTCGAAGATAGTCGCGGTATTAGACTTCCTAGCGTTACCTCAATCTTGAAAGCTACCAAACCTCCAGCAGAAAAAGCACAACTCACAAAATGGCGACAAAAAGTAGGTAATTTTGAAGCTAATCGAATTACTCAACAATCAAAACAAAGGGGTATTCTCATTCATCAACAAGTCAAAAATTACTTTTTAGGTGAGCCTATTATTTGTCCTGAATTTATCAAACCTTATTGGCATAACCTATTACCAATATTGGAAAATATTCATAATATCAGATTAATTGAAGCTAATCTTTTTCATTATTATCTGGGTTATTCTGGTAGAGTTGATTGTGTAGCTAATTATTGCAATGTTCCCTGTGTGATTGAATTTAAAACCGCAGAACGCATAAAACCTCTTTATGATGAACCCTTACAACTTGCGGCTTATTGCGGTGCTGTCAATCGTCAATATGGCTTGAGAATTAACAATGCTTTGGTAATTGTCACCACTCCAGATGAAGCTATTGTACATTGGTTACAACCTAAAGAAGTGATGGAAAAATGGCATCAATGGGAGAAAAAAGCCAACACATTTTGGCCAAACGATGGTACTAATGACAAAATATCAGCCTAAAAAATTCTCATATATGTAATCAGGAGAGAAAATAGAAGGGAAATTAGTACCACCGTGAAATCAAAAGTCAAAAATTCATTGCCCGAATTATCACATCAGTTGTTAAAGAACGGATTCGGATCATTTTGAATGTGTAAACTAGGCAATATTAGCCATTAATCTGACTGCCGGTCTATCGGCACAAGTTGGCAAGCGAAAACAACTCATTGGCAATGTGACAATTGCTACAGTATTGCCAAGCATATCGAAAAACTCAACGCTGTAGCCTGTTTCTATTCCGGGAACATCATGTTGTTCAACTACTGTGCCAATATCTCCAGCATATACATTGTCTTCGGGAAGATCACGCAATAAGATTACATCTGAGTAAAGAGTGAAATTCATAAGACCTCGCGGTAAGTGGGAAACTCAGTGTCTTTAGACCTGAGAGGGAAGCGACACGTGCGGTTTTAACCGCTGTGGATATTAAAATTGAAACCAGATTTTTGATTGGAATCTGGAAACCAACTCCCATTTCTGGGGTGATGTTAGCTTCGACCAGTTATAAGAGCTTGTTAGACTTGCAACACTGTTTCAGTGACCTTAAAACTGTTTAATTGCAAATGACAGAGCAGGGAACTAGCTTCGCATTCCGGGGTGTCGTGACTCAAATAACGGCTACCCTTCGACTACGCTCAGGGTGGTCTGGTCAGCACGGCTTGCTTGATTACTCTTGCAAGCCCAGTCCCTTCAGGGCTGGGTTACTGACATCTTGTACCATAAGCAGTTTCTTTAATTAGATTAACATCTACAGTTAGATGAAACTTACGGATATCTGATTCTAACTGTTGCCAGTTATTAGGACAATAACCAAATTGGAGTAGTAATTTCGCTTTTGTCCCACCACGTTTATGTTCAGTATTCAGTAAATACTCAGTCAGCTTAGATGGTTCGATTACTGCGCGATCGCTGTTTGGGATTTTCATCGGTAACATTCTCCATAATTTTACTGGAGACTGCCCTTGAAGAGAGTTAACTGCAAAAGAAAAAATTGAGAAGCGAATTTTGTAGATTTGCAACTCTGGTTTTTTCGCACACTACAACTCAATCACAAATCACTACCATAAAAATTTAGTTACACTCAATCACTGTATGTATTTACAACACAGCCATTGAGTGATTCTTTAAGGCGCAGCCTTAAAGTTAGGTTGTGAATGCTACGAATTGACCATGCTGCTGCTTCCTTAAAATCCTTTTGCAATCCTTACATTGCACACTCCCCACCCTTCTTACCTTTGCTTTGTTTACCTTGGTTTTCGTTGTTTGTTGTGGAAGCACACGCAAAGAATTCGAGCGTGAACGGAACTAGGGTGGGAAAAAAGGAGTAAGTTAAATATAACACAAATTTTTTGGCAATGTCTAACAATTCTCTAGCGGGGTTATCCTATTCCTAAACTCAATGGCAGAAAATAGCCAACACATTTTAGCCAAACAATGGTACTAATGACAAAATATCAGCCTAAAAAATTTCATACATAGAGCATTGGCAAATCCCTTATATCGTAATAAGGAGAGAAAAGAGAAGAGGAAGTAATACCACCGTGAAATTAAAAGTCAAAAATTCATTGCCCGAATTATCACCCCAATAAAACTCATGAAGCCAATTAGCAGTAAAGCCACGCCGATAATTTCCGCACTGTGAGAAGTTTCGTAGGTATAGCGGTTATTTTGAATTTGTTTAAGTAACTGACGGTGTTCTCTTAACCCTAAAACCATTCCCAACATTCCCGTAACAATAAAAGACAACCCCACAATCACTGAAAATCTGACTGGGTTTAGGTGATGACTCAGACGAGTATTTTCAATCGCCCTAACGATAGTGGGAATACCAAAGCCAAAACCAATTAAGGAAAGACAGGTGCGTATCCACGCCATTAATGTGCGGTCTGCTGCCGCTCGACTGCGGTATTTAGCTAGTTCTGTTCTATCTGCTGCTAAATCGTTGGTAGACAAGTTTATGGGTGGCTGACTCATTGTGGTAAGATGTGCCTGTAAATTACCTCTGAATAATTACTTTTATTGTTGTTTATTGAGTTCTTGACTCAGAAAATAATTCAGGAAAGTTCTAATTAGGGCAACTATTCCTAGTTTTCCTAGAGACTCAAAGGTTGAATGGTAGGTTGTAGAAAGAATATCTGCTCCTAATTGAAACTCTAATGCCAACACTAGCCAAATTCCAAAGTTGAGCCGGATTTGCAGAAATCGGTTTTGACTATGATGATGGTTTAGAGAAATTGCTATTTTTCCACTTTTTATTACACCCAATAAAATACAAAAAACAGAAATTAATTCTAGTAAGAATTTGAGCAAAGTCACGAAAAATGATAACCCGCTCTCTAGCTGTTCAAATAATGCCATAAGTCAGCTTTTTCTCACGCAGATGTGCAGAGAGGAATTGAAAAATTGCATTTATTAAGTAGGTTGTTTCTCTAATTTGTGTTTATTCCAGATGGAGTAAAAACCACCTAGAACTGCTCCTACAATTACATAAGCTATGATTGTGGGAATTACCTGTTGTTGTACGTCATTCAAAATAGCGATAAACAAGGCTAATCCGATATTACGAGCAATACAAGAGATTGCCAAAATTGGCTGTGTATCATCATTGTGATCTCCTAAACTGTGTCCTATTGCTAGAGAGGCAATTACCATAATCGTAATCACAACTATCGGTAATCCCCAAACTTTAAAAAATAGGGGAATTCCTAAAATACCAGCCACAATAACCAGCAGTAATAAAAGAATATCAGCAATAAAATTTAAAGGTTGGGCGATATTTTCGACAAATTTAGGAATCAACTTTTGCAGCAACAGACCGATACTGACAGGCAACAACTGTACCATGATCACCTGTCTAGCGACTTCTAAAATTGTCACTTTTTCTACAAGATGCTGAAATAGGGTGAAAAAAATCCCCAAGGTAACGGGAGTAATTAAAACTGCAAGTATGGCGAGGGTTAATTGAAGACTGGCTGAGTACGAAAATCTACATCCAGCCATTTGCGATCTTTTTGTGGTCAGAGGCGCACCTGGAGAAGCCGCTAACAAGGCTAATCCTGTGATTACTTCTGGGGGTAAGTTAAACAATTTTAGCAGGACAATAACCACTAAAGGAACCAGCACCACAACGGCTAAAAGCGCCCGGAATAGTAAAGCAGGTTTTCGCCACAGAGAAAGCATTTCTTCAAAAGAAAGATTGCATCCTATGGCTAACATCAAAGAAAAAATCGTGATTTTAACGAAAATCAGCAATAAAGGATGGTGCATGGCTTGTTAAATTTTTCAAGCACAAGCAAATAATATCTCTAAATGTGATTTCGGATTACTATCCCTGGTAAGAGAATGTTGAATATTCTCTACTCCTGAATTAAGATCCATTTTAACTATGATGATCATTTAAAATATTGTACGCTTGATTAACTAACCTCATTTTCTCTTGCACTTGTTTTTGCATTTGTGGTTTATTCACAAATAAATCAGGATGCCATTTTTTTACCAATGTTTTATAAGCTTGTTTAACTTCTATAAAAGCAGCAGTAGGTTGTAATCCTAAAATCCGATAAGCGACAGCAATTTTATCTTGTTGTGCTGGAGTCTTTGGTGGAGTTTGGGCTTTTTGACTTGAACTAGATGATTTCATATTCGCTTTTATTTCTGCGATTTCTTGTTCAAATTCCCAAGCTTGAAATTTGGCTTCTAACTCTGCGGGGTTTGGTGGAGGAGTATTAACTTGTTGACGTGGAGTTTCTACCTTTGGTGGAGGATTTTGAGGAGTATTTTGTTTGGGAGGTGTATATGTATAAACTTGTTGTTTGGGTATTTGAGGATTTGTAGATTTAGGTTGATATTGATAAGGTTGATATTTACTACTAATATTCGCTAATTTGGATTCTAGGAAAAGTTTATAAACAAGAAAAGCCAAAGCCCCAAAAATCACAACTCCCGCTAAAACTGAGGCTACTCGAACTGCAACCAAAGTTGCAACAGCCAAAGCAAAAAATTTACCACCGAGAATTACCTTTCTTAACCAAGGTTTTTGAGCTTGTTCTGGCTGATGTTTCCGAGTTTGATAAACAGGTTGATCAACAGCATTGATTTCATCATCTATTTCTCGCAGTCGCTTTTCCACCTGACGTTGAATGTCTTGATTGTGTTCATGGGGAGATTTCATTAATGTCCACCTCATTTATGACATCATTTAATATATTGTATGATAACTGACATACGGCAATAAACCGAGCAATATTAAGATTGCTGAATTGAGTTTAGATTCAATCTTTTGTACTTGCTTTTCGGAAATTGTCTGTAAGAAGATCGCACTAAAATTGAGATTATAGCAATTTTAATGTATTTCTTCCTTTGCGTCTTTGCTCCTTAGCGACTCTGCGCGAAACAAAAACAAAATTTGATAGCGTTCGCGAAGCGTCCCGGAGGGAACTAGCGCTGCTACAAGTAGATCGGGAAAAACTCAGGTAGATACAAAATGGATATCAAAAATGGATTTGTTGGTACAATTGGTAACACCCCATTAATTCGTTTAAACAGTTTTAGCGAAGAAACAGGTTGTGAAATCTTGGCTAAAGCCGAGTTTCTGAACCCTGGTGGTTCTGTCAAAGATCGGGCCGCGCTGTATATTATCGAAGATGCAGAAAAAAAGGGACTCCTCAAGCCCGGAGGTACAGTAGTAGAAGGAACAGCGGGAAATACGGGAATAGGGCTGGCGCATATCTGCAACGTCAAAGGTTATAAATGCTTGATTTTTATCCCCAATACCCAATCCCAAGAAAAAATAGATGCTTTAACTACCCTGGGTGCGGAAGTTCGTCCTGTTCCTGCTGTACCTTACAAAGATCCGAATAATTACGTCAAACTATCTGGTAGAATTGCGGCAGAAATGGAAAACGCCATTTGGGCTAATCAATTTGATAATTTAGCCAATCGTGTTGCCCATTATGAAACCACAGGTAGAGAGATTTGGCAACAAACTCATGGTAAGATAGACGGCTGGGTGGCATCCACTGGTACGGGTGGTACTTATGCTGGTGTAGCAATGTATCTCAAAGAACAAAATCCGAGCGTTAAATGCGTCGTGGCTGACCCTTTAGGTAGTGGACTATATAGCTATATCAAAACTGGGGAAATCAAAATCGAAGGTAATTCAATTACTGAAGGTATTGGTAATAGTCGGATTACTGCTAATATGGAAGGCGCACCTATTGATGATGCGATTCAAGTTGATGATTCTGAAGCCTTGCGTGTGGTTTATCAACTATTAAGAAAAGATGGTTTATTAATGGGTGGTTCAACGGGAATTAATGTCGGTGCGGCGGTAGCTTTGGCTAAACAATTGGGTCCAGGACATACTATTGTGACTATCTTATGCGACAGTGGATCTCGCTATCAATCACGGATATTTAATAGGGAATGGTTAGCCAGTAAAGGATTGATGATCGGTTAGGATTTTTGAGAGGATTTTTTAGCGATCGCCACCCCATAGTGGCGATACTCAACATTTGTTAGCAGCTATTACTAATCGAAATGATATAATCAGAATTATTACCGTTACTTATTTTCGTAATTAAGAGCTAAATCCATCATGGGAAAAAGAGGATATAGTTGATAAAAATGAATGAATTAATATCAAATATCCAAATACAGGAACAACCTCTTCCTATTTGTGTAAAAGTATGTCAACATCGTACTTGTAGAAAACAAGGTGCAAGGGAAGTTTTAGCGGCTTTACACGCTTTACCTATACTTAATGTGACAGTTACATCTAGTGGCTGCTTAGGTCAATGTGGGAATGGTCCAATGGTACTAGTTTTACCCGAAATGGTTTGGTATTGTCGGGTTTTACCCCAAGAAGTACCCAGATTAGTGGAACAACATTTATTAGGTGGTAAAAGAGTGAAGAAAATGCTTTATTATCGGTTTCATCCCCAGGGATAAAAATCACTGAAAATATATAAATGCTGTAATTTGGTACAGTAAGAAGTGAGGGAATGAATGGATATTCAGCATTTACGTCAATCATTAAAAAACAAGTGGCTGATTTATTACGAACAAAATCGTTCTTGGCTAGTGAAAATGCGAATCTGGAAAGATTATTATGGTATTCGCCGGCCTTCTTCAGGTTACATTTTAGCGACTTTATCTACCTTAGAACCAGAGTTCAAAAAAATTCTCCCTTTCATTTTGGATTTAAACAATGATCCTGATAAAATAATTTCGGCCTTATGTTTGCACTTCAATCCTGAACAGGAATTAAACTTATTAAAATCCCAGCATTCTACGGCCAAAAATCAGATTGTTAGCACCTCTCCGGCTCATATAGCCTTGACAGATGCACCTGTACCCAAAGAACACAAACAGGTGTTATTGAAAATGACCACAGGTATTTCTGTGGTTGCAGTTGCTACACCGATTCATCATCATTCTTCAGTTAAGCTACCTGTAGGATTGGGAAGGGAACAAATAGATAAACAATTGATAACTACGGGAGTCCCCACCCCAAACATTACCCGGATTTTACCTACTCATGGTAATATTTTGCCGTCTTGGATAGATGAATTATGTCCGGGTAGAGGAAATGGGTAATGGACAATTTAGACATTACTTGATGGATATTCGTGGGAGACAAAGGGAATAGCAATTATTTCTCCTGCTGCTTCTCCAACTTGCACTTTTAAGCCAACTCCACCAGCTTTACTCCTGATGTAACCTAGTCCAAAATGACCATCAGGAGTGGTTGTATAGCTAGTAAGTTTACCTACTTTTTCTTCGCCAATGGTGATTACTGTTCCTGATGCAGCCGCAGCACTGAGACGAATTCCCCAAAGGTATTGTTTTACACCTTTGTATGTATTAAGTCTGGCAATGGTTTCTTGACCGATATAACAACCTTTATTAAAGGAAACTGTATGCCATAAGCCAACTTCCAGGGGGTTATAATCATCCGTGAGTTCCGAGTCAGGAGCGGGACGACCTTGTAATATTCGTAACATTTCCCAAGCGCGATCGCTCAATTCCCCAGCCCCCAATGACCGTATCTTCTCCCACCATGTTTGTTTTTCAGCGCGGGGTAAAATCAGTGTATATCCAGGTGCAGCCAAGCCGCTACCCACTGCAACTATTACCCCACCCACCAAAATGTGATTACCATTTGGTTGACCAATTAAATCACCAGCGCCCAATTTTTCAACAACACCATGACTTTGGGGTCCAATGAGGCTTAATATCGCTGTTTCTGCTGTCACATCAGTTAATTTAACTTGATCCGCTGGGAAAATATAGCGATCTAGCCATTTCATAAGTTCCTGACGACGGTTAGGGGAAACCAATAATAAAACAGCATCATTTAATATATAAGCAGTGACTAAATCTATCGTCCGGGCTGTAGATGTCACCATCACAGTATCGCACCCCTGACCGGGTTTACGAGATTGCAAATCATTAGTGCTTTGATTGTGTAAAAAGCGAAGCCGATCATCGCCAGAAATACGGATGAGTCCCCAAGGAGAGCGATCGCCCACTACCACCCCTTCCCGTACCGCTTGCATAGCCTTTACATCTTGAGTATCAATGGCGGATGTTAACATAGTGATACAAATTTACCTTAATTTCAATATGATCTTCTGAAAAATATTAGCAAATAATTTGGTAATTAGTAAAAACTCTTCTCCATCCCCCATTCTACTATACAATAGCGATCGCGCTCCCACATCCCAAACAGCGATTCCTACGGTAAACTACTGCTAACGCTGTCAAGGTATAAAATTATGGTATAATTATGATGTTAACTTATTTAATCTTTTGTAATTTATAAATTTGCGTTATAGTTTTGATTGAAATCCAGCCAAACAAAAACAGAATATTCGTAAACATCAAATCAATTTTCGTTTAGCATCAACTGTTTTTCGTGATCAATATCAATTAAGTGGCGTTGCTGAGTAAAAGTATGATTTTATTATGCCTACGGCACGCTGCACGAACACGCAGAGACGCTCCAGGCGCAGAGAGTAAGAGTTTGAGAGATGGAATTTTCGACTTTCATACCCCAATATCTGATGAAGATTGGGATTATAAAAATCTGGTGAGGTTTTTAATCCTTCTAAAATATACTCGTATAGTTTTTCTATCAAATTGATACACCCTGAGTTAAATTAGTGAATAATTCTAAATGTTAAATTGATTCGTGGCTGAATTTCTTTAGCTGTTTTAGCAATTTGGTGTTGCCAAAAATGCTGAGTTTCACCTTGCATTAGCAGAAAACTACCACTAGCTAAATCAATATCAATTTTGTGATTTTTTGAATGCTTATGTCGTAAAGAAAAACGACGAGTTGCACCAAAACTAACTGAAGCAATTATGGGATTTTTCCCTAATTCGGGTTCATCATCACTATGCCAGGAAACACTATCTTTACCATCACGATATAAATTGATAAGAACACTATTAAAACTAACTTGTGCAATTTGCTCAATTTTAGATTTAATTAATTTCAATGTAGGATTCCAATGTTCTGGATGTTGTTCTATGCCAGAATAAGTATACGATTTTCCTTCATCTCCATACCATGCTGTCAATCTTGGTATAGGCATTTGCTTACCAAAAAATTGGATTATTTCTTGTTTCCAGTTAATACTAGAATATAAATCTGAAAAAAGCTGATTACTTTCTTTGGTGCTAAAAAAATTCGGATATAATATTACTTCTCCATCAGTAGAAATAATAGTTTTTTTGTTAACCTGATTTTCTAATACCAGGTTATTAGTATCTGGTAGATAATCCCAAAGACTGATTTGATTATACATAATTTGATTAGATCTCCGTAATTATACAGTTTATTGAAATCATCAGATTGAATGATTTAGGCAGGTATTTTACCTGACCATCTAATCCTATTCTATCCCCTCAATCCGATTTTCCACCGCGCTTCACTATCGCATCTCCTCACCCCCAAACAGCGATTCCTAGGTCGCGCTTGGCTATCGCACCCCACACATCCCTAAAACAGCGATCGCTCTTTGTTATATCTTTTGCAAAATTGTAGGTTGGGTTAAGCGACAGCGCAACCCAACACAGATATATAATTGATTGTTGGGTTTTCTCAACCCAACCTACATCTGACTTTTAAAACATCCTCAAGTTTTGCATTTAGCTTATGTATCCCCATAACATACAAATATACTGTAATTTAGACAAAAATTGATTTATAAAACTCAATTTATTAGGTTGAAAAACTTTAGGTTTTAAGTCAACTTCATACATTTTGCTGATAATTTTATTACCTTTTCCATATCTAATAAATCTTCGACAAAAGCCAATAACACCATCATCAAAATTATGATAAATAACAGAATTAAACGCATAATCAAGATTGCCAATTTCTAACAATCTCCATCCTAAATCTATATCTTCCCCAGCAGCAATATTAATATTTTCATTAAAGTAGCCTATTTTTTCAATAGCTGGTTTCCAAACCATTGAATTAGCAGTAATTAAATACTCTGGTCTTGTATATCCTTGCTGTTCAATTACTTTTAAAGGCACTAAAATTTCTTGTGTTTCATAATATTTTGATAAAAAATCATTTCCCCATGATTTAACATTGCCTGCATATCCAATACAGCCATTCATTGAATGAATATATCCTAAAATCCATGATTCTGAAGGGATACAGTCGCTATCTGTAAATAGAACCCAATCACCTTTGGAATGTTGAATACCTAAATTTCTTGCGGACGCAGGTCCCATTTTTGAGCATTTCAATACCCTTAGCTTGAAATTGTTTATTGATAGTAATTCCCTTTTTCGAGAGATTATCAATAATAATAATCTCTCTAGGATAAAGTTCTAAATTGTGGTACTTAAAAAAATTATACAAAAATAAATCAATTCCTTTTTGATTATCCCTTACAGGTATAACTATTGATATATCTGATGGCTTAATATTTATTGGTGCGATTAAATTAGCTTTCTTTTTGGGTTGATAATTGAATTTGCTGATTAAAGTCATAATTTTAAAACTAATGTATTGTAATTATTTCATGAAGTTAAATAGCCTGAAAAAAACACCGTAAACTTGATTAATGGTGCGTTACGGCTTTCTAACGCACCCTACAGATACTACAGATACTACGAACACTTTTAATAAACCTCATCATGACTACCGATATCAATTACCACAATCATTTCCTCCTGTGTATCTGAATCTTGTTTTAATGTATAGATAATTCGACAATCATACGCTACAGAACAAGCCCATAAACCATCTAACTGACCACTTAATTTATGAGACTTTAAAACAGGATTGAGATAATCAGATGCTAGTAATTCTAATACTTCAGAAATTCTCTCCTGCAATTGGGGATTTTTCCTAATAATTCGCTTCAAGGCTCTTTTAAAACTACTATCCCAAACTAATGTTTTCATTCTTCTTCCATGATATCAGCTAATAAATCTGCCACAGTACCTTTTTTAGCCGTACCTGCTGACAAAGCGGCTAAAGTTTGCTCTGCATTCTTAGCGATTTCTAAACGACGTTTTTCAATCTTCCTTTTCTTAATTAATTCTACTAAAAAATCCTGATCTTCTTGAGAAAGATTTTCCACATATTCAATTACTTCTTGAAAAGATATAGTTTTATTCATAATCAACCCCTAACCATTGCACTTAAAAAACAACTTACCACAATTATAACACTCTTCTTCTCTTCCTTCGTGTTCTATCCGCTACGCGAACGTGTCTTCGTGGTTCAATAAAAACAAAAAAAAGGACGGACTCCAACAGATCCGTCCCAAAATTGCCGAAGAAAACGTAAAACTTCAGATTGTCAAAGATCCCCGACTTCTTATTTAAAACAATCAATAAATTATCATCAATTTTCAGAAGTCGGGGATCTGGTTTCTAAACCTGCGCTTCCTCTCTCACCAACTTATCCCAACCCAAATCCTTCAAATTATTATTCCTTCTTAAAGGACGAGTTACCAACTCCAAAACATCACGCGCATTACCAAAACCGTGAATTTGAGCAAAAGTAAACTCCACAGACCACTTAGTATTAATACCTCGTGCTTCCAATGGATTAGCATGAGCCATACCAGTAATTACCAAATCAGGTTTTAAATCATAAATTCGTTGAACTTGATTGTAATTATCTGGCTTTTCAACAATTGTTGGTAAAGGTGAACCCATTTCCTGACAAGTTTTTTCTAACAAAGCTAATTCAGCAGCTTGATAGCGTTTATCCATGTAAGGAATGCCGATTTCTTGAACAGTCATACCACAACGCACCAAGAACCGGGCTAGGGAAATTTCTAATAAATTATCGCCCATGAAAAACACAGATTTACCGCGAATTAATTGCACATATTCTTCTAAATTTTCCCACATTTGCGCTTCTCTTGCATCTAAACCCTGGGGGGTAATTCCCAATACAGAACAGATTTTTTCAATCCAAGCGCGAGTACCATCGGGGCCAATGGGGAATGGTGCGCCAATGAGTTTACACTTGCGACGACGCATTAAGGTTGTAGCAGTGCGGCTGAGGAAAGGATTCACACCGGCGACATAATACCCTTCTTCAATCACAGGTAATTCTGTAAACCTTTTTGCGGGTAGCCACCCAGAAACTTTAATCCCTTGTTTTTTCAGTTCCAAGGTTAATTGGGTGACAACTGGGTCAGGTAAAGAACCAAACAGCACCAAAGGCGGATGATTTACGTACTCAGATTCATCTTGAGCGATGTCTTCTTTTTTCTTACCGAAATTCATCAGCTTCTGAATGGCGTTACGCTCGCCTTTTTCAGTTTCCGATACGGGAGACTTTTCAGGACAACGATGAGCCATAGCGGCTAACACAGTGTCCTCTCCTTGGGTAAATGCGTAGTCGAGTCCGTTAGCACGGGCGACAACAATGGGAATACCTAAATCAGCTTCTAACTTAGGTGCTAAACCTTCCAAATCGGTTTTAATAATTTCGGTTGTGCAAGTACCAATCCAGACAATTACACTAGGATTGCGATCGCGTTTAATTTGCTCACACAAACGTTTTAATTCTTCATAATCATTCAACTGTGCCGAAATATCCCCCTCTTCCAACTCAGCCATAGCATAGCGAGGTTCAGCAAAAATCATCACCCCCATCGCATTTTGGAGGAAGTAACCGCAGGTTTTCGTGCCAATAACTAAAAAGAAACTATCTTCAATTTTCTGATATAACCAAGAGACACAACTAATCGGGCAAAAGGTGTGATAATTGCCAGTTTCACATTCAAAATTTAAAGCTTCAGGCTGTTGAGCAACAGTCATATTAATATTCTCCCTTTAATTTTTTTAACTTGGAAAGTAGATGGTTGGTGATTGGTGATTGGTGATTGATGATTGGGTTATTCATTTCCCCCTACTTTCTTCCCTGTCACCTGTCACCTGTCACCTGTCACCTAAATTCTGCTTTCAACGATTAATTGTTAGGGAAGAGACGAGCCATTTCTGATTCATTAAAAACTTCAGATGGCAGTTCTTCCAAATTGTCGTCACCATTATGCAGCGGAGTTTCATCACCCCAGATATCCGAAACTACATCATCAAATCCATTTTCTTCAGATGTATTCAGTTCATCCAAAGAATTATCATCAGATAGATTCAGTCCACTAAAAGCATTTTCCGGTATCTCTCCAAAGGCATCCTCATCACTTAAAGACATCGGATTAAAAGAGGTATGACCGAAATCACCCATTGCTTCCAAACTGGATGATGCTTCTGAGTCATGAGAAACACCTTCATCGGATAAAGAAATACTGCCAAAGCCTTGATGATCTCTATCTATAGCCCAAGTGGTTTGCGCCGGGTTTCCCAAATTATTCAGATTGATCCCAGAAACTGAGACAGATTCCCCTTCTGGCTCAGGTACATCTGCCACCACAGCCGACGGACGAGCATACATTTCTGGTTCTACTGTGGGGACAAGACGATTACCAAGGGCAATATCAGGGTCAAAATGCAAATCCAGAACTTCAATTAAGGTATCCGCATCTGGATTCAATTTGGCAAAGGGGAACATTAGCTGGGCTAATTTTGGTTCTAGAGCATTGATGACTCCCAGGATGAGGTAAGAAGACGGACGCTTGCCGCCATCAGGGGTATAAACTGATTCAACAGTCATTTGGAGCGTAATCCATTCACGATTGGCTTGAAAGAATTGCAGCCACTTTTGTTTGATCGAATCGGTAAAACTATCAAAGAAAGCCATAAGTCCATCCTGAGAGGTAAAATGCTTTATACAATCATCAAGTCTAATTCCTCTTCAGCATTTGTGGCTTTAACTTTTACTGGATTGAGATAAAAATCTGACAATAGAGAAAAAAGTTCACGATCAGGAGCGTCGTTGGGAACGACACCTTCCGGTTGCGCAAGAATTTGATCGGCAATATTCAGGTAATAGTCGCAAACGTAGCGCAGAGAAGGATCTGACTCTGCCATTTCAAATAGAGTTTTACCTTTGACGCGGGAAACGCGGATATCTTCAATTAAAGGTAATACCTCTAAAACAGGCATAGGCACGGCTTCTATATATTTATCAATTAAATCCCGCTTGGAGGTACGATTACCGATTAATCCCGCTAAACGCAAGGGGTGAGTCCGAGCTTTTTCTCGAACCGAAGCCGCAATCCGGTTGGCTGCAAATAGGGCATCAAAGCCATTATCTGTAACAATTAGACAATAATCTGCATAATTTAACGGTGCTGCAAAGCCACCACAAACAACGTCACCAAGGACATCAAATAAAATTACATCGTATTCATCAAAAGCATTAAGTTCTTTTAATAATTTGACTGTTTCCCCAACTACATAGCCACCACAACCGGCACCTGCTGGTGGACCACCTGCTTCAACGCAATCAACCCCGCCATAACCTTTGTAGATTACGTCCTCTGGCCAAACGTCTTCGTAGTGATAATCTTTTTCTTGCAAGGTATCAATAATGGTGGGAATCAAAAACCCAGTCAGGGTGAAGGTGCTGTCATGTTTGGGATCACAGCCAATTTGTAAGACCTTTTTACCTCTTTTAGCTAGAGCTACAGAGATATTACAACTGGTTGTAGATTTGCCGATTCCACCTTTTCCGTAAACTGCTAGTTTCATTGTTGTACCTCTCTTATAGTTTCTTAACAAACTCTTAAGCTCAAACATTTACCTGTATCTAGATTGATGAGGCGATGTGTGAGGTGTTTGAGTGCCATTATTGTGCAAATTCTCTAGAAAGGAAAGGGGACTGGAATCTAAAAGGTGCTGATATCAGATGCTTAAGTGAGTAAATATTTTAATTTATAACTAATAAGCCGTTAATTAGGCTTAAAAAGCTCAAAATTCTAAAAAATTAAATTTTAATATTTTATTTTTATAAAAATGGTTTCAAAAAACAAAAAAATGAAATAGATAAAAATCTATTGATTCCATAAGATAGGCTTACTCTTGTGACTGTTGACAATATTGCGGGTATTTACGGTGTGTACAACCAGAAAACCATTGTCAACGGTCGGTTGAAAATAAAGGTGAGATCTGGGGATCAGGTTAATCGGGTATTCTGATTCAGGAGTAAAATTGGCAATAAAGAAATTTTATGAGCGATCGCTTCCCTCTTTGTTACCATCACTCCTGGATTAGTAAATATTTATTAAATTAGAAAATATCTGATATAAAACTTTACAGGTAATGGGTAATAGGATTTCTTAGCCACTAACAACGGACAACGGACAACTGACAACTGACAAATGACTAAAAAACAAAAATTTCCTTACTTGCTGGGTTCTAAATGGACTGCACAGAAAAAAGTTGATGGTTGGCGACATTTTCAGGTTGTTAACCGCAAAAATCAGGGTAAATGGGTATATGCGGAAATGGTGGCAGCTTGTGATCCTCAAGTGCGCTTTTGGTTAAATGCTAAATTATTACAAGATAATTCCCAATGGTACGCCGGCTGGCAAACCCTACAAGAAATAAACTCTATCGAAAATCATTAATTCCCAATTCCCAATTCCCAATTCCCAATTCCCAATTCCCAATTCCCAATTCCCAATTCCCAATTCCCAATTCCCAATTCCCAATTCCCTGTTCTAAACCATCAATGGTTGTTGATACAGTGGCACAGTGAAAGTCACCGTCGAACCAAGTCCCTCACCTAGACTATAAAAATGTACCTCACCACCCATTGCTTCTATGAGCTTTTGGGATATTGTCAGTCCTAAACCTGTACCACCATAGTGACGAGTCCGAGAACCATCAATTTGAGAAAATAATTGAAATAGCTTATCTTGCTTATCTAAGGAAACACCAATAC
The DNA here is from genome assembly GCF_015207875.1 of Dolichospermum sp. LEGE 00240. Taxonomy (GTDB): domain Bacteria; phylum Cyanobacteriota; class Cyanobacteriia; order Cyanobacteriales; family Nostocaceae; genus Dolichospermum; species Dolichospermum gracile. The sequence continues at coordinate 16,845 of NZ_JADEVZ010000086.1, forward strand.
CTGTGTCAACAACACGAACTTTGACTGTTGTAGGGTGTTTTTTTGGTATTAAATCGGCACTAATAGTGATACCACCTTCATGGGTAAATTTAATAGCATTACCTACCAAATTTAGCATGACTTGTAATAATCTCTTATAGTTGCCTTGAACAATAATTGCATCAGAAATTGTCGGCATTTCCATGCGGAAACTAATATTTTTCATCTCCGCTTGCTGACGGGTAAAGCCTTCAACGTCATCAAATAATTCTTTGAGATTGACTGGTGAACAGTCTAATTCCATTTTACCTGCTTCAATTTTAGCAAAGTCCAAAATATCATTGAGGATATTTAAGAGATGCAAAGATAATTCATGAGCTTCCAAAATAAACTCATGTTGTTCTTGAGCATCATCTGTAACTCCTTCTAAAATTAGCTTTAAGAAGCCAATCATGCCATTGAGAGGAGTCCGAATTTCGTGGGAGACATTAGCCAGAAATTCGCTTTTTAAGCGAGAAACTTCTTCAGCCTTTTGTCGAGATTCTTCTAGTTCTTGATATAAAGTAGCATGAGCGATCGCTGTTCCTAACTGATCTGCCACTTCCTTGGCTAATTCTAATTCTGCTTGTGTTAGTGGATGGCATTCATCAACAAAACTAAGAGCAGCTAAACCATTAGCTTTGTCTTTGTAACAAGTCGCAACAACCAGAGATTGAGACTGTGGAGATTGGTGATTAAATGAAACCGCCATCACCACAGGCTCTAAAGTCGCTAATGCTTGAGCAAAAGCCGGCTCAGAAGATATATCTATTTCTGAGTCAAGAATAGAAATTTCCTCCGGCCGATGATACTCAGCAATTACCCGAACCTTGGTATTAGCGGGTTGATAAGGGCAAATAATACAGCGTTCTAGGTTGAGTCTTTTTCCCAAGCTATCAACCGTTTGTTGCCAAATAACATCTAAATCCAGTGTCCGACGAATATTTCTGGTGATTTTGTTTAATAACTTCTGATGTCGCTGCAATCGTAAAGCTAACTCAAGTGCTGTTGGCGGTTTAAGTACCTGATTCACATCTTGAGGATTAATTTTCGATGGTAATAACCTACCCATCACCAACACTGTAGTTGTTGGCTGACCAAACTGCGGCAGAATCGGCGTAATTGTCAATTCCAACTCTAATAATTCGATATTTGGGCATTTAAACCAGCATTTCACCCTTTCCGGCACAGAACTGCTCAAAATCCGGTGTAAATGTTCTAGATAAACAACCTTATCTACTGGCGCAAAGCTATCATTTTCATTGAGGACATCAACTATCTTCTGGGGATCACCCCCTAAGTATTCGCTGTGTTGCCAATAAAAAGTCAAATAGCGTCCAGAGGCATCCTGAGTATATATTAACTCTGCTCCCAGAGTTGCTGATGAGCGATCGCTCATGAGAGTCACAGATTCCAGATTTTGAGGAATTAAATTCGGAAATGGGGTATTGGCACTAATAGTCATTAATCGAGTTGGATAGACAAAAAGCTTCCTACCGTGCTTATACTAAAGCTAATTAAATTCTGGCATAAACTTTTACAGGTTTTACATTTTTCCAGGGTGGATTTTTGACTTTTCTGGCATTTAAGACATTAATGTTTACATTTCTTATCATTGGCTAATACGGCGGTATGCACTTGAATAAGATACATAATCTACAGTAAAAGCCTTATGGCAAGAGACTCTTAACTCCTGACTTCTTCTTTCTTCTTTGCTTCCCCCTGACTCCTGACTCCTACTATATTGAATCCTTTTAATCATTCCACTCACCACGGGGGGGAACAGGTGTCCGTAGAGGGGCGCGTGTTAACTCATCATCTCTATTAAAATCACCCCGTAACCATTGACGGATAGCCACCTCAATCACCTTACTAGGATCATTAGTCAGATGTTGAATTTGCTCTATCAATTCAGAATCTAGATTAAGAGCGATTTCTGTCTTCTCAGTGCGTTTTTTGTCTGCACTGTTGGGTTGTTCCTGCATATTCATGGGTTTAAATACTTTGAAATAGGTTTATTGAAACTGTTTTTCAGCAGTCATGATATTTATAATTGAGTGTATTCAATTTTGACACTCTCCGCTCTAAAGAGACAGGGATTCTTTAATCAAAGACATGACTTGCTCGTCCAGGATTTCTCCAGCACGAGTAGAGGACTTATCTCCTAAAGCGTTACTCATGTCTAGCATGAAAGTTCCCGTATGCCCTACGGTACTCAATCCTCGACTCAGGATATTTTTAGCTGCATTCTCATCTCTATCCATCATACAACCGCATTGACAAATATGCGTTCTAGTGGACAGAGATTTTTTAACAACTTCACCACTGTCATCCAGGAGTTCAGGAGAAAGAAGAAAGAAGAAAATCTCTCCCCTGCCCCCTGCCC
>NZ_JADEVZ010000087.1 GCF_015207875.1 Dolichospermum sp. LEGE 00240
GGGCAGGGGAGAGGAATTTTACTGATGACAACTGACAACTAACAACTGACAACTGACAAAATAAATGTGTAGGCTAGAATTACAAAGCTTTTAGTTAGCAACAAGTCAGAGGATGGGAGTATGGATAGTAACAATTGGTTGCAACAGCTAATGATGTTGGGTATTGGCACAACCTCTTTAGTTGCAGACAAACTCAAGGAAGTGAGTGATGAACTGGTGAAAGACGGTAAACTCAATCCTGAGCAAGCAAAGGCAGTCATGGATGATCTTGTCCATCAGTTACAGTCAGAACAAGGCAACTGGGACGAGCAAATGCAGCGACAAATGCGAAACATGATGCAGGATTTGGGAGTCGCCCGTCAGTCAGAAGTAGACGAATTACGGGGGAGAATAGACCGTTTAGAGCGTCAAGTCCGGGATTTAGAAAATAAGCTATGGCGCTAAAAGGTCATTTCTGATTTAAACTAATTTTTGTTCTGTCAGTCATCTGATCACCAGTAATTAAAAGAGAGAGGGTTGATTTTGAAAGGAATTTTCCTCAGCGTGGTGTTAATGCTGGTATGTGTTGGCGTTTTAGTATTTACCCAAATTAGCGGTCAAAAAGATGCGGCGATTGGTAATTCATCCCTAGCACAACCAACCACCACTGTCACGCCAGAAAACAATACGCCAATAAAGAGCAATACTATGTCTGAAGCAAATGCTGTTACTACCGCCTCTGGATTAAAATATATTGAACTAGAAGAAGGAACGGGCGCAATTCCCCAAACTGGACAAACCGTTGAGGTTCACTACACCGGGACATTAACAGATGGAACTAAATTTGATAGTTCGCGCGATCGCAATCAAACCTTCAAGTTTAAAATTGGCACAGGACAAGTAATTAAAGGTTGGGACGAAGGAGTAATCTCCATGAAAGTAGGTGGCCGTCGTCAACTAATTATTCCCTCAGAACTAGGTTATGGTGCCCGTGGCGCTGGTGGCGTTATTCCTCCTAACTCTACTTTAATTTTTGACGTAGAACTGATCAGCGCTCAATAGTAATGGGGAATTGGGGTGAGGTTATTGGGAAAATCAGAAATTTTCAGTTATTGCCATCGTCAAAAAATATCACCAAGGAAAATTAATTCTCAAAAGAAAAAAGATGAATACTTCTTATTCGAGCGAATCGTCTTCCTTTAACTTTGACTTTCTTGCACCTCGCCCCAATCAAGATGCTGATTTACTCCAACAGTTATCTTTTATCCCTGGGTTGAAAGAAATTCTCATGTTACGTCAAGTTCATGCCCTGGAACACGCCACTGTCTGGTTACTAGGGGAAAATAAATATTCCTCTTTATCATCAGGAACAACCACCAATATCCAATTAGATGATGAATTATTAGGTGGTTTGTCTACCGAACAGGGATTTTTTCTCTATGGTGATGTGAATATTCATGATTTGCGCCGTGCAGTAACATTAGCTAAACATCGTCTGACCACTGGAGAATGGGATTTAGCTGTACATCCCCGCTGTGGCACAAATGTATCTGTAGCAATGTTATTAACAGCAGGACTAGCAGTAACAATTCCTTTTTTACTCCCATTTCGACCAATTGAACAACTAATCGGTTTTGGTTTAGCCGCCACGGCCGCAGCGGAAATTGCACCAGATTTAGGAATGCTCACCCAGCGTTATCTTACCACCTCTATCCCCTTTAATTTAGCTATTGAAAATATTACCATCACCCATGATTTTTGGGGCAAAGAAAGTCATTTTATCAAAGTATATTGGGAAAATTAGGAATCCGTAGGGGCGCAGGGACTGCGCCCTGATTCATTCACCACTCACACCCTTATTTATAAACTTCAAAATTAGATATTTAGGACGATGAGAAAACTGTATTTTTTAGTTCCCGGAACAAATGGTAAATTTGCTTGTGGTGGTCTTTGGGCAGAATTGAAAACAGTTGCTTTAGCTCAACATATTTGTGATGCTGAAGTAGTTACCTATCGTCAGCGAGAATCAGATAAATTATTTTTAGATGATTTATTACAAAGAAATAACTTAGATTTAGATAACATAATTTTTGTAATTAGTTGGGGATTCGATGTTGGTAAACTAGCGACTGAATTGCAAAAATATCATGTGATTTATCACGCTCACAGTGCAGGTTATAAAATTAATTTACCAGCTAGTATTCCCATAATTACAGTAAGTAGAAATACTTTAGGTTATTGGGGACAACAAGCCCCAAATTCTCTCATTTATTATTTACCCAATCAAATTAGTGATGAATTTACTAATTTACATCAACATCGAGATATTGATGTTTTAGTGCAAACCCGGAAATCTTCAGAATATTTAATTAAAACCTTAATTCCGGCTTTAGAAAAAAAATGTCAAGTATTGGTTATTGATAGTTATGTAGAAAATTTACCAGCTTTATTTAATCGGACTAAAGTTTATCTTTATGATTCGGCAGAATATTGGAAATTACAAGGAGTTAGCGAAGGATTTGGCTTACAACCAATGGAAGCATTAGCTTGTGGCTGTCAAGTCTTTTCTAGTGTCAATGGGGGATTATCGGATTATTTAGATCCGGGCTTTAATGCTTATAAAATCGCTGGTTATGCTTTAGAATATGATGTTGCCAAGATTTTGCAGGTTTTAGAAGCATCATCGGCATTGACTTTATCAGAAACGGTGTTAGCAGAATACAGAACTGAGTATATTATTCACCGTTTAGGAGTAATTTTAGCAGAAATAAATAACTTCTTTGATCATAAACATAACTATGCAACTAAAATTCCCGATTTTACAAAAATCCGGTTAGCACAATTGTTTACACAGAGAATCTTTGCTAAAATCAATAATAAATATTTACAGGGTAATTAGGGAATCTCATGGATAGACGATTATTGGTGACTGGAGGTGCTGGGTTTATTGGGGCAAATTTCGTCCATCATTGGTGTCAGGCTTATCCAAATGATAGAATCGTGGTACTGGATGCTCTGACCTACGCTGGCAATCGCCATAATTTAGCCTCTGTTGAAGCCAAAGAGAATTTCCGATTTGTGCAGGGAGACATAAGCGATCGCTCTTTAGTTGATAAACTACTTTTAGAGGAAAATATAAATACCATAGCTCATTTTGCCGCCGAATCTCACGTTGATCGTTCCATCACCGGACCCGCTGCATTTGTCCAAACTAACGTAGTCGGAACTTTTACTTTATTAGAAGCTTTCCGTCAATATTGGCAAGCAAAAAACCAACCTAGTAATTACCGATTTCTTCACGTTTCTACCGATGAAGTTTATGGTAGTCTCACCCCAGATGAACCCGCATTCTCAGAAACTACAGCCTATAGTCCCAATAGTCCTTATTCCGCTTCCAAGGCTGGAAGTGACCATCTAGTTCGGGCTTATTATCATACTTATAAACTACCGACAATTATCACTAATTGCTCTAATAATTATGGTGCTTTTCAATTTCCTGAAAAGCTAATTCCTTTGATGTGTATTAATATTTTAACTGGTAAAGAATTACCTGTTTATGGTGATGGCAAAAATGTCCGCGACTGGTTATATGTAGTTGATCACTGTCGGGCGTTAGATGTGGTAATCCATCAAGGAAAACCCGGACAAAATTACAACATTGGTGGCAATAACGAGGTTGAAAATATCAGTCTGGTACAAACTTTATGTGCAATTATGAATGAATTAGCACCAGATTTACCAGTATATCCAGCGGAAAAATTAATTACTTTTGTGAAGGATAGACCTGGACATGATCGAAGATATGCCATTAATGCCAATAAGCTAAAAACAGAATTTGATTGGACTCCATCTGTAACAATCACCGAAGGTTTACGTTTAACTATAGAATGGTATCTCGGTAATAGTGATTGGTGGAAACCCTTACTATAATCAATCCGTAATTATCAATTACTACCCAATCTTTAATCCCTCTGCATAATGAATGGGAAATTTAGATTGGAGTAAATTTCTGACAGCTAGTTCTAAATCATTTTCTTTGAGCAAAGATTCTCCGATGATTACTGTTTGTACACCACATTCAGCCACAAACGATAAATCATCGGGGGTTTCTATCCCTGATTCACTAATGACTAAAATTCCCAGATTTTGAAGTTGCGATCGCCTAACTGCCAATAATTCCTGAGTGGTGTTAATATTAATGCTAAAATCACCTAAACTCTGGTTATTAATGGAAACTATCCTCACATCTTCTAAGGCCAGAACTCTATCCAAATCATTTAAGTTATGAACTTGGATGACAGCATTCATCCCTAAGTAATGAATCACTCGTAAAAAGTTTTGTAATTGCTTATCTGTCAGAATCGCAGCAATTAATGATATTGCATCTGCACCAGCCGAACGGGCTAAATAAATTTGGCAAGGATCAATGATAAAATCTTTGCAAAGTAGAGGTATTCCTACCCGATATCTGATAGCACGGAGATGATCAAAACCACCATGAAAAAACTTTTGATCGGTAAAAACAGATACACAAGATGCTCCTCCTCGTTTATAGGCTTGAGCAATAGTAACTGGGTCAAAATCTGGTCTAATTACACTATGATAAAGTGATGCTTTTTTCACTTCTGCAATTAAACTAGGTTTATAAATACTCAACTGCAAAGCCGTAAAAAAGTCCCGCACAGTAGGAGCAGCACTTAATTGACGTTGCAAGGAAGCCCAGGACATATCTTGTTGCATTTGTGCAACTTCTAGTTTTTTCTGCCACACAATTTCTTTAATAATTGTTTGCATTTGATGATGATAAATTGTGGTTTGGTAGCTCATAAATTCTGCATAATAATCATATTTTTGTTGATGAATCTTCACCTTACCTTTTTGTTTTTCAGAAAAAATTTCCACAAACTCAGATTTAAAAACGCAACTACTTTAATTTTCCATCGAATCTGTCAACTTTTCTCACAGATAGTTAATTTTGCTGAGAATTACCAAGTAAGCAGTTAGTTTTAAGTAATCTGATATAAGTACGATAGGGTATATAGTCCATAGGATTATAACCAGCAAATTGCAAAACTAGAACACAAGCCCAAGAATATTTGCCCGCGATAATTGCTTTGATTATTTGTTCTATTTGTTCGGTCTTAATTTTTTTGTTAACAGACGAATGATAATCGCTAAAATTTTGACTCATAACATGCACTCCTGTTGAAAATACGAATCATTTCATGGGTTTGAGAATTTTTCATGTCTCTTTTTTAAGACTACCTAAAGTTATCCTCTCAATACATGAATTATTTTTTGATTAACTTGATAAATTTTTCGCTCTTATTTTTTTACCTCTAATTAACTGTCAGAATAGTGAATTTATAAGTGTAAATTTAGCAAGCAATAATTATATAGTATTTTTTGGTTTTCTAGGTTAATTTTTTTGTTTAATCAAATTAAAAATTGTTTCATGCTAACCTACTTATGTTCTTTCTTAACTTTTATCTGTTCCAGATTTCCTGATTTTGCCGTTTAGGGATTCTTGCTGATAGTTAGGACTTGCTAAATCAACCTAAAACCTATATAAATCAGTTGCAGAGAATTAAGTCTGAATACCATCAAACTTCTAACTCCCCCTCAAGTGCGCTGAGTGGCTGCTGATAGCCCTCACTGGCAACTTTTATGGCTTACCCCACGCTATAAGCCCCAGTTATATATAAATTCAATCAGTCATTTATCTATCCTGGGGAGGATGTTAAATTATTAGCAGCTAATTTGATGTAAAAAGATATGCCTGAAGATAGATGACCTTGTATCTTCTTTCATAGTTGAATGCAAAAGAGACTAAATTTAGTGAAATCAGGTAAATAACTCACAATTTACCTATTTATCAAACCTCATCATGCCAAAGTTTATATGGATATTAACTGACAATGTGTCAATTCTATGTTGGTAAGCTCAATTTTCAGGGTGACTCAAGTGAAAAGTAATAAAAACAACCGTTACTTTTTTCATGCAACTAAGTTGAAACTATTTACTTTTTATTGATAAAATCAGATTTATTCAAACTTGAATAAGGTTTGCTGATGGCGTGGCGTAAGCTATAAAATTTGTCTGTGAAGCCAGGTAATTCTTAACTGGGAACATTTTCAGCTATTTGGATATCCTCAACTTTCCAAATTCGACCAGGAAAAATGCACCTATTTTGAGACTCCACCAGCCAAAACCTTGCACTTTTTGACAATCAAAAAATCTGAAACCCTTATCTGTTATTCTTCCTAATCTTATTCAGCCAGTCCTAAATATGAAGCTGCTACAGATGAATTGCCCATTGAGCAAATAGCAATGAGCAAGATTTTATTAACTCTTTACTCTAATTATGTGTTTCCTTTTCCCCTGGGTTATATCCAAATTTGTCCGTAAATCAGTGCAAAGTTAATTAATAGCTAAAAATAACAAAATCTAGTGATTGGAATAATTATGTACGAAACAAAAAAGATTATCGTTATTGATAATAATCTTGTCAACCGCAATTTTATTTTAGACTATCTTCACTCTCAAGGCTATAATGCTATAGGTGCAGAAAATGGTATAACTGGACTGCAATTAACCAGGAAATATTTACCTGATTTGGTAATTTGTGACCTAGTAATGCCAGACATGGATGGTTATAGCATATTAAGTCATCTACGGGAAGATTCATTAACAGCAATTACTCCTTTTATTTTTTTGACTGCTATTAATACCAAGGCATCTTTGCGAAAAGCAATGGAATTAGGAGCAGATGATTATTTAACTAAACCTGTAACAACGGATGAGTTATTGCGAGCCATTAATATTAGATTACAAAAACAAGATATTTTTAGATATTGGTATGCAACAAACCCCAACCAATTAACATCAACAGAATTACCTAATACATCAGTAAATTCTTCGTCAATTTTTCCAGATATTCCCCATTTGAAAAGAATTTTCGATTATATTGAAGCTAACTATCAAGAAGGAATTACTTCATCTGATGTCGCCGAAGCTGTAGGTTATTCTTCTGCATATTTAACTAACCAAGTTGGTAAACAAACAGGAAAGCCAATCAATGTTTGGATTGTGAAACGGCGCATGGTAGCAGCCCTGTCTTTATTGGAAAATACTAACCAGACAATTGAGGAAATTGCTGTGAAAATAGGCTATCAAAATGCTCCTCATTTTTCTCGACAGTTTCGCCAACATTATGGTTTATCTCCCGCAAATTGGCGGAAAAAACATCAGTTAAATCCAGATTCAACAAAGACTAAGTTGCAATTTAGGCAAAATCGCTCAGGATTAGTCAACTCTGTACCCGCAGGGAGGAATTAAGTCAACGTGAGTTCGGAGTTTCTCCTTCGGAGACGCTACGCGAACGGAGTTATGATTTTTTCAACGAGAGAATAAGGGCTTGAGACTCCTACGTGGGGTGAGTTTTCCACAAATTATCGTTATGTCGAACTCACGTTAAGTCAGGAGTAGGGGCGCAGGGCTTGCGCCCAATTAAAAATCAGAAAAAATCACCCCTGTTCCCTTGTCATAACGACAATTTTTAATGTCCACCCACTTAGATAAAACTAACTACTTTTAGAATTGCTTAATTGCTGGATCAAAAGTTGAATTGATAAAGCGAATAAACCTAATGCAACTAACCCAAATATTCCCGCTCCCAAGGCTACTATACCTACAACTAGGGTACGCACGGCAGAAGCAATGTTGATCACAGTTTGGTTATCAGAATGGGTGGGTTTATTGGCAAAAGTAGTGGCGATCGCTATCATTAAAGAATAAGTAGCAAATGCAAATCCTCCCGATATTACAGACCCAGTTATACAGCGTAAAGGAGTTGCTTGGACTTGGTTAGAACTATCTACTGAAGGCGTTTCTGGCTGTTGATTCATAGGAAAGTAATAAATTAAGTAGGTTGGCGTTGAAAATTGTCGTTATAGCAAGGCAAGAAGCAATAGGCAACAGGCAAGAGTAAAGAAGTTCTCCGCGATTTTACCTTTCTTTACACAGTTTGGTTTTATTGTGTTCACCTACTTAGGCAATTTTTAGGCTATTTTATTGGGCAATTTTAATTCCATGTTTAATGGTATGGGCGACAAACAATTCCAAGTCCTCATCAGGAATCGCCTCACGTATCCCCTGCTTAACTATTTCCCCTTGATTTGGAGACTCAACAATAGCAAACACAGAAGGACCAGAACCCGACATCATTGTTCCTAAAACCCCCGGTTGACTAGCGAATAATTCCCGCAGTTGCCATACTTGAGGATAAGCTGGTAAAACAACCTTCTCCAAATCATTATGTAGTTTTTGGGCAATGTTTTCTGTATTCTTATTCAAGATAGCTTTGACCATATCTTCTGAATGAAAAGCACTAGCACGAGCCGCCAAACCTTCCCAATCTTGAATATAATTAACTCCAAATTGTTGCCGATAGGTTTTATATGCCCAAGGTGTAGAAACTTCCAAACTGCGATATTTAGCCAAGACTATATGTAAATTATCCAAACTTTGCAAAGGAGAAAGTTGTTCACCTCTACCCGTCGCAATTGCCGTTCCTCCGCCAATACAAAATGGCACATCTGAACCCAAACCAGCACCCAATTCTTCTAATTCTGATTGAGTTAATCCCAAATTCCAAAGTAAATCCATTCCTACTAACACTGCTGCCGCATTACTAGAACCTCCCGCTAAACCAGCGGCCACAGGAATATGTTTTTTGATAGTAATATCCACACCACCAAAATTACTAAAAGCTTTGGGAAATTCCCTAGCCATTAATGCCGCCGCTTTATAAACTAAATTACTTTGATCTATAGGTACTTGGGGATGATCACAATAAACGCGAATATTTTCAGTGCTAGACGCATGGATATCAATTTGATCGGATAAATCTATACTTTGGAGTATCATTGCTAATTCATGATACCCATCAGGACGACTGCCGATAATTTCCAAATACAAATTGATTTTAGCAGGTGCAATTAAACTGTAAGAACGCATAGGGAATAGGTGACAGGTGACAGTTAAGAGGGAATAGAAAATAGGGAATAGGGAATAGGTGACAGGTGACAGGTGACAGTTAAGAGGGAATAGAAAATAGAGAATAGGGAATAGGGAATAGGTGACAGGTGACAGGTGACAGTTAAGAGGGAATAGAAAATAGGGAATAGGGAATAGGGAATAGGTGACAGGTGACAGTTAAGAGGGAATAGAAAATAGAGAATAGGGAATAGGTGACAGGTGACAGGTGACAGGTGACAGTTAAGAGGGAATAGAAAATAGAGAATAGGGAATAGGGGAGAAATTTCATTCTCTATTCTTCAATTTCTTCCTCCTGACTCGGTGACTCCTGACTCCCGACTGCTGCTATAGTATTTACCAGTGATACCCATTGGGCAACACCGAGGTCTTCAGCCCGAACTTGAGGATTTATTCCTAATTGTTCCAGTAATTGAGTCAAGTTGTCTCGTTCAATTACTGATTGTAAATTATTTCTTAACATTTTTCGCTTTGACCCAAATCCCAATTTCACCAGAGTTTCTAACTTTTTGGGGTCATGAGCCGGAATTTCTATCTGTTTAGGACTCAACCGCACCACAGCCGAATCTACCTTGGGTGGAGGCACAAATGCCGCAGCCGGAACTGTACAAATTAACTCACAATCTGCCAAATATTGCACCCGCACCGACAACGCCCCAAAAGTTCTCGAACCGGGTTTAGCATATAATCTTTCAGCTACTTCTTTCTGTATTAACAAAACAATCGTATCAAAAGGCTTTGGATTAGGATGAGAAATCGTCCCCAGTAACTTTTGAATAATTGGACCAGTAATATTATAAGGAATGTTAGCAACAACTTTATTCTGCTTCTGAAAATTAGTAAATGTTGTTAATTGCGATGGTAAATCAAGGGTGAGAAAATCTCCCTGTAGCAAGAGAAAATTTTCTTCTTCCCCCAATTGTTTAGCCAGTAACTTACACAAATCTCGGTCAATTTCTACTGCAAGCAAAGATTTTACTAGCGGCAATAACCGACGAGTGAGAATTCCTGTACCCGGTCCAATTTCTAAAACTTTATCAGTTTCTTGACAATTAGCCGCTTGGACAATTGCATTCAGGGCTTTATCACTTTTTAACCAATGTTGAGCAAACTGTTTACGGGGTTGAATCATTTTGTTGACATTAAAAATTAGACTTATTACAGGATTATTTTATTGGACCATAACAATCTATATTATACTTAATGATGTGAGTCCATTTTTAATAATACCACAAATTACTTACATACACGATTTAAGATGTAAATTAAAACTTCATATTCACATATTTCTTTCATAAAATTCATTGTAAATCTTCTATCCAACACAAACAATTAAATAGTTTGTCCTGAGACAGTGCATTATAAAATCTTTCATCAGCAGTCACCATTTTACAATCATTATTGATTGCCAAAGCTAGATATACACAATCATAAACAGCTTGCTGAACTCTTACTGCAATTTCTAAAACCATTGGCATTAAAGGAGAAGATAAACAAATTTGTAAAGGCAATCCCAAAAGTAATTCTAAATCATTTTGAGCATCATCTAAATTCATTTCTCCTCGACGTACCCGCTTCCATAAAATGTTGCCAATTTCTGGAAAAAAGAAATCAGGAACTAATAATTGGTAATTTGGTTTATTCAAACGCAATGCTGCTTCTGAATGAATTTCCGGTAGTACCCATTTAATGCCTACATTTGCATCTACTACAAATTTACTCAACGGTTTCGATCCTCACGCAAAAGTTCAACACTATCACTAAAAATTTTACCTAAATGACGCTGACGTGCAATATCTATTTTTTCCCAACCTTGAGCAGTAACCGATTCCTGATTGACTAATTCAGCCTCTACGAAATTTTCTAAAATTGTCTTAACTTCATCTTCCAAACTGCGGTTATGACTTCGAGCTAAACCCTGTAATTTTTCTAATACAACAGGATTAATATTTCCTATTACAACTTGTGTTGTCATATTACCTCGCTATTACTACAGAAAAAGACGTTAACGCTGGGATATCCATTTTAAACTAATTGTAACAGCTTGCCACCCTTGCAGCTAAAGCTTTCAGATGTTTTCCTAACTGAGTACCACTAGCCCAAAAGTGAGAAGGTAAATGACCTATTGGTGCGGATAACTTAAAAGATAATTGTTGTCGGGGGGAAGTAGCATAGGGTAAATACCAACCTACCGCCCTACAAAATTGGGCATAGTCGGTATCACAGCTATGATAAATTTGGGTTTGAATACTAAAACCAAAATGCCCTTGACTATATTTTATCCACAATTGATCAATTATTTGTAAATCCTGACAAGGCAAACTTTCCAAATCACTATTAGATAAATAAGTAACTCTCCCCTTAGATAAAGCTTGACACATTAACGCCCAAGTTTCTTTATCTGCCTTTTCCCACTGTTTCCAGGCCAGAAAATTACGTAACTGTTGGTAATTAACACCAGTATCAGAACGGAGAGTAGTAAGTTGCTGTTTTTTCCCTAATTGTGTTTTTATTTCTATTGCTGCTAGAACTTCTTGTGCAGATTTGTAACGTTGAGCCAGAGCATTATAAATGAGTTTATCAATAATTTCACCCAGATGTGGTGTCACCGGATTTTCTGGCAGTAAATAATCTCGCCAAATCCAGCGATCGCTTGTATCATCATATAAATCAAAAGGCGAAATCCCCGTTAACAACTGAATACAACTCACACCCAAACTATAAAGATCACTAGCTGGTAATACCTTACCTCGCATTTGTTCAGGAGCCATATATTCAGGACTCCCAATAGTTGTTCCTGTTTTCATCACCCCAGTCGCAGAAATCAACTTAGCCACGCCAAAATCAATCAACACCAAATCTCCCCCAGCAGATTTTCGCATGATATTTTCTGGCTTAATATCTCTATGAATTACATGACTACCATGCACAAACGCCAACACAGGCAATAAATCTTCCAGTAACTTCTGGATTTTCTCTTCATTAAAAACCCCTTGCTGCGTCAATTCCTGCGCCAAAGTCTGCCCTCGGATAAACTCCTGTATTAAATATAACCTATTTTCCTGCTCAAAATATGCCAACAACTGAGGAATTTGAGGATGATGCAACTCATCTAAACGCACAGCTTCCTGTCGAAATAATTCCGCCGCTTTTTTAAAATCGGCTGGATTCTCCTCCGGAAAACAGAGTTGTTTAATCACGCATTGCGGTTGGGAAGGAATATGTTCATCCATCCCTAAGATTGTTCTCCCAAAGCCACCCTTACCTAGAGGATAAAGGGGACGATAGCGCTCTTTAAGTAAAATTAACTTACCACACTTAAGACAAAATCGCGCATCATCAGGATTTTGCGGGTACAAACAGTTAGTACAAAAACTCATCACATAGTAGTTATTTTTCAGAACTACTTGTATATTAAGTCTTCATTTGACCTCCGCCGATTTATTTTTCCTCAGCATTATAAGTATAAAATTGATTTAATGCCCCCACCGTTTCCAATTTGTACCCTGCTATCCAAGCATCCAGTTTGATTTGCGTCCGGTAAATACTAAAGACTATATAATCTTGTCGGTTAGTAGTAGTAGTAATCAGTTCCTTAATATGTGGCGTAGCAGAATTAAGCAACTGTTCACAATTAACTTTAATTAACTTTTCCAAAAAGCTTGGTGTTTTTTTACATACATCAGTTTCCAAGTATGTTGTCAGCTTTTGGACTGCATACTTTTCATACTCCTCCTGATTAGGGTTAGTTTTCGCCATAATTACCCCTAGAACAGTAACGCCCACTGCTCCTACGCATATTATCATAGTTAAAGGTTTCATTTCTAGCCTGACCTGGTGTAGTGGTTAATCTTTTAAAGACTACCAAGAAAAGTATCTAATTTCTGGCAAAAAAACTTGATCATTTTTCTCAGGTCATGCTAAACTTATAAAAGCAAATTAAATGGCGAGCGTAGCCAAGTGGTTAAGGCAGTGGTTTGTGGTACCACCATCCGCGGGTTCGAATCCCGTCGTTCGCCCTCTTATACTATGTACTAATGCTTCCACTTACTAACATTGGTACTAAAAATACCATGAGGGCAAACACAGCAGGATTGCCCATAGTATTAATGAATCAATTTTCTAGAGTTAATGACTAGTATGTTGAGAATTTTTCCTGAAAAATATTCTCACTCCAGTCAGCTTTTAACTTGTAAACGCCAGTGGATTCTTTGTAGCCGTAACCAGCGCATCCAAATTTTCGCCGGTTGGTCAAAAAACGTGAAAATATCGCCAAAACCAAAGTTAGTTTTTTGATGGTGCAACCAATGCTGTTCCGGCGTAGTAATAAATAGAAATTTACACAAAACAGTCACGGGTTGAGATGTTTGCCACCCCAAGGCTATGACGTGTCTCCACCATACATGAAACTGACCAAACAATAAACCGCAAATTACGCCAATAGGAGACAAATTCCATAACCAAATTCCTACCAGTAGATAAGGTAATGCACCCAAAATTCCATCTAAAAGCACCTGGGGATTAAATGTGAGAATTGCATAGTGACGAAAACTCTTTTTCCAGGAGTGGTGAGTTGTCAAGTGAAGGCTACCAAAAACATGTTCAGGGACGTGATAGAAGAAGGTAGAAAGAAAATCGCCAAGAATCAGTAACAACCAAGCAACAGCGATAGCTTCAAGCATTTGGAATCCTGTATACATCTATAAACCGATAGATATACTGTGTGTTGTTTATTTGACCATCACAATTTTCTAACTAAGACATTCCCCATGAGTAAAGATTGAGTTAATATACGTACAAATTTAGGTTAAGTTGCATATTGAGGATTTGTTGAAAAAATTGCCAAGCCAAATTTAAACCCGCTGCTGATAGGAATTTAAATATGGCAAAATAGATCGTAATAACACAACCAATGTTCATGAAAGGAACTCAAATAGTAGGAAATACTAAACGCGAATATTGCAAAAAGTACAGGAACTACCGTAGTAACTTCTAACTTGCCTTTTTTTAAAATTTCTAAGCAAGAGATAACGATAACTACAGGCCATAAGATAGTGGTAATAATGACCATGACAAAAGATAAAAATTTATCTTCTGGAGAAGATGTAGGGTTACGGAGAGAAAAGGTTAACCAATTGGTAAGAAAATAGCCAGTCATTAAGACATAGCTAATAACTAAAGTTGACTGGATTTGATTCACTACATCTACTCCTTCAATGATATAATTTCTCAAAGAAATATCTATTTCAGATACATTTTAAGTGAATGCTAAAAATAAATTAATAAGTAATCATACTTGATTCAAGGCTGAATTTTGGAGTATGGTAACTACAGCGGAATTCAAGAGTTACTGAGTCAGGAGTAAAACTGGCTTGCTGTCCGGCTTTGAATTTAGATCCTGTACCTCATTAATCTGTAATATGCTGTATATTTATTAATATTAATTAGCTATTCCCACACTGGTATAGCATAGATATGAAAAAAGTGCCAAATAGAATGCAGCATTTAATACGATTAAACTTAAACATACTGAAGACACATAATTACTAGACTTTTGACCAGGCAAAGATCCTTGCATATCAATATTCTTAGCGATTTTCATCCTAAGGCTGCGACCCGTTTTTAGTATAATTTGAAGTTGGCATAGGTAGGTTAGGAATGTGAATTAAATAAGGTGCAAAAGTAGGGTGTGCAAAGCCCTTGCGGGCATGGCTTCGCTTAAAGCGACAGCGTAACGCACCATTCCAGGTGACATCAGAATTGCAGGTTATTAAATTTGCGTTCCTTAGCATTGAAAATCGTCGTTATGGCAAGGCAAGAGGCAATCATGCAAGAGGCAAGAGTGAAGAGGGTTTGGGCGATTTTACTTTTCTTTACACAGATTGATTTTATTGTCTTCACCTACTTAGTATGTGGGGAGTCAGGAGTCAGGAGAAAGAAGGAAGAATCATGTAGAACTGCAATAAAGTGCTTAATTTTTGATGGTGTCAACATTGAATATTCCGAAAATCATTGATTTGTAAAGTGTTGATATTTATCAAATAACGACTAATTACTTCTGCTCATGTTCTCAGCACCTTAGTGATTGGTATAGTCGGCATCAAAGTGAGAAAAATTTATATGTTGGGAATTGGAAGATGGTAATTTGCAGAAGTCCGATAACTATAACCGATAGCAGCATCTTTTTGAATGTGTTGTTTAATACTGTCAAAATCTATAAATTCGTCAGCCACATCAATAAGATGACTTCTAGACCGAGCTTCACTATCACTGGTAGTTGTTTGCAAACCAATTACCTCCACTCTAGCACCTACATTACTAACTGCATGAACAGCATAGGATAAATCTCCATCTCCACTGACTAAGACAGCGGTATCATAATAGGGTGCTAAAGTAATCATATCAACGGCAATTTCCACATTCAGATTAGGTTTTTTGTAATTATCTACAACTACACTCATATCTTTGGTAACTACACGATAGCCGTTACGACGCATCCATAAAAGAAATCCCTGTTGTTTTTCGTTGCCACTATCCATTCCTGTGTAAAAGAAGGCACGTAGTAATCGAGAAGTTTTTGTTAGACGACAAAGCAATTTGACGTAATCAATTTCAATTCCCAGTTGTAATGCGGCATGAAATAGATTTAATCCATCAATAAAAATTGCTACCCGACCACGATTGTCATCCTCATTAAAGCCAATATTATTAGCTGGATTAGGTTCTTTAGGCTTAATATTGCCTTTGCTTGCAGGACCTTGCCAATGAGGTTTTTCTTTAAGTTCTTTATATTCGTTTGTTTTTTTGCTAAAATTGTCAAACTGCATTGATACCTCTAAATATTAAAGTGGGGATGTTGTTGTAGGTAAATTGACAATAGCTAAATTCTAACTAATTTCTTAATCCTGCCTTGGTTGAATTAATACCTATCAGGTGGATTTTAGCCAATTTCTTCTAGGTGAATATGATATTTTCCCGTCTGCCTGCATATACTTTACACAATATGCACACCTTTAGGCGAAACTCACTATTTATATCCAAAAATTCTCTTTAAGTTTTGTCGGCAAAATCTATTCTGTGCGCCTATAAGCAAGGATTGTTAAATCAAACTTAATTATTATTGGGGAATGGAGAGAGAGGGATTCGAACCCTCGTATACATTTCTGCATAACAGACTTTCCAGGTCTGCGCCTTCAACCACTCGGCCATCTCTCCAGTTGTCTCGCTTTGCTATAGTACAATAGAATTTTAAAAAAGGCAACCTTTTTAGGAAAAAGATTTCTTATGGCTAGGACTACGCCGCGCTATCACCACTTCCTGACCTGAAAGCGCGGAGTTTTAGACCAATTTTCTTATAATGAAGTGTGAAACTCCAAATCCGCAAATCTGAAAATCAACATGGTTCAAACCCACAAAATTAAAGTTTACAATCGCCAAGCTGGGACATCACATACTCTGGAAGTTCCTGAAGACCGTTATATTTTACACACGGCTGAACATAACGGGACGGAACTCCCCTTTTCTTGTCGGAATGGGGCTTGTACGACTTGCGCTGTCAGAGTTATATCAGGAGAAATTCACCAACCGGAAGCCATTGGTCTGTCTCCAGATTTACGCCGTCAAGGTTACGCTTTATTATGTGTAAGTTACGCTCGTTCTGATTTGGAAGTGGAAACACAAGATGAAGATGAGGTTTATGAACTTCAGTTTGGGCGGTTTTTTGGTAAGGGCAAAGTTAAAGCGGGTTTACCCTTAGATGAGGATTAAGATTTTTTGTGTGTTTAGGGTAATGGATTTGATGGCGAGGATGGCTGCTGTAATATTCCATCTTCGCATTTTTGCGCCAAAAATAATTATATTAACTAGTTTGTTACTTTTGGTGAGTTGTCAAAGCCCAAACAAGTCTTCAATAACTCCCGCTAGTGTTAAGGTAGCACGGGTTGTGAGTGGACAAAGTTTAGAAGTTTTGGGAATGGAGTCACAACCAAATTTAATTTCTCAGGTCAGGTTAATTGGTTTAGATGCACCTGATATCCGTCAAATCCCTTGGGGTGAGGATGCTAAACAATTTGTGGAAAGTTTAATTGGGGGTGCAAATCAGGCTGTGAATCTGGAATTTGACTTAGAAGCTAAGGATAAATTTAACCGAACCTTGGCTTATGTATGGAAAGATAAACTGTTGTTAAATGAAGAAGTTGTCAAACAAGGATATGCTTTATTTGTAGCGCGATCGCCTAATCGCAAATACGACCAACGACTAGAACACGCACAACAATGGGCGAGAATTATGGGAAAAGGCATCTGGAATACCGATAAACCCATGCGAGTGACTCCTGGAGAATTTCGTCGTCTCTCTCGTTAAATGTAAGAGTATAACGACCAACAACGGACAACTGACCACTGACAACTAACAAATATGCAAATTTTTCTAGATATTGCTACAGAAGCAGCTTTAGCCGCAGGTGTAGTTTTACAAGATTATTTAGGTAAATTAGAAAACGTAATCACCGAAAAAGGTCGTCCTGGTGATTTAGTTACCGCTGCTGATAAAGCTTCTGAACAGGTAATTTTACAAGTATTGCGTCGTCATTTTCCCCAGCATTCCATCCTCGCTGAAGAGTCGGGAAAATTGGGAAATCAAGACAATGAATTTCTCTGGGCTATTGACCCTCTCGATGGTACAACTAATTACGCCCATCAATACCCCTGTTTCGCTGTTTCCATTGGGTTGCTGATTCACGGTGTCCCCAAGGTAGGGGTAATTTATGACCCTTTTCGTGATGAATTATTTCGGGCTGCTGCTGGTTTAGGTGCAACTCGTAACCGTCGCCCTATTCAGGTTTCCCAAACAACGGAATTAGGTAAAAGCTTGTTAGTGAGTGGATTTGCTTATGATCGCCGGGAAACTGCTGACAACAATTATGCAGAGTTTTGTCATCTTACCCATCTTACTCAAGGTGTCAGACGTGATGGTGCAGCAGCCTTGGATTTAGCTTATGTAGCCTGTGGGAGAGTTGATGGTTATTGGGAAAGGGGAATTGCGCCTTGGGATGTTGTAGCTGGGATCATATTGGTTCAGGAAGCGGGAGGAAATGTCACTGCTTATGATGGAACTCCGATAAACATTGATTCGGGGAGAATTCTGGCTACTAACGGTCATATTCACAAACAACTCAGTCAGGAATTGATGCAAGTTCCCCCTTTATCTAGTTGGACATAGGTTTTCTCAGTAGGTTGGCGTTAAAAATTGTCGTTATGGCAAGGCAAGAGGCAATAGGCAATAGGCAAGAGGCAAGAGGCAATGGGCAATAGGTTTTGATGGATTTTACTTTTTACATCTGGCGAAATTAAATATCCGTTACTTGTAAATCTTCTCCATAAGTAATTGGAATTGGACAGAATTAATTACACAACTAATTTTTCTGTTCCCTGTCACCTGTCCCCGTGGCGTAGCACCTGTCCCCGTGGCGTAGCACCTGTCACCTGTTCCCTGTTCCCTCTCTTAACAAGTTACTTGTTTTACATAGAACGTCTCCATAATCATCCCCAAATAAAATTTTTTTCCTAGTCCACTAGCAAAATTAGAGATTTTCACCTATTATGATAGAAAGCGTAAAAAATTGTAAACTAGATTGACAATCTGGTTAAACTTGTGTAGGTGAATAATATTCGTCTGCTATAAACGCATAAAATCCGTACTTATAAAACATTTTTGGAGATTTACTCTCATGACCATCGCAGTTGGACGCGCCCCCAGTAGAGGGTGGTTTGACGTATTAGACGACTGGCTAAAGCGCGATCGCTTCGTATTCGTAGGTTGGTCAGGAATATTATTATTCCCCTGTGCCTTCCTCG
>NZ_JADEVZ010000158.1 GCF_015207875.1 Dolichospermum sp. LEGE 00240
GTTTAGAAAAAATGCGCTCTGAAAACATAATTTCTAATTGGTATGAAGTGCAAAGAAACTTATTCACTTTAGTTGTGCGCGACTACATTGTGGACAATCTTACCAATGCTTGTGCTGCTTCATCAACATAGATTCATTTTTTTGTCAATGCGTAAGTCCTATAAATAATTAACCAACCGATTCAATCTCACCCGCATCATTGATAAATACAGATGAACCTATTGATAAAGATGAGATAATTTCACTAATTTTTTTCATTAGAGGTACTAAATGATCAGGACGAGTGCTACGAGAGTTTAAAATAATAATTTTCAAAGTTTTATCAGTTAAATTTTGCTGATAAGGAAGATTTTTATCGGCCGTAATAAACACATCAAAAGGATGTTTTTCAGCCAAATCAAGAATTTGGTGATCCTTAAAACCACGCCACCCCATATCATTAACATTGTAAACAATATAACCTTTATTTAAAAAAGGTTGTTTGAGTTTTTTACTTAAAAGATTTTCATCTAGCAATATTATCATTAAGCGCAACGTTCCTGAGCAATTATTAATTTAGCTGCATTTTCTAAAACTTTCATAGTTTGAGTCTCCAAATAGGGAAAATCATTAATAAACTCAGCTAATCCACCCTCGCCTTCAAGATAGTCAAAAAATGTTTGTAAAGGAACACGAGTTCCCGCAAATACTGGAACTCCACTCATAATTTCAGGATCGCAGTGAATAATTCCCTGAGTTTCTAATAAGTTGTTTAGTGTCATGTTTTGTTGAATATATAACCTAATCTTCTCTTATTATAACTTGAATGATATGTAAATTGTGTTAGCCAAGCTTACCGTTCGCGCAGCGTGCCGTAGGCATAGATATCGCTGTTTTGGGATGTGGGGAGGAGCGTTAGCGGTAGCTTACCGAAGGTATCCCTGTTTGGGGTGTGGGTGGGCGATCGCTGTTACAATTAAAGAGATTTTGGAGGGTATGAAGCGATGATAGTTACAGCAATTAGACCCGTAACAATCGAAGAGTTTTTGCAATTACCAGAAACAGAACCTGCTTCCGAATTTATTAATGGACAGATCATACAAAAACCGATGCCTCAAGGGGAACATAGTCAACTTCAGATTGACCTCTGCGAAAGAATTAATCAAATTGCCAAACCTCAAAAAATCGCCAAAGCCTTTCCCGAACTAGGCTGTGTTTTTGGTGGATTAGCGATCGTTCCCGACATAGCTGTATTTCGTTGGGAGCGAATTCCTCGATTGTCGTCAGGACGGATTGCCAATCGTTTTGAAATTTATCCCGATTGGGCGATTGAAATTCTCTCGCCCGATCAAAAATATAAACAAGTCCTAGCCAAACTATTACACTGTGCCGAGTATGGGACGGAATTGGGATGGTTGCTAGATCCTGAAGATGAAAGCATTTTAGTTGTAGATAGCGATCGCCGAGTGAGGGAATTTACAGCAGTTTGAGATCAAACGCGGTACAAAGATGGTAAACTTTAAAGATGTAAAAAAAAGAAAATAATTGAGATATATGGCAGCAGCATATTCGACTGATATAAGACAAAAAATATTAAGTGCTTG
>NZ_JADEVZ010000088.1 GCF_015207875.1 Dolichospermum sp. LEGE 00240
AAGAATTACGGGCAGCAGAAGACCCAGAGTTTGAAACTTTCTATACCAAAAACATTTTACTGAACGAGGGTATCCGCGCTTGGATGGCCCCTCAAGATCAACCCCACGAACAGTTCGTATTCCCAGAGGAGGTACTTCCACGTGGTAACGCTCTCTAATAGAGTTATTAGTGGTGGACGCGACCAAGAATCAAGCGGCTTCGCTTGGTGGTCCGGCAACGCCCGTTTAATCAATTTGTCTGGTAAACTACTTGGCGCTCACGTTGCCCATGCTGGTTTAATCGTCTTCTGGGCTGGAGCAATGACTTTGTTTGAAGTCTCTCACTTCATCCCAGAAAAGCCTATGTACGAACAAGGCTTGATTCTGCTTCCTCACCTCGCCACACTGGGTTGGGGCGTTGGTGCAGGTGGTGAAGTTTTTGATACATTCCCCTACTTCGTTGTCGGTGTACTTCACCTGATTTCCTCCGCAGTTCTAGGCTTTGGCGGTATTTATCATGCCGTTCGTGGTCCTGAAACCTTAGAAGAATATTCTGCCTTCTTTGGTTATGACTGGAAAGACAAGAACAAAATGACCAACATCATCGGCTTCCACCTAATCATCCTGGGATGTGGTGCGCTGTTGTTGGTGCTGAAGGCTATGTTCTTCGGTGGAGTTTATGATACATGGGCACCAGGTGGTGGTGATGTGCGTGTGATTACTAATCCCACACTCAACCCCGCAATCATCTTCGGCTATCTAATCAAAGCTCCCTTCGGTGGTGAAGGCTGGATTATTAGTGTTGATAACATGGAAGATGTTATCGGCGGTCACATCTGGATTGCTTTCATTTGTATTGCCGGTGGTATTTGGCACATTTTCACCAAGCCTTTTGCTTGGTCACGTCGTGCCTCCATTTGGTCTGGTGAAGCTTATCTATCCTATAGCTTAGGTGCGCTCTCCTTAATGGGGTTCATCGCTTGCGTTATGGTGTGGTTTAACAACACCGTTTACCCCAGTGAATTTTACGGTCCTACTGGTCCTGAAGCTTCTCAAGCTCAAGCTTTAACCTTCTTGATTCGTGACCAACGCTTGGGTGCTAACGTCGGTTCTGCACAAGGTCCTACCGGTCTAGGTAAATACTTGATGCGTTCTCCTTCCGGTGAAATCATCTTCGGTGGTGAAACCATGCGCTTCTGGGATTTTCGTGGTCCTTGGTTAGAGCCTCTTCGTGGACCTAACGGTCTTGATTTGGAAAAAATCAAGAATGATATTCAGCCTTGGCAAGCTCGTCGCGCTGCTGAATACATGACTCACGCGCCTTTGGGTTCTTTGAACTCTGTGGGTGGTGTGGCTACAGAAATTAACTCCTTTAACTATGTGTCTCCTCGCGCTTGGTTGGCGACTTCACACTTCGTTTTAGGATTCTTCTTCCTGATTGGTCACTTATGGCACGCAGGCCGCGCCCGTGCTGCTGCTGGTGGTTTTGAGAAGGGTATTAACCGGGAAACAGAACCAGTAATGTTTATGCCTGACCTCGACTAGGGTTTTCTGGGCTTAATTTCGCCTACTTACTTATCATGCTTTTGATAGCCCTTGCCTCACCGCAAGGGCTTTTTTTGTAGTTTTCTGTGTAAGTTAACACATTTAATTTTGTTAAGTAAGAGTAAAAATTTAAAATAAATTTTGCACAGGTACTTACAATAATTAAACATTGCTGCTAATATACAATGTAACAAATAAATCTTACTAAGGGTCAAGTAATGAATAAGCTAAAGTTCAGCACGTCTGTACTAACAGTTGCTGTTGGTTTGGTAATGGGGACATCAATCAATCAAGTAGTTATTGCTGAGGAAGTTGTTGCAGAATCAATTACTCAGCCAGCAGTTACAAATGAAGTTATTGCCACGTCAATTACCCCTGAAAAAAGTGAGACTCCTCCTCAACCAGGAACTTTCAGTCAAAGTGCTGGTGATTTACTGGCAAAAAGACCACTGGATTTAGATCAGTTCTGTAAAAATTATCCTTTAAATTCCCGCTGTACTAATCAGCCTGTCACCACACCAGTAACAAAGCCAGAGGAAGTTAAATCTGAACCTACGGGGGAAAAGAGTGAAACTTCTGCAAAAACTAGCGGTTGGGCAATTACACCTGAAATTAGTACATTAGGTGTTGGTGCAACAGTCACAAAATCCATAACACCTAATGTCAATGCTAAATTAGGCATTAATGGCTTAGGCATAAGTAGAGATGTTACTGTGTCTGATGTTGACTATAAAGCTAACCTCAACCTATTTAATGTGTCTACCTTAATTGACTACCATCCTTGGCAAAAGGGTGGTTTTCGTCTGACTGGAGGGTTGGTGTTTCAAGATAATAATTTAGAAGGAACCGGGAAACCCAAGAATGGTGTGACCATTAGGATCAATGACAAAGACTATAACAGCACAACTGTGCTTACATCGTTGAACGCTAAAGTTTCCTTTGAAAATAGTGTCGCACCATATATTGGACTGGGTTGGAGTAATGCCGTGAAACCCGGTAAACATTGGGGATTTTCAGCAAATTTAGGTGCAATGTTTTCTGGCTCTCCAAAAGTATTATTAACACCTGGATTTGGTCCAGATGCAACACCTGCTTTACAACAAGAAATTAATACTAACATCGAAGCAGAAAGGAAAAAACAAGAAAGCGATCTTGATTGGTTGAGTATTTATCCTGTTTTTTCTCTTGGTGTTTCCTACCAATTTTAGATAACAATTTAGGGTGTGTCAGATGTTGAAAATATGTTTATTATTACTGAGTTATCAACTTTGACGCACCCTAAAAGAGATGTTAAGATCACAAAGGCTGTGAGGCAATGGGGACATCAACAATAATTAAAAAATATTCATCCCCCTACATTCATCGCTGCTAAAAATGCCTTTTGACTGACATCTTGATAAACAGCTTTTAAATATTTCATCACCAAATCACCAGCAGGAGAATCAGTTGGATTTTCTTCATCTTTGGCTAAAGGAATTGTCCCTAATGTGTCTAATATTGTTTCGCTAACCGCGGGTGAAATAACTACTAAAGAGGATTCTAATGGCTGATTATATTGCCAAAAATTATCTATTTTAATCGGATATTGATGTTCAGAAACTTCTGGTTGAATTGCCGATGTTTCCTGAATATTTTCTACATTTTTACTACTGCGTAATTGACGTAAATCGCTGATAATTTGCTCTTTGGTGCGTCCACGTAGTTGAAATAATACAAAAGGATCTTCACTAAAGCGATCGCCTAATTGATAATATACAGCACCGATATGTTTGCAAGGAACAGCTTTATCAGGACAAGAACATTTACTGTGAACATCAGTCAGAGTAAAGGGAAATAATGATAAACCATTACTAATAAAAACTTCTTCGATATTTTGCGGCATTTCTCCCGCTAATAACTTAGCCGCAAAAATCGCTTTTTGAGACATAGTTTCCACCACATAACCCCATTCTTCCTCACTAAAAGCATCAAGAGATAAAGAAACTCTATAAGGTTCTACTTCACTACCTTGTACTCTAGCTAATACTTTCCCAGCCTTAAATTTAATACTCAGAACATTTCCTTGTCGAGAATAATTTCTTGCCCGTTCTAATCGCTTTTTAAATCGGTAAGCATCTAGTAAATCTAGCCACCTTTGTGACCACCATTCCCGACTTGCTTGTAAGGTTTCATTACTCATATATCAAAGATTATCTAACCAATTTTGCAAATCTTCCACAGTACCTAAATCAAATATTGCCTCTCCCAAAGCTTCAATGATTTCTATATTTAAACTTCTAATTTCAGTTTCTAATTCTCGATTAATTTGTCCAAATTTCCTATTAATTTGACGGAGAATTAAATTTTTCTCTCGTTCAATCCCTTCTTCCATCCAACTGGTGACAATTTGCATAACTTCCTCCTTTTCTTCTTTGATTAATGTACCTATTCCTGTTTGAAATTTCTCTTTTTCTAGTTTATTTAATCTCAGATATGTGTCAATAAAACCTGATATCAATTGCATTTTGGCTGGATTTAATTTTAAGGTGACTAATAACCTTAAACATTCTCTAACCAAGTTTGCAAATCTTGTACAGTATCTAAATCAAATATTGCCTCTCCCAAAGCTTCAATGATTTCTATATTTAAACTTCTAATTTCAGTTTCTAACTCTAGATCAATTTGTCCAAATTTCCTATTAATTTGACGGAGAATTAAATTTTTTTCTCGTTCAATTCCTCGTTCAATTCCTCGTTCAATTCCTTTTTCAATTCCTTTTTCAATTCCTTCTTCCATCCAACTAGTGACAATTTGCATAACTTCCTCCTTTTCTTCTTTGATTAATGTACCTATTTCTGTTTGAAATTTCTCTTTTTCTATCTTATTCAATCTCAGATATGTGTCAATAAAACCTGATATCAATTGCATTTTGGCTGGATTTAATTTTAAGGTGACTAATAACCTTAAACATTCTGCTTTGACTTTTGGCCTATCTTCTGGTGCTATGCTCATTTTTGACATCAAAGCTGATGCAACTGGATTTTGACGGGTTAAAAAGTATGAAAAAGGTTGATATTAGTTCTTTGAATAAGCGGTCATGGACTATATTTTCTGTCATATATTTTTAACCTTCATCTTCTTCAATCACAGCATTCCTGTCTAATATTAATAAATTACGAAGTTGGTCTGTATCCATTTCCGTTAACCAATCTTCTCCTGCACCTACAACTTGTTCGGCTAGTTGTTTTTTACTTTCAATCATATCATTTATTTTTTCTTCTAATGTTCCAGTACAGACAAATTTATGAACTTGAACATTGCGAGTTTGACCAATTCTAAATACTCTGTCTGTGGCTTGATTTTCGACTGCGGGATTCCACCATCTATCAAAGTGAAAAACATGATTTGCCCTGGTTAAATTCAAGCCGACACCACCAGCTTTTAACGATAAAATCATAATTGGTGGTCCTTGGGGGTCATGTTGAAATCTATCAATCATTTCCTCCCTTTGCTTTTTACTGGTGCTACCATATAAAAAGAAAATTTCCCGTCCTAATTGTTTTTCTAAATGCGGTTGGAGTAATTTACCCCATTCAGCAAATTGTGTGAAAATTAAAGCCCTGTCTCCTTCTGCTATTACCTCATCTAACATTTCTTGGAGTCTTTGTAATTTAGCCGAATGATGTTTTTCTAAAGTTGCTAATTTTAAATATTGAGAAGGATGATTACAGATTTGTTTCAGCTTCACTAACAATCCTAAAATCATCCCGCGACGTTGTAAACCTTCCGCAGATTCAATTTCCACTAAAGATTCATCTACTAATTGTTGATATAGTGTAGCTTGTTCAGAAGTTAATCCACAAAAAACGGTCATTTCTTGCTTGTCTGGCAAGTCTTGAATAATGTCTTTATCACTTTTTAACCGACGCAAAATAAAAGGTTGAACTAAGGAACGTAATTGATTTAAAGAAGCAGTATCACCATACTTTTCAATGGGCATTGCAAACCGTCTTTGGAAAAATTGTTTATTCCCTAAATAACCAGGATTTAGGAAATCTAAAATAGACCATAATTCTTGTAATCTATTTTCTACAGGTGTACCTGTTAAAGCAATGCGAAATGTGGTTTCTAATTGCCGGACTGCTTGGGATTGTTTCGCTTCTGAATTTTTGATATTTTGGGCTTCGTCTAAAACTATTATTTGCCATTCAATTGCTTTTAATAATTTAATATCGCGGTGAATGAGTGAATAGCTAGTAATTACTAAATCATGTTTATTAACGGCTTCTGTAAATGCTTTACCTTTAGGGCGTTTATCACCGTGATATTCTAAAACTTTGATTGTGGGGGCAAATTTCTTTACTTCTTTTTGCCAATTGCCCATAACCGAAGTTGGACAAACTAATAAAGTTGGTTTTTCTAGTAAATTTTCTTCTTTGAGATGAAGTAGAAAAACTATAAACTGCACGGACTTACCTAATCCCATATCGTCCGCTAAACAAGCGCCCAAACCCCATCTTTCTAAAAATGCTAACCAAGCTACACCACGTTCTTGATAAGGTCTTAATTGTCCGGTAAAATTACCAGGAGTTGTTAAAGGTTGAATTTCCTGATTATTAGTTAATGTCCCAATTAATTCTTCCAATGCACCAGAAGCTTCAAAACTCACAACAGGCAATTTTTCAATGACTTGGGTATCTCCTTTACTCATGCGTAAAGCATCTTCTAAGGAAAGAGACATTTGTTCTTTGCGAGAAGCAAAAAAGGTTTGGGCAGTTTTAATATCTTGGGGACGCAGTTCTACCCATTCACCATTAATTTCGACTAAAGGACTATTTAATTTTACGAGTTTATCAAACTGAGATTTAGAAATTGTTTGTCCACCAATTGCTAAATGCCATTGAAAATTTAATAAACTTTGTAAACCCAAACTTCCTGACTTTTGTTGAGGAGTTTCAGCACTAATTTTTAACCCTAAGCGGTTTGCCCAGCCTTCTCGATTTGCTAAACTAGGAGGTAAAATTACTCCTAAACCACTATCTTCAAATCTCCAAGTTACAGTTTTGATAAATTCATAAGCTTCTGTAGGGGTAAGGTGACAAAATTCGGGAGATGTGGTTTCTAAACTGGGGGTAATTGTGGGATACAATCGAGAAGCTAAACCCAAACCTCGCAAAAATGTTTCTTGAGGTTGTTCAATGGTGCGATTTTGATAAACTAATTTTTCTACAGGTTGCTGCCAAATTGTCGCTGCGGCGATTAAAAAATCTGGGTTATCGGCTGCTTGAAGAAAATATTTTAAAGTCCAATTTGCTTCTTCGTTTTCTGGAGGTAGCAACTGAAAACAAGTTCTAAATAAAGCTTTGCCTGTAAGTTGATATTGTAAGGGTAACGTCCAAGCTTTTAAAGTAGTTTCTAAACGTTCTCCTCCTGCTTGATCAATTGTATTATTTGCATTAATTAATCCTTGTAACCATTGCTGTAATGTTACAGGTAAAGACATCATCATTCTAGGTTCAAGGGGAGATTGAGAACCAACCATTAACCGCAATTGATGGTCTGTAATATTATTGAGGAATGATAATATTAATTCTTGGGGTGTTAATGGTAAATCAATTGCGATATTATCGGTAGTTGGTTGATATGTGCGACAAGATAAGGGCATTTGTGAGGCGAATTTTTCTAACCTTGTGATATCTATGGCACTATCTAAAAGTATCTGCCATTTGGCCATTAAATTGCTATCTTGTTTCTCAACAGTTGGTAAAAACTTACAACGAGAAATTAGATCTAAATGCCATCTGTAAATATGTACCCAAAAATGAATATCTGCTCCTAATAAAGCCGCTTTACTATCATTTGCACTCAAAGGCAAAGATGTGAGAAATTTAATTGCTAATGCTGGAGTTAAACAAAAACCATCAATTTTCCAAGGCTGTAAATATTGTAAAAAGGGAGAATCTATATCCACACTAACAGAATGAACTGGTAAAATTGTTGTAAGTTCTGATTTTTTATTTTTTATAAAATAAGTTGGTAAAGAGACGATTTGCGAATGAGTAGGTAATTTTGTTTCTGTCGGTGGTTTATTTTTAATTCTTTGTTTAGTAGTAGGAGAAGGCTGAATTAAATTAGGAATTGATAAATTAGATACTTCTAACCATTGATTTAATTCCACTGATGTCATAGCCAATGGATAGGAAGGAATTTCAGAAGATACCTCAGTATGCACCTGTGAAGAACGCCAAGTTTCTCCCCAAATAAAGAAATAACTACTTTGATTATTTATTACCCAAATTCCATGTAAAATAGCCATGTTTGAATATACTAATTATTGTTTCAATTGTTATGTCATGTAAACCCTTAAATCCCGGAGATCTTGACTATGACAGAAAATAACGACCCCATTTCTGGAGTCGTGACTTATTATTCCATTGACTAATTTCTACCTAGCCATTTTTGTCCATTCAAGCGATACACTAACCGAGATACCAATAAATCTAGGGTAATTTTACGCTCATCAATTAAAAATGATTCCAAGGTACTTGGTTTTTTACCTTCATTACAGGAAAATCCCTTTTTACCTTGAATATTGGCTTCAGGGAAATATACGTTAAACTGGCGCTGTCCCCCTTGCCAAGAACCGATAACTTGCCAACATTCTTCTGCTGAATTAAAACCAATAATAGAATACTTCTGCTTGGCAAAAGTCAGCTTCACATCTGGTACACCTTCTTTAGTAATTGCCTCTTGTAACGCTGGTAGGTAATGTTGCTGCATAAACTCTTCAAAAGGCTTATCTTCCAACGCCGGGGGCTTTTCCTTTTTGGCGGCTTTTGCGTCTGCGGCGGGCTTTTCTGGGGCGGTTGTAGCAGGATTAGAACCCACATCACCCGCTTGATTTTGATTAGTTTCTTCTGCCATTGCTCATTTTGGGGTAGTCAGTTATTTCCATTTTGACATACCAGAGCATAGCCACAACTATTTATATATAACGATTATTTGATACTTTCTATCTATTTTAGATTGGTAATGGTTAATGCTATGGTAATTGACGATCGCTCGCAAATAGCATTTTCCTTAAAAGAACCATAAAATTGGGTAATGGGTAATTTGGGACTTTCAAAACCCTATACCCTAAACCCTTATAGATATTTCAACCACCTGCAACAGCGGGAACAATACTCACTTCATCTTTATCCTCAAGTGGTGTTTCCGTATTTTGTAAAAATCGAATATCTTCACTGTTAACATAGAAATTTAAGAACCGTAAAGGCTCTCCGTCTGGCTTCCGTAAACGCCCCTTAATAGCAGGATAGTTTGCTTCTAAGTAATCAAACAATTCAGAAATATTACTACCACTACATTCTAAGACAGCTTGATCTTCTGTATACTTTTGTAGAACAGTGGGAACTAAAACTTTGACAGCCATTGTTTAAACGTTAATTTTTAGTGAGTGGGTTGGTAAGAATTGCGTTAAATTGGCGGTTAGAAACCGCGTCTACATAGGCAAAACCCACCTGCGTGGGTTTCAAACTCTTCATTTTTTTAGTCCGCGTAGGCGGACTTTGTTTGTGTAGCTGCGGTTTCTAACCGCCATAACTTCTAAACTAGAACTTGTTGCCATTCTAAGCGGTCAAGTGTGCGGGATCTTTCTAAAGCCCGTTCAAAACTGTCTAGTTTGGCATCAATTGTCAAAGGTTCGCCAATATAGCCTTGAATTGCTTCCTGGGTTTTCAAACCATTACCAGTGATATAAACCACTGTAGTTTCATCTGGATCAATTTTACCAGCTTCAACTAATTTTTTGAGAACAGCAACGGTTGTACCACCTGCGGTTTCGGTAAAGATGCCTTCAGTTTCTGCTAAGAGTTTAATACCTTCGATAATTTCGGCATCATTAACTGATTCAATATTACCGTTGGTTTTATTGGCTATTTCTACAGCATATACGCCGTCTGCAGGGTTGCCGATCGCAATTGATTTAGCAATTGTGTTAGGTTTAACTGGTTGAATGAAGTCTCTACCTTCTTTAAAGGCTGTTGCAATGGGGGAACAACCTTCTGCTTGAGCGCCACTGAAACGGACATCTTTGGCTTCTACTAAACCAACTTCTACAAATTCTTGGAAACCTTTATAGATTTTGGTGAACAGAGAACCAGAAGCCAAAGGTGCAACAATATGATCTGGTAATTCCCAACCTAGTTGTTCTGCAACTTCAAAACCTAATGTCTTAGAACCTTCGGAATAGTAGGGACGCAAGTTAATATTCACAAAGCCCCAACCATGAGTATTGGCAACCTCCGAACAAAGACGGTTAACTTGATCATAGTTGCCTTTCACAGCCATCAGAGTTGGACTATAAATCAAACTGCCGATAACTTTACCAGCTTCTAGGTCAGAAGGAATAAATACACAGCAATCTAAACCGGCATGAGCAGCGATCGCCGCGGTAGAATTTGCTAAATTACCTGTACTAGCACAAGAAACAGTCGTAAAACCTAATTCTCTGGCTCTACTTAGTGCCACTGACACCACCCGATCCTTAAAGCTCAGGGTGGGCATATTCACGGCATCATTTTTAATATAAAGTTTATTTAAACCCAGGCGACGAGCCAGACGGTGGGAACGCACCAATGGAGTCATCCCTGTGCCTACATCTATAAAATTATCTGTAGCAACGGGCAAAAAGTGACGGTAGCGCCAAATCGAATTAGGACCGGCTTCAATAGTTTCTCGACTAACTAAGCTCTTAAGAACATTGTAATCATATTTGACTTCCAACGGTCCAAAACACAACTCACATACATGAGTAGCTTTGAGTTCGTATTCCGCTCCACACTCTTTACACTTCAAAGCCTTGAGAATAGAAGTGTTCGCTTGGTTGAGGTTTGTAATCGCCTGAGTCATAATCTTGCTTTCCCTGGGTATCCGTCAACTTTGGAATGATACTAACACGAGGCAAAATCCACGTCAAACATACCCGACTATTTTTGTCGGGTTTAATAAAAACAAGGACTCAGGCAATTTTGCATATTTATAGCCATAGACAAGGCGGTTAGGACATCAACTAATCCATAAAGAGGCTTCTCGCACTGTCACCTGTTCCCTGTTCCCTGTCACCTGCTATTATGGATAATTCCCAACATACCTGCCAAATGTAGGAGGGATGAAAGTCTTTTTGTGAATTAACTCCAACCATCCTCCTGTTTGAATTATCCTTATACTTGAAACCAAAATCTAAAATTTGCAATGCTAAGAGCCGGAATTGTCGGACTTCCCAACGTCGGAAAATCAACCCTATTTAACGCTGTAGTCGCTAACGCTAAAGCTGAAGCCGCTAACTTCCCATTTTGCACCATTGAACCGAATGTTGGTATGGTATCAGTCCCCGATGACCGGTTAGACGTTCTCGCCAAAATTGCCACCTCAGTGCAAACTATCCCTGCCCGTGTTGAATTTGTTGACATTGCCGGTTTAGTTAAAGGTGCAAGTCAAGGAGAAGGACTGGGTAATCAATTTTTATCCCACATTCGGGAAGTTGATGCGATCGTTCATGTTGTGCGTTGTTTTGAAAATGATGATATCATTCACGTAGCTGGTTCTGTTGACCCAGCACGAGATATTGAAATCATTAATTTAGAACTTGGTTTATCGGACTTATTCCAAATTGAAAAACGGATTGAAAGAACTCGTAAACTTGCCCGTACCAGCAAGGATGCACAATCGGAAATAGAAATTCTGGAAAAATTAGCTGTCGCTTTAAATGAGGGTAAATCTGTTCGTCAAGTTGGTTTAAATGCCGAGGAATCGGAAATTATTAAGGGATTAGGATTACTTACCAATAAACCCATTATCTACGCTGCTAATGTTTCTGAAGAAGACTTAGCTACAGGTAATGATTTTGTCGAAAAAGTGCGAGCAGTTGCGGCGGTTGAAAATGCCCAAGTTGTCATAGTTTCTGCCCAAGTAGAAGCGGAATTAGTCGAATTAGCAGAAGCCGATAAAGCTGACTTTTTGGAATCTTTAGGTGTGAAAGAAGGTGGTTTAAAATCCTTAATTCGGGCAACTTACACCCTTTTAGGATTACGGACTTATTTCACCTGTGGACCGAAAGAAACCCGTGCTTGGACAATCAATGCCGGGATGTCTGCACCTCAAGCCGCAGGAGTCATTCACTCTGATTTTGAACGGGGATTTATTCGGGCAGAAACTGTAGCTTATCATGATTTAGTAACTCATGGTTCCATGAGTGCAGCCAAAGAAAAAGGCTTAGTCAGAAGTGAAGGAAAAGAATATATTGTCCAAGAAGGTGATGTACTATTATTCCGATTTAATGTATAAATCGCAATAAAGCCGTAGGGGCGCAGGGACAGCGCCCTCATTTATATTTCAAATCAAGCACTTTTTCAAGTTCTGGATCATTCTTCCTGATTCCTGACTCCAACAAAATCAGGACGCGCTTGCTGATTGAATTTAAACTTTTCCTCTAACAATTCCCATTTTTCCTGCTCAATTATATGAATAAACTCAGACAAATTTTCGCGGTATTGATGAAGAGAATGTAATAATGCTTGGCGATTATATTGGGCCATCATGACTCCTAATTCGGGATTTCCTCCCCCAACCCTACTTGTATCTCGAAACCCTGAACTAGCAAAATTTTGGGCTAATGTAGCAATTTCTGGATCTTTCTCACTTAAACAAGCTGCAATCAAGGAGGCACTCACCATTACAGGTAAATGAGAAATCCAACTCACAGCCCGATCATGTTGTTCTGGTTGACAATGGTAGATAACCGAACCGAGCGATCGCACAATTTCTTCTACAATTATCACAGCATCACTGGGTGTTGTCTCCACTGGCGTTAATACATAAGGCCGATTGACAAACAAATTTCGCTGTGCTGCTTCTATCCCGACATCGGTTTTGCCCGCCATAGGATGACCACCAACAAAATTTTCCCACAAAGGAGAAATCGTTTCCACTATGGGTGTTTTAACTGAACCAACATCAGTGATAATGGTAGTCTTTGGTAAATGAGTTATTAATTCTTTTACTTGGGGGACTATTAGTCCTATAGGGGTACAAATAAATACAACGTCTGCTGATGCCAACAAGCTCAAGTCTAACGATGCTTGATCCACACTACCAAGTTTAACTGCTTGATCACAGGTTGATTTACGACGGCTGACACCTAAAATATAATGTCCTTGCGATCGTAAATCGAAACCTAAACAACCACCAATGAGTCCCAGTCCTACAATACCAATTTTCATCTTGATTTTGAAAATTTAATTTTTACTTGTTCTCTCGATACTTTACCAACTCCAACTCCTAAAGTTGGCAATACCAGGGTAGATTCATGAATTTAGAAGCAGAACTAATCGCCAAATATTCAGAAGGGGTTTTAGACTTTAGTGGTCTTAATCTGGCAGAATCAAATTTTAGTAGCATTAATCTTAGTGGCATTAACCTGAGTAAGTCTAACTTGAGCGTAGCCAATTTAAGTGGAATTAATCTCAGTAAAGCTAATTTAACTAATGCTCAAATGAATGTAGCTCGATTGAGTGGTGCAAATCTTACAGATGCAATTCTTAACGGATGCAGTCTCAATGTTGCCAATTTAGTGCGGGCAGATTTGACCAATGCTAATTTGACCAATACGAGTTTTGTTCATGCCAATTTAACCCAAGCAAAATTAATTAAAGTCGAATGGAATGGTGCAGATTTATCTGGAGCAACATTAACCGGGGCTAAACTGCATGGCACACACTGATTCGGATTAAAAATAGAAGGGATTATTTGCCAATGGGTTGATCTTTCCAGCAATGGCGATCGCTCAATCATTCAGAATTTTACCCCAGAAAAAGCCAAAGAATTTTTTAATCTTACTCCCCCCAGCCTGCAAATTATCCAACAGCAGGATCTTAAGTCCATCAAAATAGTCAAACAACTAATCATCTTTTTATCGAAAGCGATGAGAAAAGCCAAGATAATTGAAGAAACCAACAAAAATTTAGAAGCAGCCCAAAAACTAAGTTTTTTCAAAGCACCTACCAGAACAGTATTAACAAATTCTCACTCTAAAAATCTGACAGTTTACGATCATCCTCAATTTGGGAAAAAATTTACCAACAATGAAGAGATATCCGATAAGCCAGCATACACCATACCTGACTTTT
Source organism: Dolichospermum sp. LEGE 00240 (assembly GCF_015207875.1). Classification (GTDB taxonomy): domain Bacteria; phylum Cyanobacteriota; class Cyanobacteriia; order Cyanobacteriales; family Nostocaceae; genus Dolichospermum; species Dolichospermum gracile. Next base: position 13,689 of record NZ_JADEVZ010000088.1, read on the forward strand.
CCGTAATTGCAGATTTTATCAAAGAATTTTACTGTATTGGTTAATTGTTAGTTGTTCCTTGTTAGTGGGTAGGATATAGAGGTAATTCAGAATTTTGAACTAATCTACTAAAACCACAGGAAAAAAAAATGCGTGATACTTTTAATCGAATGATAGGCAGAACTCGCTATGTTGTCTGTCGGTTGTTTTTGCATTTAGCGGGAGGTGACGTAGCACCAATCTTAGGCACTCTCAATCGCGCCGCCAGAGCGGCGATTGATTCTGAAGGTGAGATGGAGATTTTAGGGGAAGGATTGGTGGAAATATGCGAAACTTTTCTTAGACTTGACGAATATTGGTTGGCTTCTGCCAATGAAGGTGATGTCTTTTGGGATGAAGGGGAAGCAGGAGATTATATCAATGAATTATTCACAGACTCAGCCGAAAGATATGGAGCTAATCTGGATTTAAATTCCTCAAATCAGCCCTTATCCATTCCTGTCACTCGTAACATCGTTGTCATGATTACAGTCGCTTATAGAGGGGAAGTTCCAGAGTTAGAAACCGATTTGTCCAACATCCAAGCTTTGAAAGATGCCTTTAAAGCCCTAATTAATCTACACTACAAACATAAGCTCGACGCTATCCAAGTGCATTTTTCTCCAGCCCAATTAGGCGATGAACTTTCCAGTGATCAATTATTGCAATATTATCCAGAATTGATTCCCCTGTAAATGATTCGTTAGTCTGTAATAAGTACCCGAAAACAAACATGAACACAATGGTTATCAGTATACTACGTAAATTTACAGTTGTTTGTTTAGCCTTGACTTTGTGCTTAACAACTGTTGCTTGCGGAGGAGGAAACAACGCTAATTCTTCAAGTAAGAACATTAGCCAAACTGCTACTCCTACCAAGTTAAATGATGGTCAGTATGAAGTACAACAGGGTACATACAACGATGCCAATGGTGAGTATACCTTGTTTTTACTCAATAACACTCCCCCCAGCTTTGCCACAGAAAAGCTACAAATGGCACGATTGACCGATGATGAAATCAAAGCAGGTAAGAAAACTTACTTAAAAGTAGAAAATGGTCAGCCAATCTTATACATGACTGAAGACTTCAAACTGGAGTACATCCACAACGTCACCGAAACCAGAAACAATCCCCAAACCGGACAACCAGAAACTGTCATTGTCCGTCAGCAAAGCAGTTTTTGGGCCCCTTTTGCCGGAGCTTTAGTTGGGAATGTTGCAGGTCAAGCTATTAGCAGTATGTTATTTAGACCTCAATATTATGTTCCCCCCGTGTATCAGCCCGGTGGCATTATGAATGGTTACGGTGGCTATGGTTCTAACTATGACTCGGCTGTTTCTAGTTACCGTTCTCGCTACAATGAACCACCCGCAGCGGTGAGAAATCGCACGGCTTTCCGCACCACAGGAAACATCAGAAATTCCTCTTCAGGAAGCGCGAACCGCACCAGCACAAATGGACGAGCTTCTGGTTCTGGTTTTGGTTCTAATACCCTTCGTCCTTCTGGAAACTCTAGCTCTACCCGACGCAATTCTGGTAGTAGTTTTGGTAGTGGTGGACGTTCTTCCAGTCGTCGTTCTTCCGGTTTCGGTAGCAGAAGAAGATAGGCAATTTATTCATTAACTCTTGATTCTTAGGTTGGGTTGTGGGCTGAACCCAACCTACAATGAATGCTAAAACTTCAAGTCTTTCGCATTGACACTAATGGACTGAGGATCTTCATTTGTCACTGATTGTGCTACTTTGCCACTAGAAAGCACAGCAACAGCACGGGCATATTGGGGATCGCTATTTGTACCGATTAAATTCGGATTAGAAGCTAATTGACGTTCTTGGGTTTGAGTCAGGTCTAGCTTGATATCGGGGGCAATCCCTTTATGATTGATATCTGTACCATTGGGTGTATAGTAATGGGCAATAGTCACAGCTAAACCTGAACCATCGCCTAGTTCATGGACTGACTGCACCAAAGCCTTACCAAAGGTTTGACTACCAACAACTACAGCCCGTTTATTATCTTTGAGTGCGCCGGTGAGGATTTCACTAGCACTAGCGGAATTACCATCCACTAACACGGCTAAAGGTAGTTTGGTAATAGCTGTCTGATTGGCTTTTGTTTGAGAACTTGATCCTTTGCGGTCTACAGTTTTGACGATATGACCGTCATCTAGCCACATTCTGGCAATTTCTATACTCGCATTTAACAAACCACCAGGATTACCTCGCAAGTCTAAAACGTAGGAATCAACCTTTTGGGCTTTTAAAGTGCGAATAGCTACCCGCATTTGATCCGCGGCATGGGAACTAAATTCCTGTAACCGAATATACCCTACTCGGCGACCAGATTCTTGTTTGAGGGTATACCGGACTGTGGGAACTTCTATAGTTGCCCTGGTTAATTTAACGTTAAATTTGTTATTTGGTCTTTCTAAATCTAAGCTAACAGAAGTACCTATTTGACCACGAATCAATTTTGAGGCATCTTCTACTGTCATTTTTAGGGTAGATTTGCCATCTATTGCCAAAATTTCATCGCCTGATTTCAGTCCAGCTTTGAGGGCTGGAGAGTTTTCTATGGCTTCTATAACTGTGAGGCGTTTGGTTTTTTCGTTGATTTGCATCCGAATCCCAATCCCGGACACTTCCCCAGATGTTTGGTTTGTCAGGGATTCATATTGTTTGGGGTTCATAAACCGGGTGTAGGGATCACCTAGCTTTTGTAAAGCCTCGCGGATTGCTACATAAGCCTCGTCTTTAGAAGTATAGTCTTTACTTAATAGACTTTGGCGAACTGCTTGCCAATCTTGTTGGTTAAATTTTCCATCAACATATTCACGATTCACCAACTGCCAAACTTGGTCAACTAATGCTTTCGGACTATCTTGTAAAGCAGCATGAACGCAGCGTGTCCAAGCTTGACCAAATACAGATATAGTAGCAGTTGTGGCGATCGCTCCACCAATCAGGGCAGCTTGGAGCGGTGAGTAACGTTTCGCAGATTGGTTCATGTATATTAGCTGAAATAGTTGTGTTTTTGACAGTTTATCAATCAGAATTTTCTGATGTTTGCTAGTTTTTTTATCCTAATAACCTTGATAATTCATCTACCTTTGGTTTTTTGTTAATGATCAGTTAGATATTTTATTTGTCGGTTAACAAATACGGTTCGAGTTGATCAGTTTTTTTACATAACAACTCACCTATGTAATACTTAAGTGAGTGTAAATCGTAAATGCCCAATTGTTTCCTTTACCATAGCACTTTCTTCGCTGAGTAGCTGTGATTTTCATCAATAGATAGTTAAAGTTTTATGAATTAGGGGTTGCTGAAAAAGTTGTCTGTGATAGCGCGGCGTGACGTAAGTCATGGGCTAGGAGTCAGAATTAGAAGAAGAGAAGAATAGTATTGAATCCAAGTGATAGGTTTTTGCGAATTTCCACCCTGATTCCTTGCACCTGATTTACCTTTTTCACTTTCAAACTCTTGATATATCTCAGTTCTAGGTTTATATGGCTAACGCCACGCTACGCTATCAGCAGACCCTAATTATTGATGCTTGATAAATATATCATCAACTCAATTAATTGATTTTCCAGACCGATTTCAAAAATAGTGGCAATTGTTACAAAAATTATTTGGGGGGTTAAAACTGCTCCTGATGATTTGGCTAGTTTTTAACTAACTTGTCGTTCATATATACTCAACACGTGTGAGATATAAACTTTTGCAAAATAATAAAGAACCTAGATGTGTAGTGTAGGGGTTTAGCTCATGCTTTACCCCTACCTTTAGATTCAAAGAATCAAGCCGTTTTGAGTGTACTTTCTATGATAAGCGATCGCCCTCAATCCAGCTTCACAAAATATTAATTTAACCCACGCAGGTGAGTTTTGTCTGTGTAGACGCGGTTTCTAACTCCTGCATCTCTAAAAATCTGTTCTATGGTGCGTCAGATATCAACAATCTGTTTATTTGCAGGATTTATCCAGTCTGACGCACCCTACCAATGTGCTGCTTATTTTGAGTAAATTAAGGTAGAATATCGGATAAGTGTGCTACTTACCAAGATTATGAGCCTGTGCATCAATCCTAGCTGCTCAAAGCCGCAAAATCCAGATAATCTCCTCTTTTGTGAAACCTGTGGTTCAGGGTTGTTGCTACAAAACCGCTATCGGGTAGTAGTTAGACTGGGAGGTGGTGGTTTTGGTGATACATTTGAAATCAATGAAGTCAGAACCAATAAAACCAAAGTTCTCAAAGTCTTAACTAATAATAGCCAGAAAGCCATAGAAGCATTTAAACAAGAAGCCGAAGTTTTAAGTCAACTTAATCATCCGAGTATTCCCAAAGTAGAACCAGGCGCTTATTTTGAACATTATTCTCGCAACAGCAAAACCCCAATTCATTGTTTCGTAATGGAAAAGATTGAGGGAGAAAACTTACATGAGTATATGAAAAAAAATAGTTTGCGTCCCATTAATCAAACTACAGCAATAGAATGGTTGAAAGATTTACTGATTATTTTAGAACAAGTCCATAATAAAAACTTTTTTCACCGAGATATCAAACCATCTAACGTCATGTTGAGGGTTGGAGATACTCAACTAGTATTAATTGATTTTGGCACGGTTAGAGAGGTGACAAACACAGTCATGATTCAGCAAGGTGGAGTTACCGGATTTAATTCTCCCGGTTACACACCTTCGGAACAATTGACTGGTAACGCTGTAAAGCAATCTGATTTCTTTGCTTTAGAGGGTGTTTGAAAAGTTAGAAGTTGAGTAAAAAAAGCTCTCAGGGTATAATCTGTAAATACAAAAATACAGAACCGTAGAGAGCAATGAGTAAAGTATACTCCAGCAACCTAACTAAAGAACAGTGGGAACTAATAGAACCTTTAATTCCAAGAGCTAAAACTGGTGGTAGAAAAAGAGAAGTAGATA
>NZ_JADEVZ010000089.1 GCF_015207875.1 Dolichospermum sp. LEGE 00240
CGGCTTCCTGCAATAGCTTTCTACCAATTACCGCACTTTTGTCTTTTTCTGTCACCAGCAATTGTAAGAGCATCAAATTCGGGGTTAGTTCTTGCTGATCCCGCAGATCACTCAAATATAGCTGAGTCACCCGTCTTTCCAATAATTCTGTGTAGGGAACTTCCCAGCCTAATCCTTGACTGCGATCGCGTAAAATCAACAGTCCCCGCCAGTCTTGTTTCACTGTATATTGATTAATATGGACAAACAATTGGGAAAAATACCGTCCATAGAATCCTGCATCGGACTGCATTTGTGCCTCAGCAAACACCATCGGTATCATCGGGTTATTTGATACTGGCGTAAAGACTCCATCCAGTCGAAACTCTTTCTCCTTAACAACAGGAGCATTATAAACGAATTCCCAGTTTTCTTCAATGCCTGGCATCAATTCTGCCAGCATCCCTGGCTGGGACAAAAATAATTCGTAAAACCATTTATCGGTTTTCATATTAATTAGTGTTTGCTGATAGCGTAGCGTGGCGTAAGCCATAAAAGTTGTCTGTGAGGACATTCGTGATTTTACTTTCGTTCCATGTCCCAACCGTTTTGAGTATATTTGAATTAGGATTATTACGCTAAAATACCTAATAAGACTTTACCTAAATCAAGCAAATCATTAGGAATTTTAAAAAGGTTTATATCTTGATAGATAGTTTTTTCAATTTTATCTAATTTACCAAATTGCCATAAATTCCCAGTAGTAACAGCACCATAAAATATATCTTGATCTGTGATTTCAGATAAGGCAATTAATTCAACTGCGAGTTGAGTAAACCCTTTTGTTAAATCATCTTTTTTTGCTTCAATCACTAATAAATCATGTGTAGACTGCAATAAATAATCTAAAGTTCCTTTTAAGCGATCGCTCACTCTTAACGGATATTCAATTTTTAGCTGACAATTACAGATAGCAATAATTTCTAATAAAATGGGAGCTACTAAAGTTTCTCGTCTAGCAGTTTCACTACTTAAACTAATCAAAGGTAAAATTTTTCTCATCTTCTCTTTGATGAGCAAAAGTTCATCTAATACAGATTGATCTGTTTGAGGTAAAGATAATTCTATTTTAATAAATGAATAATCAAATTCTCGTAAAATATCATCGGTTTCATAAGGTAAATCAAAGTAAGAGCTAAAGGTATAAGATTGATCTTCTTGTAATATTTTTATTTTAGGCATAATTATTTTTTGCTTATAATTTAATTATGATTGTTTTCTTAAATTCTAGCACCCTACTATCGCTCTCTCAAAATCATCTGTGGTGTTACACAAGGATTCAGGATTTAATATTTCTTGTATATCATAGAGACAAATTTCTGAAAACGTACTTAATACTAAACCTGTTTCTGCCGATGCTTCTCTTCTGGCATTTCGATAAGCTTTGGGTAAAATATCAGGAATGTATTGTTTTAAACTTGGTTTTTCATGGAGTAAATCTTGTAAATCATCTCTTTGGTTAGCAATGGTGGTAAACCAACTAATAGAACGTTTAGAAGATTGATATTGCCATTTTAGTAAATGAGTTAATAAAATTATTAACCGATTTTTTAACTCATTTTTTTCACTAATGCCCATAGCATCTAACTCTTCTGCCAAATTCTCCCAATCCAAAGCTGTGATATCTCGACTAGCTAAGGCTAATTTTTGTTGAGTTAACCAATCCATGAAATCTGTTTCGTAGAGAGGTGATTTAGACATAGAATTAGTAATGATTACCTTTGTAATGGACAATTTTTCAACTCTATTGATCATTAGGTAAGCTGATACCTTGTTCCAATAACAATTGCCGCAATTTAGCTACTTCTAATTCAGCAGAATTAGCCCGTTGTTTTTCCTGTTCAGCCCGTTGCTTTTCCTGTTCTGCACGTTGCTTTTCCTGTTCAGCCCGTTGTTTTTCCTGTTCTGCACGTTGCTTTTCCTGTTCAGCCCGTTGCTTTTCTTGTTCAGCCCGTTGCTTTTCTCGTTCTTCTGGTGTAGGCAACCAATTATTCTCTTGATCATACCAACGTAACCACTGTCTAGTTAGTCCTTGATATTCTCCCTCCCATAATCCTAAACCCAATTCAGCTTCTTCTAGCCATACTCCTAATCCATTAATAGAGAGCGGTTGATAACGGTTCATTACTAAACCAAAACAGTGAAACTCGTCAGTATAACGGTTATAGACAAAATAATAGGGGATTCTGAGAATTTGCTCATATACTGTCCATTTATTGGGAGGTTGATTAACTTCCCGTAAATTTCTATTTCTCCCTAAGTCTTCGTTTTCTGTTCCTGGAGATATTAACTCTACTACTACAAAGGGATATGTTCCTTCATACCAAGTAACATAACTTAATCTTAGTTCTGTTTGTTCATAAAAACGGGATACTCCTAATACCGCAAACCAATCTGGTCTTTTATACCATTGTGTATGCTTGCTGTCATAGTATAGATTCAAGTTGCTACCTGTAAATACATTATCTTCTGCATAAGAAGGCGGACGAAAGGTACTACGCAATAATTCTGGTTGTAAAAGGTGAAATTCGTCTGGCAACCCTGGCTCCTCTGGATCTTCGCTAGGTAAATCATACATCGTTGGCAGTGTTTGTTGAGGAGGTAATGGCTCATAGCTAGGTTTGCTATACACATCACTTTGATACATTGTTAATTATCTCCTGTATTTAATCGCTGTTGCCAAGATTCAACTATCTGTTTAATTGTCTCTTCTAAGGAAATTGGGCGTTGCTGATTAAGGGTATGAATTTTAGTCTCACGCAAAGGCGCAATCACGCTTCGTGATCTCGAAGAGTAGACGCAAAGGTAAGATTTTTAAAGGTTCAATTTGGAAATTTCATACCTCGATTCAGCAACGCCGGAAATTGTAATATCCCAGTGAGGATAATGTTCACGCATTTTTGTTACAGCGATTTCCAATTGCTGTAAGTCGGAATAATAGCAAATATGATCACCAATGCGGTTTTTCTCACACCTCCGCTAACCAGACCTCTAAATCTGCCAATCCGTCAAAATCTAATAGAGCCTTTGCTAGAGATTCTAATTGAGGTACTGGTAATTTCTCAATCTGTTTTGTCTGTTCTGCTGATAACTGACCAAAGTCTCGTCCTATTTGACTCAAAATTTCTGCCCTTGCCATTTCATAGTAACCCCCATTTACAAGGCCTATGGCAAGAGTAAATCGAGTAACATTCATTGTTGCAGGATCAAAAACAAGCATTAAATAAAACCCTTAAACGTTATTAAAGTTATATCTTGACTGGCTAAGGAACGCAAATTTAATAACCTGCAATTCTGACTTAACCTGAAATGGTGCGTTACGCTATCGCTAACACACCCTACTTTTGCACTACACATCACTTTGATACATTGTTAATTATCTCCTGTATTTAATCGCTGTTGCCAAGATTCAACTATCTGCTTAATTGTCTCTTCTAAGGAAATTGTAATATCCCAGTCAGGATCATGTTCACGCATTTTTGTTAAATCGGAATAATATACTAAACACGGGTAAGATTTAAACTTTTGCCAAATGACAAAGAACCCAGATGCGTATGGGTTTAGCACTGCTAAACCCCTTGTAAGCTGTTGTGCATTTAGTTTGTATAATTCTAGCGGGCAAGATGCCCGCACTACAAAGTTCAAGTAAATTATGGTTATCAAATTTAGCTGCGTAACAGCTTATATCTATCTATACTCAACACGGCTTAATTATTTAATTCTGTAGGTAGGGGTTCAGCAGTGCTAAACCCCTACAAATCAGGGTTTTTCGTGATTTTATAAAAGTCCATCTCTCAACCGTGTTTAGTATACTTGAGAATTTGATCTTAAATCACATCTGCAAAAGTTCGTTCCATCTTCCGAAAATACCAAATCCCACTCACTAATAGTAAAACGACTAGAGCCATAGAAAGCATAAAACCTGGTAAATATAACTGGGAATTACCGCCCAAAATTGCCCATCTAAAACCATCAATTACTCCCACCATTGGATTTAAGGAGTAGAGAAACCGCCACTTTTCAGGAACAATAGTGCTACTAAATCCTACAGGTGAGATATATAAACCAAACTGCACTATAAATGGCACAATAAACCGGAAATCTCGATATTGCACATTCAAGGAAGCTAACCACAAACCCGCACCCATTGAAGCTGCAAAGGCGACACCGATAAATAAGGGTAAGGTGAAAATTCGCCAAGTGGGAATGAAGTTATACCAAGCCATTAGAGCCAATAAGATTATCCCAGAAATCATAAAGTCTACAAAGCTAACTACTACCGCGCTAGTGGGTACTACCAATCTAGGAAAATAGACTTTTGATAATAAATTGGCATTACTAATTAAACTATTACTACACTCCGAGAGGGAATTGGAAAAGAATTGCCAAGGTAACATGGCGGAAAATACAAGAATTGGATAGGGCGCACCTTCTGATGGTAATTTTGCTAATTGTCCAAATACAACTGTAAAAACTACCATTGTCAAAAAAGGACGAATTAGCGCCCAAACAATCCCAATGGCTGTTTGTTTATATCTAACTAAAATATCTCGCCATGCTAAGAAGTAAAATAACTCTCTATATCGCCATAAATCTTGCCAATATTGCTTTTCCGCGCGTCCTGCTTCAATTATTAATTCTGGCTGTAAAGTAGTTTCTTTCATCTGGCATTTACCATCATTTTCACGACATTTCCGATTTCGCTCACACCTTCTCTGCACTTCGTCCTCCTGATCACTAACTAGGGTTTGCTGAAAAAGTTATCTGTGGAGACAGGGAACAGGGAACAGGGAACAGGGAACAGTTTCAAGAGTTAGATGGAAGCGATTTTTCCTTTGCATCCAACTTAAATGCAAGGTTTTCGAGTTCCCACGTCGTAAAATCTTGCACTTTTTGAAAATCAAAATGTCTAAAACCGTTTACCTGTAATGTTTTAAGATTTATTCAGCATCCCCTAACTAAACAATTGATCATACGAAGGTTGCATCGGAGGGACTGAGATCAAAAAGACCATCAAAGCCCAACTCACTGTTCAATACTATCCCGGTTCTGTCAATCTCGGACAACAATAATCGAATCTATTTTTTGTAACTTTTATTTTATCAAGGTTTGCGATCGCCGTTCTCTAAGGGAACACCAAAAAATAAATTACCCAATTTTGGGGGATGGGCATCCTACCCTTCCTTGATTATTAGCGGGCAATCCGTCCCGCACCACAAGAAATTTTTAGGTATTTTTTTAATTGGAAGTCCCTAATGGATGGATAATAGAATAACACAGATTTAATTAGTAAGCTGTTACGCAGCTAAATTTGATAACCATAATTTACTTGAACTTTGTAGTGCGGGCATCTTGCCCGCTAGAATTATACAAACTAAATGCACAACAGCTTAGTTCGTTAAGTTCAGAGATTCTGATTCAAATGTCATCTTTATTATCAGTACATTTTGCTTAACTCCTCTGAACAATTGATACCTGCTAAAGAGTTTCATTTAACCAAGCGAACTGCTTGCAGCAGCGCTTCGCTATCGCCTTCAATATCTTTCAGATCCCCGACTTCTTAGAGAAGTCGGGGATCTGATGTTCTTATTTTATTTATAGAGTGAAGGCTTTTTTTGGCGATGTCTATTGATCAAGGCTTAGTCAAGAGAAATACCAAGCGATCGCATTTTTTGCTTTAATTCATACAATTCCGTGTTAGCTTGTTCAGCCCTTTGAGATTCTTGTTTTGCCCTTTGAGCTTCCCGTTCAGCCCTTTGGGATTCTTGTTTTGCCCTTTGGGATTCTTGTTTTGCTATTTGAATTGCTTGGTTGGCTTTGAGCATTTCATCTTTGGCGGCTTCCTGGGGAGTAGGGATGATAGCGCCTTCTAAGGAGAAGTAACGCAATTGGCCATTGTGAATACCCAGGAAAAAGCCCAGGGCTTCACTCCATAGCCATCCTTGGGCGTTGGGCGTGATGGGGCGATATTTATTAAACTCTAGTCTAAAGCCTGCAAATTCTAAGGTTTCCGGTGAAAAATAAAAGTATTCAGGGGTATGAAATCTCTCTGCGTATAAGTCTAGTTTGGTGGTGCGATCTACATTGGCGGTGGAGTCGGACAGTAATTCAATAATCAGGTCGGGATAACGTCCGTCTTCTTCCCAGACCACCCATGAGTTGCGTGGTTCTCTGGTGGTGTTTTTGACGAGGAAAAAATCTGGACCTCGAAAGTCACGATTTTTGAGTTGTTGGCGACTGAAGTAAATGGTCAGGTTTGCACCAATGAAAAAATCATCCCGCTCTTGCCATGCCCATTCGAGGCAGGTGACTAGCAATAACAGTTGCATATAGTGCAGGGAGCTTTCCATCTCTGGTTCATCACTTAAAAGTTTACTGGCATCGGGCATTTGCAACTCTAGTTCGCGGGCTGTAATTGCTGCCATGGATTTGTTCTCCTGATGCTTTGGATGATTATCTATGAGTTTAGCTACGCTATCGGCGATTATAAATCGCTAATACACAAATCAAGTCTACTTACGTGGACTCAATAAAAATTAATAGTCTATATTCTTTAAGGGCGATAGCGAAACGCTGCTGCAAGCAGTTCGCTCGACAATTTTCGCTCATTTTTTCCCCTGGACTATTTATTTTATCATAAACAACGACCAATTTGAGATTTCATTAATTAGCGATCGCCTTCAAGATCAACAGTTTCAGATCCCCGACTTCTTAAAGAATTCGGGGATCTGATGTTCTTATTTTATTTATAGAGTCAAGGCTAAAGAATTAGGACTTACGCATTGACAGGATCAACCAAATATGAGGTATGGGGTTTGGGCATTTTAACGTGATTTTTTGATTATTTTTGAGCGATAGCGAAGCGCTGCTGCAAGCAGTTCGCTATTGAACAGAAGTTAATCGCCTAAAGCCTGAAACGACGGATTTTCGTTCATTCACATCATGGTTAATTTGTATAGTGCGTAAGTCCTAAGAATTTCCCCAGTGACTAATTTGAGATTTCATCAATTAGCGATCGCTTTCAAGTAATGATTACCTTCGTAGCGAACAATTTTTCAACTCTATTGGTTATTAGGTAAGCTGATACCTTGTTCCAATAACAATTGTCGTAATTTAGCTACTTCTAATTCAGCAGAGTCAGCCCGTTGCTTTTCTTGTTCAGCCCGTTGCTTTTCTTGTTCAGCCCGTTGCTTTTCTTGTTCAGCCCGTTGCTTTTGTTGTTCTGCTTGTTCTTCTCGTGTAGGCAACCAATTATTATCTTGATCATACCAACGTAACCACTGTCTAGTTAGTCCTTGATATTCTCCCTCCCATAATCCTAAACCCAATTCAGCTTCTTCTAGCCATACTCCTAATCCATTAATAGAGAGCGGTTGATAACGGTTCATTACTAAACCAAAACAGTGAAACTCGTCAGTATAACGGTTATAGACAAAATAATAGGGGATTCTCAGAATTTGCTCATATACTGTCCATTTATTAGGAGGTTGATTAACTTCCCGTAAATTTCTATTTCTCCCTAAGTCTTCGTTTTCTGTTCCTGGAGATATTAACTCTACTACTACAAAGGGATATGTTCCTTCATACCAAGTAACATAACTTAATCTTAGTTCTGTTTGTTCATAAAAACGGGATACTCCTAATACCGCAAACCAATCTGGTCTTTTATACCATTGTGTATGCTTGCTGTCATAGTATAGATTCAAGTCACTACCTGTAAATACATTATCTTCTGCATAAGAAGGCGGACGAAAGGTACTACGCAATAATTCTGGTTGTAATAGGTGAAATTCGTCTGGCAACCCTGGCTCCTCTGGATCTTCGCTAGGTAAATCATACATCGTTGGCAGTATTTGTTGAGGAGGTAATGGCTCATAGCTAGGTTTGCTATACACATCACTTTGGTACATTATTAATCATCTCCTGTATTTAATAGCCGTTGCCAAGATTCCACTATAGATTGATTACCACTGAACATAACCATGAAATCCAATACTTGTCGGTTAAGGAAATGTAGGTTGGGTTGAGCGATAGCGAAACCTAACAAAGTCCTTGATTCGGAGTTTTTCCTTCGGAGACGCTACGCGAACAGAGTTATGATTTTTTCAACGAGATCATCAGGGTTTGAGACTCATATTTGGGGCAGTTTTCCAAAAATTATCTTATGTCGAACTCAGGTATTGAAGCAGCAAAAGCAACACCAACAAACAAGGGCAAAGTTAAAATTCGCCAAGTGGGGATAAAGTTATACCAAGCCATTAAAGCCAATAAAATTATCCCAGAAATCATAAAGTCTACGAAGCTAACTACTACCGCGCTAGTGGGTACTACTAAGCGAGGAAAATAGACTTTTCCTCAGTTAAGTTTTTCGGCTTCATGACTGTAACAAAGTTTGCAACTGCGATCGCCCATTTGTGAGTTTTCCTTTCCTAATTAATCTACAACTGTGTTGCTGATTAAAATAGAATGTCACTCTCGCACAACAATAATCGAATCTATTTTTTGTAACTCTGATTTTATCAAGGTTTGCGATCGCGATCTTGGGGGAGGTAGAAGGCGATCGCTTTGATGTCAAGCATAATTTAATTAATACTTTGAATTAATTTTTCCAGTTTTTACGGATTATCTCAATTCTGTAACCGAGATTTTGGACTAAGTAGGTGGGCGTTAAAAATTGTCCTTGGGTCAAGGGAACTCTTAACTGGGAACAGGAAGAGAGTTTTGAGTGATTTTACTTTTCTTCACATACCTTTAAATCTTTCTGTTCACCTATTTAAAAGGAGATGTGCTTTAGTAAAAGCGATCGCCTGGATCATTTCTGTCCGTGTATCCGTCGTAGATTCAACTTCTAGTTCGGTAATTGACAATTTTGTCAGTAAATACGAGGTTTATTGATGAAATCTACGGATGAATTAACAGTTTAGCAATCTTCTTTTAACTCTGGCAGCCAATCTTCATTCAAAACTTGCTCTATATTGGCAATAGGAGATGGGGGAAATAGATTTGCATTTAAACCCGTCTTCACGCTTGTAATCTGGCAAGCATCATCATAAATTTCTTGGGCAACTTCTTGAAAATAAGGCTTTAGGCTCGGACTCCGGTTTAAAAGTCGCTTGAGTTGTTTCCGTTGTTCTAGAATGGTGGCTCGCCATCCCCTTTGATTGTAATCACGCTCTTGCGACCAATAAGTCAATTTAAGCAAATGTTCATAAAGAACTAATAAACGACTTTCTAGCTGATTTTTTTGCTCGTTGCCCAAATCCTGTAACTCCTCCACTAAATAATCCCAATCAATGGCTGCGATCGCCCCTCTCTGGATATTCTCAATAGTAGTTTGTACCCATTGATAAAAATCAAGATCGTGAACTTGGGTCGCTATTTGCGCAGTATCGAGCATTTGAGCTTCTTGCTCTTGGGCAGTTATAGCGGACATGGGTTGAGTCTCCTTATATTGGACTATTTTATCAGCATTCTAGCAATTTCTAGATTGGAAATAGCTGTGCAAAGGCGATCGCCCTTGGTTTATGCACCTGCTGGGAATGTGTTGGCTATCTGAATTTTGTTTTCCTGCGCCATTACGGCTAATAATTCCTATTCTATATGACTATTTTGAGATTTGTCTAAGAGGTTGTTTGAAAAGTATTAGATGAAACCAGTAATTTCCAAAAACCTAACCCCCCAGCCCCCCTTCCCTGCCAGGGAATGGGGGTTTCAAAGCCTCTCCCCGCGTCGGGGAGAGGTTTGGAGAGGCTTTTTCAAAATCATCTGTCGTGTTACACAAGAATTCAGGATTTAATATTTCTTGTATATCATAAGGACAAATTTCTGAAAACGTACTTAATAATAAACCTGTTTCTGCTGATGCTTCTCTTCTCGCATTTCGATAAGATTTAGGTAAAATATCAGGAATATATTGTTTTAAACTTGGTTTTTTTTTCATGGAGTAAATCTTGTAAATCATCTCTTTGGTTAGCAATGGTAGTAAACCAACTAATAGAACGTTTAGAAGATTGATATTGCCATTTTAGTAAATGAGTTAATAAAATTATTAACCGATTTTTTAACTCATTTTTTTCACTAATGCCCATAGCATCTAACTCTTCTGCCAAGTTCTCCCAATCCAAAGCTGTGATATCTCGACTAGCTAAGGCTAATTTTTGTTGAGTTAACCAATCCATGAAATCTGTTTCGTAGAGAGGTGATTTAGACATAAAATTAGTAATGATTACCCTTGTAATGGACAATTTTTCAAATTTATTGATCATTAGGTAAGCTGATACCTTGTTCCAATAACAATTGTCGTAATTTAGCTACTTCTAATTCAGCAGAATCTGCCCGTTGTTTTTCCTGTTCTGCCCGTTGCTTTTCCTGTTCCGCCCGTTGCTTTTCTCGTTCTTCTGGTGTAGGCAACCAATTATTCTCTTGATCATACCAGCGTAACCACTGTCTAGTTAATCCTTGATATTCTCCTTCCCACAATCCTAAACCCAATTCAGCTTCTTCTAGCCATACCCCTAATCCATTAATAGAGAGCGGTTGATAACGGTTCGTTACTAACCCATAACAGTGAAACTCGCCAGTATAACGGTTATAGACAAAATAATAGGGGATTCTCAGAATTTGCTCATATACTGTCCATTTATTGGGAGGTTGATTAACTTCCCGTAAATTTCTATTTCTCCCTAAGTCTTCGTTTTCTGTTCCTGGAGATATTAACTCTACTACTACAAAGGGATATGTTCCTTCATACCAAGTAACATAACTTAATCTTAGTTCTGTTTGTTCATAAAAACGGGATACTCCTAATACCGCAAACCAATCTGGTCTTTTATACCATTGTGTATGCTTGCTGTCATAGTATAGATTCAAGTCACTACCTGTAAATACATTATCTTCTGCATAAGAAGGCGGACGAAAGGTACTACGCAATAGTTGCGGTTGTAACAGGTGAAATTCGTCTGGCAACCCTGGCTCCTCTGGATCTTCGCTAGGTAAATCATACATCGTTGGCAGTGTTTGTTGAGGAGGTAATGGCTCATAGCTAGGTTTGCTATACACATCACTTTGATACATTGTTAATTATCTCCTGTATTTAATCGCTGTTGCCAAGATTCAACTATAGATTGATTATACTAAACACGGTTGAGACATGGACTTTTACAAAATTACGAAAACCCTAGATTTGTAGGGGTAAAGCAAAAGCTTAATGGTGTCAACATCAATTACTCCCACCATTGGATTTAAGGAGTAGAGAAACCGCCACTTTTCAGGAACAATAGTGCTACTAAATCCTACAGGTGAGATATATAAACCAAACTGCACTATAAATGGCACAATAAACCGGAAATCTCGATATTGCACATTCAAGGAAGCTAACCACAAACCCGCACCCATTCAAGCTGCAAAGGCGACACCGATAAATAAGGGTAAGGTGAAAATTCGCCAAGTGGGAATAAAGTTATACCAAGCCATTAATTTTATACAGGTTTGCGATCGCCGTTCTCTAATGGATGGATAATAGAATAACACAGAGTTGATTAGTAGTTCGTTAAGTTCAGAGATTCTGATTCAAATGTCATCTTTATTGTCAATATATTTTGCTTATGGAAAAAATCTGCCACATCTATAAAATCGTCACAATCAAATAAATGATTTTTTTGATTGATGTGATTTCTGTGATGATTGATTATTGTCATCGTCACAATCAAATAAATCAAATAAATCATAGTCTAATTTGTCAAAGATTGATTGATTTGAATTAATAAATCTTCCATTGAAATAGAACGAGGTAGTATTTGTGTAGCAATTCCTCGAACCGCAGTTTCCACAGAAGATGTATATTTTGGTTTCCGAGATTTTGCCGCATTTCCATAATTAGGTTCATTTAATTTTTGGTCAAGTATCAAAATTGGTGGCAAATCCAACTGTAAATTCCCCAATGATTCAATAGCTTTTTGGACTTCCTTATTAATTGCCGTTTCCTGCCAGCAAATTAACAGTAAATCAACACTTTTATGGCTAACTTGTTGGACAACTTCCGACCAACAACTGGCAATAGAAGCTCTAAAACCAGCAGTTTGTAAGTATTGAATTAAAGCTTGAAACCACTCATATCCCCGATTAATTTGCTCATCTTCAAAATTGAGAAAATAATTTTTGACTGACTGATCATCCTTAATTGGTTTGCGTTTTGATTTGGGTAAATCACTCAACATATTTATATCTACCACTAAAATATTAATTGGGCAACAAATACCAGCAGCAATTTGTAATACAGATGACAAAGCACCTTGTTGATAATTTTGATTATTATCTTCCTGAGTCAAAGGACTTAAACAAGGAAATACAGACAATCCTGGTATTTGAGAAGCAGCTAAAGTAGTCGCAACATCACAAGTTACCAATGGTAATGTCGCCAACCTTTGGTGTTTATTTAATTGTTGTAGATAAGTGCGAGCAGTAGAAATTCCCATATCTAGCAAAATTACATCAAACTGCCAAACTCGCGCTAACAAATCTGCTTGATCTAGATCATCTACTTCAATCACCCGATGTTCTCGCAGAGAAGGATAGAGATTAATTACCTCTAATTCTGGATGTACTAACCTCAGAATTCGCAAAGGAACATTTTGAGAATTGATACTATTATTTTCCAGTCCTGAATGCTGAAATTCGCTCGTTATTGATATTTTTTCTAACAATAATGCCAATGGTTGATGTTTAATTGGTAAACTTAAAAAACCATCAGCTTGTTTAGTAAATGCTTGTTCTTTTTCTGCCGCTGTGGCTGTGACAATCACATGAATATGACGAGTTAAAACATCAGATTTCAGTAAGGTCATCACATCCCAACCAGAAAGTAAAGGCAGTAAAGGATTTAAAAATATCGCCTTTGGTTGTAAGCGACGAGCCTTTTCTAGTGCCTCTGTTCCTGATCTAGCAATAACAACACGATAACCTAAACCTTTGAGTTGTTCGGTTAATTCCTCAATATATTGAGCTACTGCTTCCACTACTAAAACCAATCTTTGGGAAGAACTATTGAGGTTTTGAGGGGAAGAATTAATGACACTGCCTACTTCTATCTTAGGAACTATATCTTCAGACTCATTACAACTAGCTTTTGGTGGACTGGGAGGTAAAAGTAGAGTAAATTGACTGCCTTTACCTTCACGAGATAAGAAACTGACATCTCCACCATGCAAACGAGCTAAAGCTCTAGTTAATACTAATCCTAAACCCGTTCCTTCAAACTGACGGGTAAGAGGATTTTCTAATTGCTGGAATTTTTGAAAGATTAAATGTTGTTGTTGTTCAGGAATACCAATCCCTGTATCCCAAACAGTAAAGGCAATCCAACCTTCCCAGCGGCTTACCCGTAAGCCAATTTCCCCAGATATTTCTGTGAATTTAAAGGCATTGGAAAGTAAATGGACTAACATCTGTCGCAAGCGTAATTCATCTGCCACCATTTCTTCTAAATCTGGTTCAATTGCTAGGCTAAATTGGTGATTAGATAAAGTTTGATTGTCTAGGGGGGATACTAGTTTAGCTTTGTTAGTTTGATGATGAATGTTTTTAACATCTGAAAAAGCCCTTTCACATACTACTTGAATTTGGACTGGAGTCAGGGTGAGTTCCATCTGTCCCGTTTCCATTCGCGTTAAATCTAAAATATCATTCACCACACTCATCAAATGTCTGCCACTTTGATGAATTAATCCAGCATAACGGGCTTGACGCTCATTTAGTTGTCCCAACTGTTGATCTACCAAAAGGCGAGATAGTCCCAAAACAGCCGTTAGTGGTGTTTTTAATTCATGACTAATGCAAGCTAAAAATTCATCTTTTAAGCGATTGAGTTGAATCAAATCAGCATTTTTTGCTGCTAATTCTTTACAAAGTTGCTGTTGTTCAGTTACATCTGTGGCTAATATTAACCATAGTTCTTCTGAATTTTCTGGTAATTCTGACTTGGAAACCCAAATTTTTAACTCGTTACTGTCTAAAGCAATTTTGGCAAACTGCCAAACCCGCTCCTGACCAGTTTTAATTTCAACCACACAAGTACAAATACCCAATTGCGTATCTAAAACGCAGTGGTTAGAACCGTTATTTACAGGTAGAGGTGATTCTTGTAAAAAAGGGAAAGCTGATGGTGAGGTTCTCTGTCTGTGCCTCGTGGAAGTATCGGGTTTGTGATTTTCCTGAGGATTGGCATAAATATATTTGGGAGTAAGTATAGTCTCTACCTGTTTTCTAATGCCTTCAGGATCTTTTAATGCTCCTAGTTGTTGCCACCAAGCGATATTTTGCGTAACTACTTCGCCTTGACTAGTTTGTAACATAATTGGCCAGGGTAATTTAGCCAATAAGTGGACGATGGATTTGTGTATTTTTGGCTGGTGTTTATTGGCTGTATGCTCGATGTTTTTTTGGTGTTGAGAAGTTTTGGTGTTTGTCGCATACTTGTGACTTTCTTCTTCTTTGGTTAAGCTCAGGAAAATTTTCTTTTGAGCTAACAATGTTAATAGGCGTAAAGTATTGAGGATTCCCAAATATTTACCATCTGAATCAATTAGCGCCCAATCTAAGTTACTTTGTTGTTGGGTTTCTTGATGCTTGATAACCAAACTGAAGTCTTCCAGATTTGTTGCTGCTGATATGGTCTGTATTGGTTCTATGAGGGATTTATCCACCTGTGAGAGTGGTTGTTGTAAATTTAAGAGTTTGTTATCAGCCTCCGCTGCTAAGAATTGTGGCAGTAGTCGAGCAGAATACAATACACCAATTAGACGTTGTTGAGAATTGACTATTACCAAGCGATCGCACTGTTCCTCGACGAAAATAGCCAACGCTGCTGCTAGAGTATTTGTTTCCCAGCACATTGGCACAGTTGCTATAAATTCATAAAGTGGGTACTGTAGCATTAAAATAAGTCCTCGGTGGTCTTTCTTCTGGTGATCAACTTCGGTATCACCATCAGCACTTGGTTTAGATGGTCTTCAATCCTGAAGCAATATCCTCCAAGAATATTTAGAATGGCTACGCCACGCTATCAGCGATTCTGGTTACAATTGACAGACCTCTTCAAACTAGCCATTTTAGCTATGACTTTCGGTAACACTCCGCCATAGACATCCATTGTCTCGCCGCCAATTACCAAATTTTTTACCTTTCTGGTGCAAGATATAAGTTTATCTCCTCAGCAAGCCACTATCTTCAGCAACTTGCTACTGGTATTGAAAGTCGTCATTTTTTATAGTGACAACTACAACAATAATTATGGCTCTAAAGATTCGCTTTAGAACCTTGAGGAATTATAATGATTTAAAATGCGACAATTCTTTAAGTTCGTTTAAGTATCTTATCAATAAGTGAAATAATGTAATCTATCTGCCGCTAGATATGCTAATACACACTATCCATCAGTCATGACTCTCCCTGAGTTTAATGCGTTATACTACTTAGAGTAGGCAAGTATCATTAATTATAGACCGATATATCTCCCGCTCAAAAATTCATGATCTATAAACAGTAGATGTTATTACCTATATTGCTTTTACAAACAAATATAAACCAAATTCTCGATAAACCATCTGCAAAAAACAATGACAAAGGTTTATTTTTGCAAATCTGGAATTTCATTGAGGGGATAATAACTCAATGCTACTGGCAGCCTATACCTGGTCAGATATACTATTTGCCCCATTTTCAGTCACAAAACCCTGATCGAAAATTAGATAATAAAGATAATAATTTCTTGGCTTTTGGTAAACAAAAAAAGACCCAAACTTTTCAGGATATGACCGCTGCTGAAAAACAGGAACTTTTAGCAGCAATGAAAGCAGATTATCGTCAGATTATTATAAATTATTTTATCAGTGACAAAACATTACAAGAAAAACTTGATAAGTTTATTAATAACTTATTTTATACTAGTGTTCCCGTACCACAAATTATAGAAATGCACATGGAAATCATTGATGAATTTGCCAAGCAATTAAGAATAGAAGGCAGAAGTGATGAAACACTGCTCGATTATCGTTTAACCTTAATAGATATTTTGGCACATCTTTGTGAAGTTTATCGCTGTTCTGTTGCTAAAATCAGTTGAATGCCACAAAGTAGAATGTTTATTGACATTCATGGTAAATTTATACCTGAATGTATATGTAATCCTACGTCTTTGCTCTTTTACCTCTATATTTCTAGGAGTTGATATTGTATGAATGAAGCTAAAAAAACCTATGTTCTCAAACTCTATGTAGCAGGAAATACCCCTAATTCAATGAGGGCCTTGAAAACACTCAAAAATATTTTAGATGAAGAATTTCAAGGAGTTTATGCTTTAAAAGTAATTGATGTCCTGAAAAACCCCCAGTTAGCCGAAGAAGATAAAATACTCGCTACACCAACACTATCAAAAATTTTGCCCCCTCCCGTGCGGAAAATCATTGGTGATTTAACAGATAGGGAAAGAGTATTAATTGGGTTGGATCTGCTTTATGAAGAATTGAATGAAGAATACGGGAAAGAATAATACAAAATGTGGGCTTTAGAAAACAACAAGTAATAATTCCGAGTAAACTCGTGGCTTTAGCCACTTTTTGATGAAAATCCGGGAATTTATCTACCTGCAATTTGGTATATTTATTTAGTTATTAAAAATAATTAAAAACTTTCTTGATTTTAAAAACCTGGGTTGAATATCCATATTAGATAAACCATGAATAAAAAAGAGCAACCTGAACAAAAAAAAATACCTATTGGTGTCGAAAAAATTCGCACGATGATCGAAGGCTTTGACGATATCAGTCATGGCGGTTTACCTGTTGGTCGAACTACCTTAGTTAGTGGAACTTCAGGAACTGGCAAAACTTTATTATCACTGCAATTCCTTTATAATGGCATCACCTACTTCGACGAACCAGGAGTATTTGTTACCTTTGAAGAATCACCCAGTGACATTATTAAAAATGCCCATATTTTTGATTGGAATTTACAACATTTGATTGATGAAGGTAAATTATTTATTCTCGACGCATCTCCTGACCCAGAAGGTCAAGACATAGTAGGTAATTTTGATTTATCTGCCCTGATTGAACGTTTACAATATGCCATTCGTAAATACAAAGCTAAACGGGTTTCCATTGATTCCATGACAGCCATATTTCAACAATATGAAGCTATCGGAGTCGTGCGGCGGGAAATTTTTCGGTTAGTAGCACGGCTAAAACTACTGAATGTGACTACCATCATTACGACTGAACGGGGTGAAGAATATGGGCCAGTAGCATCCTTTGGAGTCGAAGAATTTGTTTCCGATAATGTAGTAATTTCTCGTAACGTTTTAGAAGGAGAACGCCGCCGCCGAACTATAGAAATTCTCAAATTACGGGGAACAACCCACATGAAAGGTGAATATCCCTTCACAATTACCAATGAAGGAATTAATATATTTCCCTTGGGAGCAATGCGTTTAACACAACGATCTTCTAATGTGCGTGTATCTTCGGGAGTAAAAGTTCTTGATGAAATGTGTGGTGGTGGTTTCTTTAAAGATTCGATTATTTTAGCCACAGGAGCTACAGGTACTGGTAAAACTTTATTAGTTAGTAAGTTTATTCAAGATGGCTGCATTAATGGTGAACGAGCAATATTATTTGCCTATGAAGAATCTCGCGCCCAACTTTCCCGCAATGCCCATTCTTGGGGCATAGATTTTGAAGAATTAGAACATCAAGGATTACTGAAAATTATTTGTACCTATCCTGAATCAACTGGTTTAGAAGATCACTTACAAATTATTAAATCAGAGATATCCCATTTCAAACCTGCTCGCATTGCCATTGATTCACTTTCGGCAATGGCTAGAGGTGTTAGTAATAATGCTTTTCGTCAGTTTGTAATTGGTGTCACAGGTTATGCTAAACAAGAAGAAATTACTGGTTTTTTTACCAATACCACAGGTAACCGTTCAGGGGGTACAAAGAAAACGAAAAACAACCCCCAAAATCCAGCAATAAAATTAAGCAGCTTTCAACAAGTCAGAATCATCAGAATCAGCAGTAACTTGTGGAAGCAAAGAAGGCACAG
>NZ_JADEVZ010000159.1 GCF_015207875.1 Dolichospermum sp. LEGE 00240
TTGGACAAAAACCCCTGAATCTTTAGATAAAGAACTGCAAGAAATTACAGCTTCAGGAGAAACCAAAAACCGAATTACCGATAAACTGTATAAAGTTTGGTTATTAGATCAAACTCAAGTATGGATTTTAATCCACATAGAAATTCAGAGTCAATATGATGTTAACTTTGAAGAACGGATGTACATTTATAATTACCGAGCCTTCGACCTTTATCACCAATTTGTAGTAAGTGTAGCAATTTTAGGTGATACAAGTCCTAGTTGGCGACCAAATAGTTATGATAGAGCTATGTTGGATTGTGAACTAAGTTTAAAATTCCCCATAGCTAAAATTCTTGATTATGAATCAAAGTGGGATGAACTAGAAAAGAGTGATAATCCCTTTGCTATCATAGTCATGGCGCATTTAAAGACTAAAGCCACCACCAGTAATTTAACAGAAAGGGAGCAATGGAAATGGATATTAATTAGAGGACTTTATGACCGAGGCTTCACAAAAGAGAAAGTTATTAAGTTATTTAAAATCATCGACACAATGATGACTTTACCTAAACAATTACAAGCAGGATTGGTTACTAAAATTAAACATTTCGAGGAGGAAAGAAAAATGCCTTTGATTAGCCCAACAGAACAACTAGCTATGGAACGGGGAATAGAACAGGGAAGACAAAGAGAGCAACAGCTAATTATACGACAAATAAATCGGCGAGTTGGTGAAATTGAATTATCCTTGATTGACTCAATTCGTAGATTAACAATTGATAAATTAGAATTATTGGGTGAGGCTCTGTTAGATTTTTCTTCTGTTACTGATTTAGAACAATGGTTACAAAATAACCCAGATGCTTGAGATTAATCATACTTTATTAAATAGAGCGATCGCTCCTGGGAAACCGTTTTGTGAATATGAGAGGGCGATCGCTTTGGGGATATGGGATGTACCATTTTTGGGGATGATGGGGGTGCGATAGCGAAGCGCTCCGCAGGAATCGCTTCATGAAGAGTACAATTTTCTACGCACAGGAGCAAAGGGAATTTCTTTATCCTTTTGCTTGGTGGTGCAGAAAACCCCTGAAACACCTATCAATAAAGGATTATACCCGAAACAATGGATTTGGGATTTCTCAAGACATCGAACGAGGTCATTAGAAATCTCCAGAAATTAAATATGCGTATCCTAGAACCCTTGTAGAGGCGTTCCATGGAACGTCTCTACATTCTTTTTTGGAGATGTCTATTGGGTTTCAGCTTCTATTTTAACCCTTCAGGCTTTTCATTGTGAAACTCAAAAAAGTTTTCTGCACCACTAAGGCTGTTAGGAATGGTAATGGAAATAAATTCAGCTATAATACAATTAACAAGCGAGCAAAGAGTAAGACATTACAAATGATTACTGTAGAATTTCAAACCACTATCGAAAATGGGATGATAAAAATTCCCGAACAGTACCAACAACAGTTAAAACAACCCAATATAGTTAAAGTCACTCTTCAACAAGAAACCTCTGAACAATCTGGAAATTACCTCCAATATTTATTGG
>NZ_JADEVZ010000090.1 GCF_015207875.1 Dolichospermum sp. LEGE 00240
CCCCATTAGGGTGGGGATATATTAACTTTGTATTTCCTGTTGTACCCAAGTACGAAAAGATTTACTAGCCTGTACTTCATCTATTTGGCAATCTTGCAAAAATTGATAAAGTTTTTCTTTGGTAATTATAGAAAATGTGGGACTTTTTTCCATTTCAATATATTGATGATCTTGAAGTTGATAAATTCGCAACACTTCACCGTTATACCGCCAAAATTCTGGTACACCCATGCTGGCATAAAACTGGAGTTTATTTATGTCAGTGTGAGTAATATCTACTTCTACAATCAAGTCTGGTGGTGGATCTTCGTTTAAATCAACTTTTTTTCCAACTACTTGAGGTTGATTTTGAATGTAATAACAGTTGTCGGGTTCAGCACTTCTTTGTAAATCATCACGATTTAAGGTGGTTGAACCCATTGTTTTAATTTTTAACCCACTTTCTTCTACCAAAATGCGGATGAATAGTTCAATCAATCTGGTAGCACTTTCATGTTCTTCTAAAGGCATGGTAATTTCTAATGTCCCTTGATCATAGATAAGTCGAGAAGAACGACTTTGCCCTAATGCTGCTAAAATTTGCTGATAATTTTGCCAACTGATATTGTGGAAAACTACTCGCTGTTCTGCGGGGGTAGTTGCTGGGGTAATATTGTTTGGTTTAGTGATTGTACTAACCATATTTGCCTTGAAATTTAGCTTAATATAGAACTCATATTTGATTTTTGAAAAAAATTAGGTATTGTAGGGTGCGTCAGATATTACAAATCTGTTTATTGATAAAATTTATGCGGTCTGACGCACCCTACGTATCTTTTCATAAATCAAATATTATTCCTATACTTATTATAATATATTACGCAAAAGCGAGAACTGAGTGAATTTAAATTTGTCTACTTCATTACAATTAATTGGGCGTTCTGTAGAATTTCAGCGGATTATTGAAATCCTGGCAAAAGATGGTGATTTGTTAATTACTGGAGTTCCTGGTAGTGGAAGACGTACTTTAGTGAAAGGTGCAGCGCAGGAGGTGAATACAGTTATCTTGGAAATAGACTGTATTCGCGCTACGGAAGCGGAGAGATTTGTACAACTATTAGCGGAAGCAATTAGTCAAAACTGGGAAGCGGAAAAAATTCAAAATTGGTTGAAGGAAAATACTTCGGCATTTTTTACTTTTAATTCGGAAAATCAACTAAAAATAGTTCGTTCTTTGGAACAGGAACAATTATGGCAAGCTTTCGCTAATTTGTTAGACTTATTAGAAATAATGGCGGTTGATTTAAGTCAAAGAATATTACTGATTTTACAGAGTTTTCCCCATATTCGTTCTTGGGATCGTCATGGTTTGTGGGAAACTACATTTAGAAAGGAAGTTAAGGCCTATCCTCATGTTAGTTATGTGTTGATAGCCACGATTGCTGAGTCTAGCCAACATTCAGATGATACTAATTATCCGATAGAAACTATCCAATTAGCCCCTTTAGCTAAGGACGTTGTCGCCTTGTGGGCGAGGGAAATCTTACATACGCAAGGTTTCACCTTTGATTGTCATAGTCAAGCCTTACAGCTATTTCTAGAGGCAGTGCAGGGACATATTGGAGATGGGATGGCGATTATTCGGCGGTTATCTGCGTCCCGTTGTGCAGATGGGTTAATTAGGGAGGAAGATGTGCAAAAGGCTATAGCAGGATTACTGAAAGATTTATCTATGACTTATGAATCTTTGCTGATGTTGTTACCGGCAAATCAGGTACATTTATTAGAGTCTTTGGCTATTGATCCTACTGACAAACCTCAGAGTAAGGAGTATATTCAAAAGCATGGACTTTCACGGGGTGGGAGTCTACAAGGTGCGTTAACTGGGTTACAGCATAAGGGTTTAATTTATGATGCTGAACATGGTTATCGGTTAGCTATGCCTTTGTTGGCTTTGTGGTTGAGGGAAAGGTTGGGTTGATTTATTTGAAGGTAAGCTATTTTTAAATCTGAATCCTGAATTTTTCCTACATCACCCGCAGACCCAAAATCATCAAATCTCGTTCCACTCCATCCAAATCAGCAATTTTCGGTAAATTCCCCCAAGCTTGAAATCCAAACCAGGCAAATAACTTTAAACTGGGTTGATTGTGGGCGAAAATAAAACTAACTAACGTCTTTAAACCTAAATTGGGACTTTCCTCAATGGCTTTTTCTAAAAGTTGTTTTCCCAAACCACGTCCTTGAAAATTTGGGGAAATGTAAATACTAATTTCCGCTGTAGAATAGTAAGCTGGTCTACCGTAGAATGATTGAAAACTTAACCATCCAGCAATTACACCTTCGGTTTCCAGTACCCACAGGGGAAACTTTGAAGGGACTCGTCCTTGAAACCAAGCCATACGACTTTCCACAGACACAGGTTCTAAATCAGCGGTAGCCATGCGGCTAGGAACAGCAGCGTTGTAAATGGCGACAATGGCGGGTAAATCAGATTCTATGGCATGGCGGATCATCATTGCGGCTATTTGGGCAAAATTCTTGATAAAATATTTCCAAATAATACACTCTCACCGGAAAATTTATCAGGTTTTTTGTTGATTGTCTTTAAATCTCAATGGAGAAAAATCTTGTTTCCTATTTGGCGATCGCTCGGTCTGGCATTTACAGCTATAATCACTATTAGCCTTGGGTCAATCTATGTTCAGGCACAAACTTCCCCTGTGTTATCTCCAGATTCACCAAAGGTCAAGGTTAGAGTTCCAGATTTAGGGCGACATTTTCAAAAATTTGGGCTGACAGGATCATTCAGGGTATGAATTTTAGTCTCACGCCAAGTCGTAAAGGCGCGAAGGTAAGAGTTTTAACGGTTCAAGGGAATTTCATCCTTTAATTCAGCAATGCCTAATTAATATTCGGAATGCTTGTCAATTCAATTCTTGCTGATAGCTGACGGCTGAATACTTACCTATATACTTGCTGATTATATCTTAAAACCGGACTTTGTACAACTCGAATAATTCTCCTAATTGTCTTTTGACTATTTTAGCACCCCCAGCTTTAATGATTTTTTCCCATTCTGTAGCAGGTTCGAGAAACACCTCTGCACCCAAATAAGTTTCTAACACAGCCCAATCTTCTGCTAAAGGCTGTTGGGAATTAAGAATATCAAAGACAAAATGTCCACCTGGTTTTAATACTCGTTTGACTTCGACTAAAACAGCTTGCCAATATTCTAGGGGAAAATAGCAACTAAATCCTGTGGCAATTATTAAATCAAATTGATTTTCAGGATAGTTTAAATGGTGAGATGGTCCTAGTTCTACACCTTTGAATAATTTTGAATTTAATTGCGAACCACGAGAATTAAGAGTATCTCTGGCAATATTACTAATTTCTTGCCCATAAAAGAATGCTTGCCAACCTGTCCAGGGATAGATTAAAAAGCTGACACCGCAACCAATATCTAAACAATGTTCGTTTTTTTGAGGTTGAGCAATTTCCCAAAAGGGTGAAACTATTCTTTCATTTAATCTGCCATTAATCCATTCCCGATATATTGGCATTTCTTGAACTTCGTCTGGGACTGCAAATTTCTGATTTTCATATTGGCGATTAAAGCGATATGCTACTTGTGCTATTCTCTCTTGCCATTTGTCTGCGGAATAGGTATTTGTTTTATAAAAATTAGGGGGTGAATTTTTAGACATTTATTACTTTTGTGATTGGTGATTTTATTATTTCTCTTGACTTCGGAAACCCTGAAAGCGGGGAAATCCTGAAAGCGGGGAAATCCTGAAAGGGTGGGGAAATCCTGAAAGGGCGGGGAAATCCTGAAAGCGGGGAAATCCTGAAAGCGGGGAAATCCTGAAAGGGCGGGGAAACCCCGCCCCTACTGTCACGCTTTTGCGAGGAGAGGTGCAGCAGCGAGAAGGGTTTGGGTGTAGGGATGTTGGGGGTGGGCAAAGATTTGTTTAGTCTGTCCTAGTTCTACTATTTTACCACCATTCATTACGGCGATGCGATCGCACAAAAATCTTGCTAACCACAAATCATGGGTAATAAACAAATAGGTTAAATCAAATTCTGCTTTGAGTTGTAACATCAAATCAAGAACTTGTGTTTGCACGCTGGCATCTAACATACTTACTGGTTCATCACATATTATCAGTTTGGGACGAGTAATTAAAGCTCTGGCTATGGCTACCCGTTGTTGTTGTCCCCCAGATAAATCGGATGGATAACGGTGATAATATAATTCTGCTGGGGTTAATCCCACTTTTTCCAACATCCATAAAACCTGTTCTTTGGCTTTTTGGGTATTAGCTAAATTATGAATTAATAAAGGATCTCCTATACTTTGTCCTACCGTCATGGCTGGATTTAAACAAGCATGAGGATCTTGAAAGATCATTTGGATTTGTCTGCGGGAAGAACGGATTTCTTGACGGGACAAACTGGTTAATTCCTGTCCTAAAAATTCGACTTTTCCCGATGTGGGACTAATCAATTGTAAGATGGTTCTCGAAAGTGTACTTTTCCCACAACCAGATTCTCCCACTAAGCCTAAAATCTCCCCAGCATACAATTCTAAATTAATGCCATCTACGGCTTTAATTGTTTGTCCTTCTCCTTTAAATATCCGTTCAATAAAATTCGGTTCTATAGTGTAATGTTGCTTGAGTTCTGTAATTTTTAAAATGGGTGATTGACTTTCTTTCCCATTACCAATTACCAATTCCCCATTACCTTTTACTGCTTGAATATGTAAAGCTGCTTTTAATAAAGATTGAGTATATTCATGTTGAGGATGAGCAAATACAGTTGCCGTTTTCCCCATTTCCACCATTTTACCTTGATACATAACTCCGATGCGATCGCAATATTCCCCTACCATTGCTAAATCATGGGAAATTAACAACAATCCCATGTTTTCTTCCCCACACAATCGCGTTAGTTCTTGGAGAATTTGAGCAGAAACAGTCACATCTAAACTTGTCGTTGGTTCATCCGCCACAATTAACTTAGGACTCAACAACAAAGCCAAAGCAATAGCTACCCGTTGACGCATTCCCCCACTAAACTCATGGGGATATTGACTCCAACGACTAGCGGGAATTTTCACCTTTTCCAAAATCGTTAAAGCCTTTTCTTTCGCTTGCTGTTTGGATAACTCCGGTGCATGAGCTTCTAAAGTTTCAATACAATGATTGCCAATTGTCATCAACGGGTCAAGGCGAGTCATGGGATCTTGAAAAATCAAAGCCACTGCTTCACCACGAAACTTTTGCATTTGCAATGGTGTTAAATCCAATACAGATTGCCCCTGGAATTTAACTAATCCTTCCGTGCGACTAGAATTAGGCAATAAACGCATTATTGCTCGTCCAATCGTAGATTTTCCACAACCAGACTCTCCCACCAATCCCATTTTTTCCCCAGGTTGAATAATAAAAGATACATCATCAACCGCCCAGCTTGCCACTTCTTCACCACGTTGAGGATAAGCTACACGGAGATTTTCAACACTAAATAAAGCTTCATTCATAATTAATTAAATGTAATAATTTCAGTAGGGGCGGGGTTTCCCCGCCCTCTCGATTGTATTGCTCAAAATTAGGATTTTTATTCCTTCTTCATCCTGACTCCTGAACTCCTGACTGGGCGCAGGCCCTGCGCCCCTACCTCCTACCTATTGATGTACTTGAATTAAGCGCTGTTTGAGACGTTCCGCTTCACCGGAATCAACTAAACAACCCTTTTCCAATAGAAAAGCACCATCACAGTAATTTAACTCTTCTAAGCGATGAGTTACCCATAATGCTGTAATGCCACGACTCTTAACAAGATTACGAACACTAGCCACTAAATCGAGTTGACTATCTGGATCTAGTAAAGCAGTAGGTTCATCTAATAATAAAACATCACAATGACGAGCGATCGCTCCAGCAATAGCTACCCGTTGTTTTTGTCCACCAGAAAGGGCGTAAATAGGTCGTCGCTGAAGAGACAATAAATTTACCGCCCCCAAAGCTTCCTCAACCCTAGCCTTCACCATTGCAGGTTGTAACTTTTCTGCCACCAACCCAAAAGCCACATCAGCACCAACCGTTGGCATTACCAATTGATGATCAGGATTTTGGAATACAAAACCAACAGCAGGTGAAATCTTAACTTCCCCAGATTGAGGAGCTAATAAACCCGCTATTAATCTCAGAAGTGTAGATTTACCACTGCCATTTGTCCCCAGAAGCATCCAAAACTCACCTTTAGGTACTTGAAGAGAGCAAGATTTGATTACTTGCTCCCCATTAGGCCAAAAGAAGTTTAAATTATTAACTTCAATGCCTACTGCTGTCATGTTTATACCTTGTGTTATTCAGCAGTAAAAGCAGCAAAGCCAGGCGCTCTACCAGTGCTAGTAGCCGCACTATCTTTTTGGATAATCTGGACTCCCGAAATTTCACTAGCACGGACAGCAATTTTTTTCTCTGTTTTGCCTTCGCACTTGAGTTCCACAATATCAGGATTTCCAGTACGCATTGCCGCCAAAATTAGCTGATAAACAGCCTCGGCATCTTCAGTAGACTTACGTTGTACTGATATGGGGAAAGCAGTATTTCTGATGCTTAAGTCAATGGTAAACATTTAGAATTAATGAATTTTCACTTTAAGACCTATTCTAGCGTCATTAGTTAGTTGTCAGTTGTCAGTTGTCATTGGTCAGTTGTCATTGGGAAGAAATATTCCCCCTACTTCCCCTACTCCCCCACCCAGTCCCCTATTTACTTGCTGGTAATGTTACACCTAATAAACTCAAATTCAAGGCATGACCACCTGTCACCAAATAAACGGGTTCACAGATTGCCCCTAATTGTCTCACTAAAGCGCCCAGGCGATCGCGGAATTTGCGCCCTAGAGGATAAGCTGGAACTACACCCCAACCTGTTTCTTCCCCTACAAATATGACATCAGCAGCCACCAACGGCAGAATGTCCAGAAACTCCCCCACAATATTTTCCCAAACTAAATCCTCCTCCTCCAGAAAATTAGCCACCCAAGTTCCTAAAGAATCCACCAACAGGCAAGTATCAGCCTGAGATTGAGCCAAAGCAGCAGTCAGTTCTCTAGCCACAGCAAGAGTTATCCAATCTTGAGGACGGCGTTGTTGATGTTTTTGAATGCGTTCTTGCCATTCCAGATCATCAGGATTTTGTGTAGCTGTGGCAATGTAGACAACATTTTTTTCCGACTTTATCGCCAAATCTTCCGCCCATTCACTTTTACCAGAGCGGGCTGCACCTGTCACCAAAATTATTTTCCCCATTATTTGATAATATAATGTTTCATCAGGAAGAATACACGAGTTAAATCAAGTATCCCCAAAATCAACACCTTTCTGTACTCCTGAATTCTTTCTTGCTAAAGACCATAAATTTGAGGATATGCTTATGAAACCAGGGTTAAAACGGATCGAAGCAACGCTGCATGATTTAAAAACTCGCAATGATGATGTCACCACAGAATCAGGTGAGGAAAGCAAACGTTCCTTTTCCTTTCGCATTAGTATCCGTCCCCAGGAATCTCCAGAAAATTCCCAAAAGACAACCCAACCCCGTCATAGTAACGTAGACGCAGATTCAGTTAGTCATACAACTCCAGAGGCAAATTTATTTCCTCAGCATAGTTCCGTTTCAGCCTTTCCAGCCCAAGAAAATGGAGAAAAAACGCCAACTCTGCCGAAATTTAAAACTCCATCCTTTAGCAATCATCGTCACGGCGCTAACCCAGCACTGGCTATGAATATGCTCCAAGAAATTCAAGACAAAGTAGCTGATTGGCAACTAGAATTACAAAAAATAATACAGCAAATTCAGGATATTTATTTAGAGGGACCAATTATTAATGGTTGGTTGGAATCTAATGTCCAAGAACCAGAAACAGTAGGAACAGCCACATTACGCCATGCAGAAGTAGAGCGCCTGATGAACTATGTCGAAGAAATCTGTGCTAGTAGTGAAAAAGAATCTTATAAACCACTACACACTGACTACCGATTATGTGGAGTAGATACAGCCGGTCAAGTGTGGTCTCGTCCCTGTCCAGTTGAACAAGTTCCTAGTGTTAGTATAGCGATCGCACGTCACCAAAGATTACGACAACTCTTAGGACGCAAACAAGACCTAGAAAATCGCTTGAGTCAATTAGCAGAAACCTTGGTCATGTTACATAGTCATATTCAGCAAAGTTAAATATTTTCTCTCTACGGCAAAATACAGTAGCCATTGAGCAAAAACTATGTTACTGTAGAACTACATCGTGAAACTTTACCAATAAAAACTATGCGACTAAAACGCTGGGAATCCCCACGTCGAGAAGGCAGAAACGATAAAGGTCGAGGTGGTTCTGCGAGAAAACGCCAACTGAAAAAACAAAGGCAAATGCTCAGACAGAAACTCAAAGAAAATCAAAAGCCAAATGATCATCACAATAATAAACAGGGGGAAAGTTCAACTTCCCCCTATTTTTTGGCCTTTTTTCCCCAATAGCCCGATTAGGTATATTGCTTGAGAATGATTAAGTTTTTTGGAAAAAGTTAAATTTTTAACCTTTTTGAGTATATTTTCAAGTAAGGGGTTAAAGTAATAATGGCTAACGCAACAATTAC
This sequence comes from Dolichospermum sp. LEGE 00240, assembly GCF_015207875.1. Lineage (GTDB taxonomy): Bacteria > Cyanobacteriota > Cyanobacteriia > Cyanobacteriales > Nostocaceae > Dolichospermum > Dolichospermum gracile. The sequence goes on from NZ_JADEVZ010000090.1 coordinate 8,648, forward strand.
TACAAAAGGGCAAGTAACTATACCTAAAGAAATTAGGGACTATCTAAATTTATGTACAGGAAGTAAAGTTGATTTTATCATTGATGGAAATGGCATAGTTAAACTTATTCCTCTCAATATACCTATTCAAAAATTATCTGGAATTTTGCACAGAAAAGGCATGAAACCTAAAACTTTGGAAGAAATAGAAGGAATAATTGGTGAGGCTGCAAGTGACTGGACTTGATACAAATATTATAGAAGATATATGAAAATACACAATGAACATGAACTAAATTTGGGTTTAGCTAATAACAATTAGACTAATTGAACGAAAAATAAAAATTAAATTTTCTCCTGACTAAGCAGCGTAATTATAAAATCAGAATTAATGACATCTAAAGGCAGAAAAGGAGAGTCAACAGGAAACATCTGAATAGATAATTTAGTTTCCGTACTAGCAGCGCGAACAGCTTTTAAATAACAATCAGAAAATAGTTCTAAATAATAAGGTTTGAGACTAGGACTATCCTCCAATAAAGATTCAATTTGATAAAACTGTTCCCAAATTGTCCTCACCCAACTAGAAGAACGTTTTTCAGATTGATATTGGTACTTGAGTAAGTGCATGAGTAAAACTATGAGTCGGTTTTTAAGTTCACGTCTTTTCTCTTTCCCCATGTCCTCTATTTCTGCAATCAAATGCTCAAAATCAACGTGATCTAATTGATGATTACGCAATAACTTAGCTGTCGTTTCTAGCCATAAACAATAATCCTGATTATAAAGATAACTACTCAAGGATGTAGATTGTAAATTGGTAGTCATACAAATAGCCTTATTTACTGCTATCACTTAAGTCTATCACATTAATTAATAAAACCAGGAGACTTTAACGCCACCCAGTTTATTCTTGTAAGGGCATAGCCATGCTATACCCTAATTTATGACTGAAAAAGATTAAACCTTAGCAGCCGCTCTCATTACCAAGTCGCCTTTAGCATACTTAGCAGCAAAATCTTCTAAAGAAACTTGCTTAATCTTGCTTGCGTTACCAGCAGTACCAAATTGTACATAACGGTCAGCACAAACCTTTTGCATATATTTAATAGAAGGTTTGAGGAAGTGACGAGGATCAAATTCCTTGGGATTAGCAGCCAAAGCTTCACGGACAGCCGCAGTAATAGCCAAACGGTTGTCGGTGTCAATATTCACCTTACGCACACCACTCTTGATACCTTTTTGGATTTCTTCTACAGGTACACCGTAGGTTTCAGGAATAGCACCACCATATTGGTTAATGAGTGCCAATAAATCTTCAGGTACAGAAGAAGAACCGTGCATTACCAGGTGAGTGTTAGGTAAACGGCGGTGAATTTCTTCAATGCGGCTAATAGCCAAGATTTCACCTGTAGGCTTACGAGTAAACTTGTAAGCACCATGACTTGTACCGATAGCCACAGCCAAAGCATCAACTTGAGTTGCTTCTACAAAGCTAACAGCTTCATCGGGGTCTGTTAACAATTGAGAATGGTCAAGAGTACCTTCAAAACCATGACCATCTTCAGCTTCACCCGCGCCGGTTTCTAAAGAACCCAAACAGCCTAATTCACCTTCAACGCTGACACCCAAAGAGTGAGCAACGTTAACAACTTCGCTGGTAACTCTAACGTTATATTCAAAGCTGGCAGGGGTTTTAGCGTCAGCTTCCAAAGAACCATCCATCATGACGCTAGTGAAGTTGTTCTTGATAGCTGAATAGCAGGTAGAAGGAGCATTACCATGATCTTGGTGCATGACAATGGGAATCTCAGGATAGGTTTCTACCGCAGCCAAAATCAGGTGACGGAGGAAGTTTTCCCCGGCATAGTTACGAGCGCCGCGAGAAGCTTGTAAGATTACGGGGCTATCTGTTTCCACCGCCGCTTTCATGATTGCTTGAATCTGCTCTAAGTTGTTGACGTTAAAAGCGGGGATACCGTAACCGTGTTCAGCAGCGTGATCTAAAAGCAACCGCATTGGTACGAGAGCCATATATATTCCTCCTAATTTGGGTATTTAGCTAGTCAGTTTAATAGAAGCGTAATCTTTATTTTAATGTAATTTTTACGCTAATCTTAATGTTTTTTTCAACTTACAGAAAATTATATCTAGTGGTGGGTGCTTTTGTTGAGAAAATTTATAGGCTGATATTCTCAAGCTATGTAATGTTTGTGTAAGACTAGAAACTAAGTGTTAACCTGTGCATTTTACCTGGCGATCGCATTTTGCCATAAATTAACTTTAAGCGATCGCATCTATGATTAAATAATTACCCATAATCTTCTGACCTGATTTTACTTTGTTTCATTAACTAGCCGTAAGACACTTTTATACAAAGGTTCAGCAACCCAAAATCCTGCTTTATTAATAAGATCATCTAACAGAGGTTTAACAGTAGAAATGAAACCTTGACTTTTGGCTTCTACTAAAGTCCGATCTTCAACTGCACGGATTTGAATCCAAGTAAAAGTTTGTACTTCCTTTGCACCCGCTACGGGAAAATCAGGATCAGTTAATTCTTGATAAACGGCTTCAGGAATTAGAACTGTTCCGTAAAGCTGTTGTAATAAGTGAAGCTGGTTAATAGCTGCAAGATTATTAATGGGTGAAGTATCGCTGACAACAATCACAGTCTACCCATCTCCCGCAAATTCTTGATATCTTGTTCAAAATCCTCTACTCCGTAATGAATAGGGATTTGATAACTTGCGAGTAAATGTTGAAATGCTATACGATTCATACCAGCAAAGCGACTAGCTTGAGCAAGAGTTAACTTTTCTTTTTGAAACAGCATAATCGCAATTTCTCGTTTCATTTCCTCTTCATTCATGCGAGTTGTGGTTAGTATTTCATTAGGAATAACTACACTCATATTTATAATCCTCTGAACCATTATTATTATAATTCATTGCAATCATTATATCGGTATGCACTCGCATGAGATACAGTCATAAGCCCCCTCATCGCTTGCTTGCGGGGTTGGAGGTAGGTTTCTTGTAAGTAATATCGCATTTTGCCATAAATTAACTTTAAGCGATCGCATCTATGGCTCAATACTTATATTAATTTGTCATCAATAATGCTATCTTAAATGCCTCAGATAATTTGCGCTTTACTAGCATAATTTACCCGTAACGACAAGAAACAATAAGAAATATGTAAAGGCGTTGCTTCCGTATTTTCACTATTTGTATAATCTTTGGTGTCAAGGGAAAATTTACGGTAGTGGATTTATTAGGGTGTGGAGTAAAAACCGATGGATTCTCAAACGCTGAAGCCGAATGTCCCTGGTTATATTGCTATAAGAATTGTGCGTGCTGCTTTTCGAGAGATCCAGAAGCTTTCACACCAGTATTCTGAGACTGTAGCAGAAATTTTAAAACAAATGAGTCGGGGGAATCTTGGAGATTGTCGGAAGTTAAAAGGCTATACAAATTTATGCAGAACTAAGCAGGGTGATGTGAGGGTTATTTGGGAACAGATAAATTCCCAGGAAATTTTAGTAATTAAGGCAGGTTTAAGAAAGGATGTTTACCAGGGAGTTATCGAAGATAGAGATAGAAACCCAACATACACCTTAGCTAATTTCATGGGAATTGAAGAAAGCCAAGTAGAAGATATACCAACGTTTAATTTTAATGTCAATAAGACTTATTCATGGTATCAATTCATTTATGGTGCTTATTTATATTCACCTCACCTTACTCAAGAGCAGATAAAACTCTTTTACCAATTATCAGAAACATTGACAAGTTATTCATATTCTAGATATTCAGAACTTACTAACATTAATAGTTTTTTATTGCAAAGCGCACCAGGCACAGGTAAGACTGTATGTGCTGCTGTGATAGGAAGTGAATTTTATAAAAATCATGACTGTAACGTTGTTTTAATTCTTCCTGAAGCTTTATGTTCTGATGTTAAAGAGTTTACTAAAATTAAAGAAATTTTAGAGGATCAACAATCTAATTTTTTTGTTGGTAGTTTTGCAGAATGGCTTTGTCAATCTGCACCTGAATTATATCAGCTAGTTGCAACATCTTCAGAGGAATTACAGGCTTTACAAGCAGAAGCTCAAAGAGTTCACGCTATTTCTAGAGATGAGTTAATTCCATACAGAGATTTAATTTTATTCAGAGCATTTGTTCTGGAAAAAAATAAAGTTTACCAATCTAAACATCCAAATTATCATGAAAATATATCTCGTATAGAATATTTGAGAGAAAAGATTAACTTATCTAAATGGAAAGATAAATTGGGAAATACAACAAGTTGGATAGAGGGAGTATATACAATTACAGAAATAGCTCATCCTTCAAGAAGTAATCCATTTTGGCAAACATATTTTTTGAATTGGACTGTGAGATTAGGTTCTAATACCTTAATAAGGTACTTTTTATCCACAACAGCATATGGAAAAAATATAAAAAATATAAAAAATACAAAAAATACAACACTGTTTATCTTGGATGAAGCTCAAGATTATCTAATGTCTGAAATCAGAACCATTATCAAAATGCTGGAAAGATGGCAGGTTGATTATAATCATAATTCTATTCTCTGGCTGCTAGGAGACAAAAATCAAAATATTATGCCCACTGATTTTGATTGGGGACAATTAGAACTAACTAGAACCAACTCACTCAGATACAATTATCGCAATACAAAATCTATTATAGAATTTGCCAATATTTTTCATTCTTTTGCACAAGAAGCAAATTCAGGAAGAAGACATTTACCTCAACCAAGTAATCCAGAAGACGCTTTTGAGAATGGAGAGCGTGTAAAAATTTTAGAATTTAGTTCAGAAGAACAAGCACTACAAATTCTTACTAAATTAAGCAAAAAAATTATCAATACATCTAATTCAAATCAGCGTTCTTTGCTTAGAGAAATTTCTAGTCGAGTTAAAGTAATTTGTAAAGATATTCCCGAAAAATACAAAAACCTTCCTGGGATAGATTATCTAAATGTTCAACAAGCAAAAGGAAGAGAGTTTGATGGTTGTGTTGCTTTTTGTGTATTGGGTGGAGAGGGAAAACCATCTTTTGAGGAAGCCACTAGTTGGTACACAATTTTTACTAGACCTCGTTATAGACTTCTTGTAATTGCTACTACGGAGGAAATTAATCGAATTGGCAGAGATAAATTTAATAAATGTGAACCTATCCAGATTTCAAATATAGATGAGCCTTTAAAATGGATAACAGAGTTTGCTAATGGAGAACAAATATTGAGAAATATAGAAGGAGTTTGTCATATTATTTATCAAAGTTTAAGCAGTGAACCTATCAAAATTTATTGGGATACTTATGCTGCTTTAAGATTGACAAAAATTAACCATACACAATTAGCAGAAATTGAAAATACAAGCATTAAATATTTAGCTAATCAGCAGCATAAAAATATTTTACAGGAGTTAGATTTATTGCAACCTGATCAAATCTGTAGTGATAGTGATCGCATACCGCTAAGATGTTTATTATTGAGGGCTTTAGGTAGTTATTGGGATGCAGTTGAAGAAGCATCTCTATTACAGAAAATAGATCCTCAAGAATGTAAACGTATAATATTAGAAATTGCCAATGAACTTGAGAGAAAACAACTTATATATGAAGCTGCGCGAGTGCGAATGAAAATAGGAATTAGTATTCCTGAAGATTATCCATTTAGAAAAGAAATTATAAAGCAAGATGGTTCGTTAGTATCTTTGCTTTGTCATGCTGCTATCAATAAAATTAAGGAGTATAGATAAGTTATGAATCCAAATAGACCTACAGACCTACAAATTGCTCAAGACCTTGAGAAACTAGCTGAAGTTATTCATGAGTCTATAGAAAGAGCAGAAAATACTCTTCAACAAGTCAAAAAAGTCAATGAAGTTAATACGCTAATTGCTAGAATTGACCGCAGTTCTGAAGAACTTTTGAAAGCACAAGAAACTGTTAAAAGAACTCAAGATAGAACATCTAATCACTTGCAAGAAGCAAAAGCGGTTGAACAAACTTTATATAATTTAAAAGAAATACCAAAGCAACTTGAAGAAATTGGTATTAGCGGAACTTTTTTAGAAGAACTCAATTTGCTTTTAGATAATGTAAATAATGTAAAAAAGGAAACACAAATATTAATAGAAGAATCTCAGCAAACATACTTAAAAGCACAAAAATATCTTGAAACATCAGAAAGCTTATTCAATAAATCTGCAAAAATTAAACAAGAAATTGATCAAATATATTCCTCTACAAAATTGAAGATTCAAGAATTAGAAGATGAGATTAATACATATAATCAAGAAGTTACAAAAGCCCAAGATATTCTTCGAGAGTTCAACTTTCTTGTATCACAAATGGGAGGATTAAAACAAATTAGAACTTTGTTTCAAGAGGTACAAAATACTCGTTTAGAACTAAGGAATTTACAAGAGGAGTTATTATCTACTAAACAACAAATGATTGCTGTGCGAAATTTTGAGAATTACCTACAGGATTTGCAAAATATTCGTAATAGTAGACAACTTTGGAAATGGCTAAAGAACGAATTAGGATTTGTTGGAGTTGTCATATACATATTGAGTTTAATTACTCCAAAACGAAAACAATAATCATAAATTATCGGCTTAATTGATAGTTGGTTAGACTTCAGTTTTGACGAATTACCGAACTCAAACAACGAGGATATGAAGATGCAAAACGTTGTTTAACTCCCATTATTCAGACTTTAACCACTGTCAAACAACAACGTCAGACTCATGATCAACTTGTCAACTCAACACAGCAGCTATTGAATGACCCTCCCCTCTAAATCATAAAAACAATAAAACGGTTTCCAGTGATATGAGTTACATCATAGCCCCCTCCTCGCTTGCGGGGAGGGAGTTGGGGGTGGGGTTCTTATACTTCATAATACCGGGCAGTGCTGTAAAAACAATATAGGGTGAGCAATGCCCACCCTACAGGATTATTCCATCACCTGTGCAGATTTCTGTTTATCCAGCTTCAGCATTAATACGCCCAAAGGAGGTAAACACAAATCCAAGGAATAAGGACGATTGTGCAAAGACCAATCATCAGTCCACTTACCACCTAAATTGCCCATATTGCTACCGCCATACTGACGGGCATCACTATTGAACAACTCAGTATAAAAGCCTTTTTCTGGCACACCAATACGGTAGTGAGAATATGGTTGAGGTGTAAAATTACAAACCACAATCATAAAATCGTCAGAATTTTTGTCACGACGGACAAAGGAAACTACACTATGGCGGTTATCAGTACAATCAATCCATTCAAATCCTGCTTGGTCAAAATCTTGAGTGTATAAAGCTGGTTCAGAACGGTAAAAATGATTAAGAGACTGGAAAAAATCCTTTAACTGTCGGTGTGGTTCATACTGTAATAGATGCCATTCCAAATCAGCCCAAGCATTCCACTCACTCCACTGACCAAATTCCATGCTCATAAACATGGTTTTCTTGCCGGGATGAGCGAACATATAAGTAAACAAACAGCGGATATTAGCTAACTTCTGCCATTCATCACCGGGCATTTTGCCGATGATATTACTCTTACCATGTACCACTTCATCGTGGGACAGAGCTAACATGAAGTTCTCGCTGTGGTTATACCACATACTGAAAGTAATATTGTTTTGATGGAACTGGCGAAACCAGGGGTCCATGCTGAAGTAGTCCAGCATATCGTGCATCCAGCCCATATTCCACTTTAAGTTAAAGCCCAATCCGCCCGTATAGGTAGGCCAAGATACCATTGGCCAAGATGTGGACTCTTCTGCAATGGAAAGCACACCAGGATAATAACCAAACAATAAGCTATTAACTTGACGTAAAAAATCCGCTGCTTCTAAATTTTCCCGACCACCGTATTCGTTAGTCAACCATTCTCCTGGTTTTCGGCAGTAGTCAAGGTAGAGCATGGAAGCGACCGCATCAACACGAATTCCGTCAATGTGGTATTTATCGAACCAGAATAGGGCATTAGCTACCAAGAAATTACGGACTTCATGGCGATTGTAATTAAATACTAAAGTCCCCCATTCTTTATGTTCACCTTTGCGAGAATCAGAGTGTTCATACAAGTGACTACCATCAAAGAAAGCTAAACCATGACCATCTTTGGGGAAGTGACCGGGAACCCAATCTACAATGACACCAATACCATTTTTATGGCATTCATCCACAAAATACATAAAGTCTTCGGGTGTACCAAACCGGGATGTGGGAGCATAGTAACCAGTCACTTGATAACCCCAAGAACCATCAAAGGGATGTTCGGCAATGGGTAACAGTTCTAAATGGGTATATCCTAATTTCTTGACATAGGGAATGAGTTTATCAGCTAGTTCCCGATAAGTCAGAAACCGCGCACCGGGTTTGAGTTCGGAAACGACAACTACAGGTTCGGTTTCCCCATTGGGTAATTTGGCAGGTTCAGCACTAGCGGCGTGTAACCAAGAACCTAAATGTACTTCATACACAGAAATGGGTTGACTCAAGGGGTCACTGTGTCGCCGCTTTTCCATCCAGTCTTCGTCTTTCCAGGTGTAGGAATTTAAGTCGGTAACGATAGATGCTGTTTTTGGCCGGGGTTCTTGTTGGAAACCGTAGGGATCTGATTTTTCGTAAATATGTCCTTCAAAATTTTTAATTTCGTATTTGTAATGTTCTCCTACACCGATTTCGGGAATAAATAATTCCCAAACGCCTGTATGTCCTTTCCGCATTTGGTGTTTGCGTCCATCCCACAGGTTAAAATCTCCTAATAAGGAAACGTTGCGGGCATTGGGGGCCCAAACGGCAAAATAAACGCCTTTGACACCATCTACTTCTGTGGTATGCGCTCCTAATTTTTCGTAAATGCGGTGATGGTTGCCTTCACTAAACAAATGTAGATCAAATTCTGTTAAGTGGGCAGAACGGAAAGCATAAGGGTCATTAACTACCCGCTCATGTTCTCCTTCTTTAATGCGTAACTGATAATTTTTCAGTTCTGTGGTTTCAATGGTGCATTCAAAAAAATGAGGATGATGCACTGTGTCCATTGGGTATTCTTTTCGTTCCTCTGGAACTACTACATAAGCGGCGCTGGCATTTGGGAGGTAGGCTCGCACAGCCCATACAGTTTTACCATTTTGCTCTATGAGATGAGAACCCAGAATTTCAAAGGGATCGTGATGTTGATTCCCAACAATGCGATTAACCTGTTCGGGGGCGACTGTGGTTGTGGACATGAAGCTACCTATGTGATATATGGGGATTAACTAAATCTACTTTTTAACATCTATTCATATTCTCGCATCTTTGTCGCCACTGTCAGTTGTTAGTTGTTAGTTGTCAGTTGTTGGTTGTTAGTTGTTGGTTGTCAGTTGTCAGTTGTCAGAAAGAAATTCCTCCCCTACCTCATCCACTTCCCCCACTTCCCCCAC
>NZ_JADEVZ010000009.1 GCF_015207875.1 Dolichospermum sp. LEGE 00240
ACAGGCTTTTTTCCAAATCCCGGTGGGTCACTTGATGGTGGTGATGATGAGTTAACGGAACTCCTATTTATTTTTTCTAATAGCTGTTCTTGAACTGTCAGGACTTCTGTTAGTTTCTTTGACTGTTTTTCTATTTCCTGCGCCATTTCCTCCACCAGTTTCTTGACGCTGGCTGGAGTCTTACCCCAATCTTCTGGAGGTATCTGTTCTAAGTGATTGACGCGATTTAGTTCCATGTCACTTAATTTATCACATTTTGGAGGTAATTTTTTAACGATCGCTCTTCTACCCCCCTGAACGGTTACTACCACAGACCAATTTCTGGGTTCTAATTCCATTACTGACTCCCATATTTCCACGATTACAGATACAATTTTGATGTTACAATATGTAGAGATTCGGGGAGAAATGTCGCGGGCAATTAACGTATTTAAAATGCGCGGCTCATGGCACGACAAGGGCATTCGTGAATATAATATTACGGCAGATGGTCCTGATATTAAAGATTCATTCCGTAATTATGAGCGGATTATTAGTGGTGCGCCTACCCGCGTTAGTATAGACGAAAAGGCAGAACTGTCTCGGATTGTTAAACGTTTTGAAGACAAACCGAGTTCTGATCTCTAACATGATTTATAGTGCGATATTTCTGCCTAAATCTCCAGATCGTGCTATATTTTGTGTTGAAGACAAGTATTCTGCCGCTAAATTAATATTTTTTGTGTGAGGGGATGCGGTGAAAGGACAGCAATTATTCCATTGTTTCTTACCTGGTGTAACAGTAGCAGTATTAACAACTCAGCCCGCTTGGGCTAATGTTATTAAAGTGAATGAGTCACAACTAAAGTCTGCTCCTAGTGTGTTGGTTTTTACTAATAGTAGAAATTTATTCCCAGACAATAGCCTACTATCTAAAAGTAAAGTTAATAGTAACCCAGGATTATTACCTGTTAGTTATTTTAGTCAAGGCAGTATCAAGCTTGTTGGTAACTCCAGTCTACCTATAATCATGGCTGACAATGATTTCAGCACTGGGAGAGAAAAAAATTCTCCGAAATATAACAATAGATTTGTAAGTTTTTCTGATTTATCAAATTCAGGTGATAATTTACTGTTTGCGAGTAATTCTCAGTTAGGTAGTTTAAGTAACTCTGATCAGCAAGTGATCAATGGTGATGTTGAGGTATCAAAGTTACTAGAGTCTAGTAATTGTCCACAATCACAGCCCAAGAGTCAAGCAGCTTTACTACTTACTGCTAACACCTGCTTACCGCAAAATAATAGTTTGATAGCACAAACAACTGTTCCGACTACGACAGAAACCAGTACACCTCCGACCGCAGAAAATGTCAATTCTGCACCTAGTCAACCTGTAGATTTTCCTAATGTTCCTAAGGAGTTGAATCCCAGTCCTAATCCGCTGTTATATCCAACGCAAGCAGAGGAAGTGAAGGTGCAGGAAACTCAGCCAATTAGTTTGTCACAGGCGCTGGAACTGGCTAAACGGAATAATAATGATTTACAGGTGTCTGTACTGCAACTGGAACGGAGTAAGTCGGTTTTGCGTGAAGCTCAAGCGGCTTTAATGCCTAGTGTAGATTTGAGCGGTGATGTAACTAATAGTCGTAGTGTTGGTGACACACTAGCTGTTAAAAGACAACGGAATAATGGATTAACCGTAGATGATGCTCCATCTAATACGACATTTAGCGGTACTGCACAGATAAGGTATGATCTTTACACCTCTGGTAGACGTAATGCAGCGATTAAAGAGGCTGAAGAACGGATCCGGGTGCAAGAGTTGGATGTGGAAAGACAATCTGAAGAAATTCGCCTGAATGTGGCTAGGGCATATTATGATTTGCAACAAGCTGATGAAAATGTGAGAATTTCCCAGTCAGCGGTTACAAATGCTCAGGCGAGTTTGAAGGATGCAGTGGCTTTAGAACGGGCTGGTGTGGGGACTCGGTTCGATGTGTTGCGATCGCAGGTAAATTTAGCCAACTCCCAACAGGACTTAACTAGTGCCTTTTCTCAACAACAAATTGCCCGCCGTAAGTTAGCACCACTGTTGAATTTACCCCAATCAGTGAGTATTAGTGCGTCCGATCCTGTAAAACCGGCAGGTTTATGGCAACATCCACTAGAACAAAGTATTGTTTTAGCTTATCAAAATCGTCCTGAACTACAACAGAACCTAGCACAGCGCAATATTAGCGAGGCTCAAAGAAAACAAGCATTAGCAGCTTTGGGTCCCCAAGTGAGCTTAGTGGGTAGATATAACTTGTTAGATCAATTTGATGATGGCACCAGCGTGAGTGATGGTTATTCTTTGGGAGTGCAAGCCACCTTCAGTTTATATGATGGTGGGGCAGCAAAAGCCAGAGCAGCCCAATCTAAGACCAATATTGCGATCGCTGAAACTCAATTTTCTGAACAGCGTAACCAAATCCGCTTCCAAGTAGAACAGGCATATTCTACCCAAGCATCAAATTTGGAGAATGTGAAAACTTCTGATGTCGCTTTAGAACAAGCTAAAGAGTCTTTGCGGTTAGCGCGGTTAAGATTCCAAGCTGGTGTAGGCACTCAAACTGATGTAATTAACGCATTAAATGATCTCACTCGTTCTGAAGGTAATCGCATTAAAGCAATTTTAGATTACAACCGTGCTTTAACTGAATTACAAAGATACGTTACCACTAGGGGTTTGAATCAGTTACAGGAATCAGGGGTCAAGTAAGAGGTAATGGGTAAATGGGTCAACTTAAAGCCAGCCAGGGAATAAATTCCCTGTCTCAAAGCTAAAGTCGGTTAAAACCGACTATTCTAACATTCAGAGTGCGTTAAAACGCACTTTAGCTTTGAGACCGGAACTTAAGTTCCGGGCAGGTTTGTCAGCCAACAAATAAGCCATTTTTAGCCTAATTTGACACCAATGAAGCTCTTGCTTTACCCCTACCCGCAAAATCAAATAATTAAGCCGTGTTGAGTATACCTATCACCAGTCCCAATGCTGTAAAATAGTTTTCAAATCCTGGTCTAGTCAAAAACTCATGACTAAAGTTACATCACAAGAGATTGCCAAATTTCGTTCTCATTTAGCAGATGATCCGCAAGCAATGGAAGCATTAGACTTGATAGAGGATTGCGATGGAGATTTAGAAGATGCGGTAATGACTCTGGCCATTCGGGCTGGACAAGAACCAGAACAAACCAATTCCGACTGGCTAGATGCTTTAGCCAAAAAATGGCGGGCGGTAATTTGTGAACAAGAATATCGAGAAGACTTGTTAAATGAGTCAATTCAAGGGATGATATTACATCTAAGGACAATACCGAGTTTTCCCAAAAGTCTGGCTACACCCGTTTTAATTTATATTCTTAAACAAGGTGTGAATAATTTTTGTGAGCCTTTGGATTTGCTAAAGTCACATTAATCCTGAGTTTTAAAATTGATGAATTATCTTGTTGCTGTATTATCAGATCGCATCCAGGCTGAAGCCGCTGATTTAGCTTTAGAAAGAGAAGGCATAAATGGCACTATTCTCGGTAGAGGATACAAAAGTGCTGATGAATTTGGTTTAATTGATCCCAAAGAACAAGCGAAAAAACAAGTCAAGCTAATGGCGATTTGGTTAGTACCATTTGGCTTTTTTGCTGGTTTTACCTTCAGTTTGATTACCGGTTTAGATACCTTCGCTTGGGCTGGAGAAATTGGCAATCATGTAATTGGCGGTATTCTGGGGGCTGGTAGCGGTGCAATGGGTAGTGTATTTGTAGGTGGTGGCGTGGGTTTATTTGAGGGTGGTGGTGATGCTTTACCCTATCGCAATCGTTTAGATGCAGGTAAATATTTAATTGTGGTACAGGGTTCGGAAACTCTAACTCGTCAAGCTACTCGCATTCTCCGCCAGTTTGAACCAGAAAATATTCAAGGTTATGCGGAAACTAATTAATTGGTAATTGGTAATTGGTAATTGGTTAATTCCCTTCTTCCTTCTTTCTTTATTTCTCCTGAACTCCTGACTCCTGACTCCTGAACTCCTATAATTCCATGCTACCTAGAGAAGAACTTTTAAAAGGTGTTGAAAACCGCGATACTGTCGCCCGTGTAATTGATCAAGCAGATCAAGCTATAAAGACCTGGGAAGTGGTATGTACAGATTTTTTGTCTCCGCCGGAGTTGGCGGAAATTCAACGGGTATTTAGCCGTTTAACGGAGGTGCATTCGGTAGCGTGGGGTGGATATCCACAGGCGGAAAGACAAAGGTTAGCGATCGCTCGTGCTGATTTACCATTAGATCAGTCTCAAGTGGCGATCGTGGCTTTAGAAATTGCTGGTAATTTCTTGTTTGATACAGCAAATCACCGGGATTTTTTAGGCGCAATGCTGGGAACGGGAATTGTGCGGGAAAAAACGGGAGATGTAATTGTTTTGGGGGAAAGAGGGGCGCAGGTGATTGTTGTCCCTGAATTGGTAGAATTTTTAGAAATGAGTTTACAACAGGTGCGTTCTGTGCCGGTGAAAACTCAACGCATTGATATTAGTGAGTTAAAAATCCGCGAACCGAAGAAGAAGGAAATGACGACTGTGGAAGCTTCTTTGCGGTTAGATGCGGTGGCTTCGGCTGGGTTTGGGATGTCTCGCAGTAAAATGGTGGATTTGATAGACTCTAATGATGTGCGTGTCAATTGGAAGGAAGTCACCCAAGCCAGTTCCCACGTTAAAACAGGGGATTTAATCGCTATTCGGGGAAAAGGGCGGTTGGAAGTTGGGGAAATTGCGGTGACGAAAAAGGATCGCTATCGGGTGCAGTTGACTAGATATATGTAGGATAGAATTTTGGTTTTAGGGGTTGACAGATTATATTTTATATGATAGATTATTAATCTGTGTTGATTACGGACGGTTAGCTCAGGTGGTTAGAGTACATCGTTGACATCGATGGGGTCGTTGGTTCGAGTCCAATACCGTCCATATTTTTTGTACAATGACTAATTCTTTGTCGTTGGTGGCAGGTTAGTAAACTAGTACAATTGTATATATAATAAAATATAATAAAGAATTATAGTAAAGTTCGCTGTTTAAATGTAGAATTCTATTAAGTTAACAATTTTCAATTTGTCTCTAAACCTGTGGCATTACAAGAAGTAGTATTAGAAATACGTTTTCCCCCTATAGAGGATTACGCTATTTTTGCTTGCGCAATGTCAGTGTCTCACAAAGTAAACTTTCCACTCACGCAAAAATTAGAGCCTCCTGGATTGCCTGAGTTTGTACCAATATCAGGTGTTGTTCGTCATCGCTTTTCTGGTCAAGATCAGTCCAAATTATTTCAAATAGGATCTGATGTTATTAGTGTCAATTATCTACAATATACAAATTTTAGTGATTTTATAGACGATATAAAAGAAATTTTGTCTTCTGCACAAACGCACGGAACTAAAATCAGCTATGCTTACAGAATAGGGCTTCGTTATATTAATAGTTTTAATAAAATAGCCGATCCTTTTGAGTTTTTGAATCTTTCCTCTCCCTTTACTAACAAAAGTTTTGATATTACAGAATTTATACAAGTGAGGAAAGTAGATAAAGTTGAAACCGGATTATTTCTAGATATAAATGTACAATTTAATTCCAATGATCATGGCTTAATCCTAGATTTAAACTCTTTTTATCAGAATGACAAAAATATTGAACAACCAGAGGAGCAATGGAGTATAGAAAAATTAATTGATTGGATATCAAAAGCACATGAGCTTATTAAAGAGAACTTTAAAACTTTAGTTCCTCAGTTAGAAGAAGGGGTAAAACCATGAACGTTTCTTTAACTATGAATTCGTCAACTTATCCTGTGGAAGATTATTCTGTATATAAAACAGGTAGCAGCCATAATTTTAAAATTTTGGAGCAGTGTTTGACTCCATTATTTCTCGCTGCGACAGTGGCAACTTCATCAACAACAATGCCTATCCGTAGTCTAACATTTGATTCGGCTGTTTCAGTTGAAGACAATATTCAAATTCCGCAAATTTATCAAAAAACGATAACCAAGCAGGAAGCTATTGTCATGTTTACTACAAAATGGCAAGAAAGGAGTATGTCTCTTAGCTATGAAGACTCCAAATTATGGAAAGAGATACTTGCATCACAATCAGAGCAAGGATTTCCGGATTTTTAAGTAATGGGTGGAATTCAACTAGATGGTTTAATCCAATATTTACAAAAAGCTTTCCCTGTCTATCCAGATGGAAATACTGCCGATGCCAGGCTCGCTCTAGAACAATTTGGTACTCAAAATAGCAGTATTCAGGTTTTATGCGATCCAGTTAAACAATGGTCACAGGGAGACATACTTAATATAATTCCATTCTTAAATTTCACTAAAGATGGAAAGGTGTCTAATTTTCAAGCACCGGCAATGATAATAACTAGCACCTGTGATTTAGATAGGAAAGAAAAGATAGTTGTATGCCCTTGTTTCCCTCTGGAAAATTTTAAACCATTAAATTCTTATTCAGAAATTCCTAAAAACAATGTTTTTGAATTTTTCTTCATTGGAA
This sequence comes from Dolichospermum sp. LEGE 00240, assembly GCF_015207875.1. Lineage (GTDB taxonomy): Bacteria > Cyanobacteriota > Cyanobacteriia > Cyanobacteriales > Nostocaceae > Dolichospermum > Dolichospermum gracile. The sequence continues at coordinate 6,565 of NZ_JADEVZ010000009.1, forward strand.
GGTTATGGGGTAAATAAACTCATATTTGGCATAACAGGTACGGAAGAACCATAATTTGATTCTGTGGGTAGAGGTTTAACGCTGCTGAACCTCATCAATTAACAGGCTTATGACTCTCAGCTAAAGTGCAGCCTGATAAAGAAATGGTAAATGGTATGATGACGTTACTCAACTTCCAGTCTTAATCGTCTGTATTTTTCTTTTCTGCTATTCTCAATTTAGCAGAACGGGAACGGGGGTTTTCTTTAATTTCTGCTGCTGTGGCAATTATGGGTTTTTTTGTCAATATTCGCAAGGAGGGGGAATTTCTCAAACCATGTTTCACTGGCCTGTCCTCTAAACTGTGAAAACTGATAATAGCTATTCTTCCTTCAGGAATTAGTGCGTGAGGTGCTTTTTCTATCAAGGTTTCCAGGACTTTTAATTCGTCGTTAACAGCAATTCGCAAAGCTTGAAAAACACGGGTTGCGGGGTGAATTCTCCCATGACGATATTTAGGAGGGACGGAGTAGGCGATCGCATTTGCCAGTTCTGTAGTAGTATTAAATGGGCGTTTTTCAATTATTCTTCTGGCTATTCTGCGAGAAAGTCTCTCCTCACCGTATTTAAAGAAAATATCCGCCAATTCTTGTTCACCCCATTCATTGATAATATCTCCAGCGGTGAGGGATTGTTGCTGGTTCATTCGCATATCTAAATTTGCGGTATTTCTAAAACTAAAACCCCGTTCTGGGTTATCTAAATGATAGGAACTTACTCCCAAATCGGCTAAAATTCCATGATAGGTATTTTCTGGAAATTGGTAATTAGCAAAGTTGCTATGAATAAATTTGACTCTATTTCCAAATTCTGCTAGATTCTCTTTTGCTGCATTTAAAGCATCTTCATCTTGGTCAACTGCGGTAATTTTCACATCTTCAGCAGTCTCTAATATTAACCGACTGTGGCCACCACCACCAACGGTTAAATCTAAATAATGTCCACCAGGTTGGATATTTAAACCTGTAATCACTTCTTGACTGAGAACAGGAATATGGGAAAACGTAATTTCTTCTAAATCTAGTGAGTTTTGTAAATCTGATTTGCTCATTAATTTATTTGATTAATTTATGAAAATGTAACTACTTTTTGCTTTTCAATGACAGAATTAAAATCAATTCCTTTCCAATCTTTAAATAGTTCCGCAATTTGTTCTAATGTGGTAAAATTGTCTGTAAAATATTCAAATTGGCAAAGATCAAGATTGAGAAAAAAACTCAAAAAGCTACAATGATCTTTTACACCAAAACCAAGGGGACAATCAACACGCCAATTATCTATACTTGTGCCATATTCATGAATAACTTCGCATATTTTTTCAATCCTACCAGAATATTTTTGACATAATTCTAATAATTCAAGAGGATTTTTACCGATATCACAAAATAACTCTATTGCTTGATAGGTTAAATTGGTAGGACGATATTTAAAATCAATTAATAATTGACAAATATCTAAGGCTTCTAAAAATTTTTGTTCAGATGTTTTGTTCATTTTTGCTTATCTGCTTTAGTTATCATTTAGTTATCATTATAGACCAAGGGTATTTATTTTGAGCTATTTTATGAGCATCTAATTGATTCATACCTTGATTAATTACCAAATCTGATTCAAGAATTTCATGCTTTAGTAAAACCTCATCACTATCAATTTCTTCTCCTAGTGTCATTCTTTCCCAACTTTCAGCCATACGCAAATCAGGGATAAATTGATATTGTAACACTCCCCTACCAAAAGCATACTGTTTAGCTCGTTCAATATCCTCACAATTTAATTGATACCGATTGGCTATTTTGAGAATATCGTCTTTTGATTCTATAATTTTATCATAAGCTTTTATAGCTTCTTTGAGATATTTTTTCTCATATTGATTAAGATAAGACCATCTATCATTAAGAGAGATTTCACCATTTGCTTGATTGGGGTTAGATGCTGGAATATTAGACAATTTCTTAATCTTTATAGCTGAAAATGAACACCTTTTTTATTTCATTCTAACGGAAAACCGCCATATTTGTCAATGATTTGATCAATATGTTCCATAATGTTAATAGTCTCCGATATGATGGAAATAATATTTTGATAATGACTAATATCATCAAAATTTAATTGTCTTCCTTTTCTGTCTTTCAACCATTTTTGACAAACTTGATAACCACCAATATAAAAATTCCAGATTTGTTGCGGAACTTGATCAAAATACTGTTCAGCATTTATCCAGATTTGTTGATGATTTTCATCATATTTGACCTGTTCGACCAGATCAGAACCAGGAATAGGATAGGTAGAAATTTCTGTTCCTGTTTCTTTCATTAAATGGTATTTGACTAGTTTATCACCTTTGATCACTAATTCCCAAAAAAGTGCAGCATTGGCAGTTAAAGGAACACGAGGAAAATCAATCTTTAAAAATTCAGCGTAACGTTGACGGTAAATAGGAGCATGAAAGATAGCGTAAATGTAATTAAAAATATCCTCAGGTCCAAAGGTTTTAGTTTTATCTCCTTTTCCATCAGAAATAAATTCTAAATCTAGTTTTTCAGAGAATTGTGTAATAAATTCTGGGGATAAATTCGGTTTACGTTCATGAGACTGATTAATGATATTATTATCAAGAGTAGGCTTATTAGTTGGGTAAAGGTAAAGAGGAAAAATATACGAACCATTTACATCCATAGAAATAGCAGTACAGGGAACATTAGATATTAGTGAATGTCTCCATTCCTGGAGTTTTACTATTCTTGGTAAATTGAAAACTAAATTATCTTTCCTAAAAACATGATTCAGTAACTCTTTTCTGGGTCTATCCATTACTACATCACTATAATAACAATAGCGTAAATCAAAAGGACGATATAAACAAGTAATTATTTTAGCTTTCCATTTATCATCTGAGAGAATTGCTTTTCTAACTTTATCTAATTCCCAATTTTGATTATTAGTAATGTTATATTTGTCAGCATATTCTTGATTAGATAAATTGTTCTCTCGCAATTCTTGAAATCTTTTAGTAATATTTTCTTCATCAAAATCAATAGCAAAATGGTCTCTATGAGTTTGAAAACCTAAAACATTAACACTCATTATTTCGTTAATTTTCCACATTTGCTCATGTTCGACTCTTAAATCAATATTTTGAGGCTTAAATAAATAAAATGGTGTATTTGGTGCTAATTGTTCCCAATTAGTAGAACTAATATCATTTTCCCCTAACCAATGATACTTACCACCAACTAACTCTTTATTTTCATAAACTTCTCTAGAACCCCATAAATCAGCATGATAAACTGTTGCTAATTGTTTCTGACTATTTTGTTCTTTATTTTGATATTTAATAAAAAATCCAATTGCTACCCCTTGCTGAATATCAAAAACATTTTGATCTGCTGAACCGTCAGGACAAACTTCTTTCTTCTTACTATTACCATGTAGATCTAAAACATAAATCTCATCAAAAGTTTCCATTAAACTTTGACGCATACCCCGAAAGGTGGGGTTATCTAAATAACCATGATTGGTAATAAAAGCTAAAATTCCGTAACCTGTTTTTTCAATTCTCCATTGACTAAACCGGATAAATTTTACATAATCATCATTTAACCATTTAGGATTTTTTTCACCTAAAGGTTTTCCGTCAACTTCAAAATAATTTCCTGTTTCACAATTATAAATACTATCTTCACCTTTCAAAAGATTTTTGATCCAATCACCTGTATTTACAGAGTGTCCAGAATAAGGAGGATTTCCCAAAATTACCATAACTGGATTTTCTTGTTTAATAAGCTTTGCTGCTTCTGCTTCTTGTTTAATTCGATAACCAAAACTAACCATTTGATCTTCTAACTGAAAAGCCTCTTGTAAAGTATTAGTTAAATAAATCCTTAACCGTTCCTCAGAACTAAAATCATAACCTAATTCTTGCAACTGTAAAACTAATTTTATATGTGCTACAGTATAGGGAGCCATTAATAACTCAAAACCAAATAATCGCGGTAATAAATGTTGACTAACATAACTTGACCACATCCCCCTTTGATTTTTAAACTTATCATAAATAAAATCAATGACATTGTGGATAAAAGTTCCCGTTCCCACTGCAGGATCTAAAATCCAAACTTGATGGGTTTCGATAGTTCCCTCACCCTGGGGATTAGGAACTTTAATCTTTTTAGAATCTGCTAAACCCTTACCAATATTGAACTTATGTTTGAGAATATAATCTACACTTTTGACAATATAATTAACCACAGGTTCAGGAGTATAATAAACCCCTCTTGATTCTCGCATTTTCGGGTCATATTCCGCCAAAAAAGTTTCATAAAAATGGACAATAGGATCTTCTGTGCGAGTCCGTTTACCAAAATCTTTGAGAATTTCCGCCATTTCCGTTTGTTGGAGGATACGCGCTAAATTATCTACAGTCCAACTAATTCTATCATCTAAATTATGTCCGGCTATTTGTCCAAAAATACTTCTTAAAAAAGGGTTAGTTTTCGGTAATTTAAAAGCTGCTGTTTCCCGTGAAAAAGTCTCAACATTATCAGTATTACACCGCGCTGCAAATAAACCATAACAAATAGTTTGGGCGTACATATCCGCAAATTGTTCAACGGTTAAATCCTTAATTAATACTCGTTGAAATGATTCCAACTGTTCCCGTAAAGTTCCCCCTTTATCCACATCATTTAACGCCGTTTTAATAGCATCTCTCATCAATTGAGCTAAACTAGCCATAGGTTTAGCTAAATCCTTGGGTGTCGTGATTTGGGGAACTTTAGCTAATAAAAATTGCCGCAAAAGTTGGTCAACTTCCTGCATTCCTTCCTGATCAACTTTGATTTTTTTGTTTTTATCAATAGTTCCCAAGGATGCAGATAGTTTTAACTCTCCTTGGACATACCAACGAAACTCTAAATAATCAGTTAAAATCAAATTACCCAAAGCCTGAAAATAACGCCCCATTTGAGCAGTTTTTTCCACTTTTTTGAGAGAAACACCAATATCTTTAGCCTCAATATGTCCAATTTCTAAAACACCATTTTTTACCACAAAATCGGGCGCACCGCAAGCGATTCTTTTCGGTTCATTAATAGCTTGAATACCAGAATCCAAAGACTCCATTAACTTCTTAAAAGCCGGACGATAACTATGTTCAGTAGCATTTTGTCCTTGATAAACTTGAGTAACTTCCTGAAAATAAACTTGTAAATAATTCATAACTGAATCATACCCCTTAAAAAACTCTGCTTCTCTTCCTCTGTGCCTGGAGTGCCTCTGCGTGAGCTAAAATTTAACTATAGATATTAATTAGAGTAATTATAAATTAAATCTATCTTAACTAACAGTAAAATCACCAAGACGTTGATACAATTTAGGGTTAGTCATCTGCACCGGGAAGATTTTTCCCATTCCCACAACCCCAGGTACATGAAAAAAATCCAGATTCTCAATCTCTTATATATCAGGCTTACCTATAATAATTGAAGAAGCTGCACAAAATAAAACATCAAGTACAAAACCGACTCTGCTATCCTCTCTCCAACGTCACCCTGTAGAGATAATCTAGAAATTATCCCTATAAGCTAAATTTTGGCAGACAATAACAATCGTGGCAGGTTAATTTTAGCGGGTCAATTTACAACATCCACAACGGGAGAACAGCAAAATCTATGAGTAGAATCGAAACCCGCACTGAACCGATGGTGCTAAATATGGGTCCTCATCACCCATCAATGCACGGAGTCTTGCGCCTAATTATGACCCTAGATGGTGAAGATGTCGTTGACTGTGAACCAGTTATTGGCTATCTACACCGGGGAATGGAGAAAATTGCCGAAAACCGGACTACAATCATGTACGTCCCCTACGTTAGCCGTTGGGACTACGCTGCGGGGATGTTTAATGAAGCGGTGACAGTCAACGCACCGGAAAAATTAGCAGGTATCACCGTACCCAAACGCGCCAGCTATATTCGCGTGATTATGCTGGAACTCAACCGCATTGCGAACCACCTCCTATGGTTTGGTCCATTCTTGGCTGACGTAGGCGCGCAAACACCCTTTTTCTACCAATTCCGGGAACGGGAAATGATTTATGATCTGTGGGAAGCCGCCACAGGCTACCGCATGGTTAATCATAACTATTTCCGTGTTGGTGGTGTGGCTGTTGACTTACCCTATGGTTGGGTAGATAAGTGTTTAGATTTTTGTGATTACTTTATCCCCAAAGTGGATGAATACGAACGCTTAGTTACCAATAACCCCATTTTCCGCCGCCGTATTGAAGGTCTGGGAACTATTACCCGTGAAGAAGCTATTAATTGGGGGCTTTCTGGTCCGATGTTACGGGCTTCTGGGGTAAAATGGGATTTACGGAAGGTTGACCACTACGAATGTTACGATGATTTTGATTGGGATGTTCAGTGGGAAACCGTCGGCGATTGTCTTGCTCGTTACATGGTACGGATGCGAGAAATGCGCGAATCTGTTAAAATTATTCGGCAAGCGATCGCTGGATTACCCGGTGGACCCTACGAAAACCTAGAAGCCAAGCGGTTAATGGCTGGGAAAAAATCTGAATGGGATGGTTTTGATTACCAATTCGTGGCTAAAAAAGTTTCTCCGACTTTCAAAGTTCCCAAAGGTGAAATCTACTCCCGTGTCGAAAGTGGTAAGGGAGAATTAGGGATTTATTTAGTTGGTGATAATAATGTTTTCCCCTGGCGCTGGAAAATCCGCGCCGCAGACTTCAACAACTTACAAATTCTACCTCATTTACTGCGAGGAATGAAGGTTGCAGATATCGTTGTTATTCTCGGTAGTATAGACGTAATTATGGGTTCTGTTGATAGGTAATCAATCGTGATACTCCAGGAATTAAATGTGTACTTTCTGGAATCCTTGTAGAGACATTCTAACGTCTCTACATTACCTACCGTACCTATTGACAAAAAACATTATCGGCTTAATTTAATCCCACATTCCGCAGATACTAAAGCAAATTTAGGAATTAAAAATTTAGAGAAAGTAAAGCCTGAAAAGATTGCCGAGCAAAGATCTCAGGCTTTTATTTGTTAAAATGCCAATATTCTTCTTAATTCTTCAGGAATATCATCATCTTCATTCTTGAGAATATAACCGTATTTAATGGCAGTGAGAACATTGACCATATAGATCAGATTAGTAGATTCTAAGATATTAGGAGCGATCGCTGGATCATCCTCACTACCAAAACTACCACCGCGTAACGTTAGTTATTGATCAGGAGCAAGAGTTTCACTCCCTATCTCAAAATATTCTGTAACTACTGAACTTTGCTTAAATTTGATTACAAAATACAGACAAAAACCACTATTCTATGATTTGGCTACCATCGTTCCAGAATCAATACCCTAAATTAATAGATCCCCGACTTCTTGGAGAAGTCGGGGATCTGGGATCTATATCCTGAGCATGATTACAAGTGGAATTGATGAAGCACTGTACTCACTAAATGATGAGTAATAGGTAAACTATCTACCACCATTGCTAAACACAACAGCATCATGTAGGAAATGGAATACAAAAATAACTCGCGGGCGATGGTTTTATCTTCGGGATTTTGCAACAACCGCCAAGATTTATGGACAAATACTCCCCCTAAAGTCAAGGCAATAACAGCATAGACAATGCCACTGGCGTGTAAGGGGTAAAACAGCAAGATGGTTGCTGTGACAGTAATTACCGTATAAAACCAAATTTGCCTGACGGTGGCTTCATCGCCTACGACTACAGGCAACATGGGGATGCCTACCTTGGCGTAATCATCACGAATCATTAGTGCTAAAGCCCAGAAATGGGGGGGTGTCCATAAAAAGACAATGGCAAAGATGAGCCAAGCCGCCCAGCTTAAAGTATCTGTGACTGCCGCCCAACCGACTAAAGCGGGAATTGCTCCGGCTGCACCACCAATGACGATATTTTGAGTGCTATGACGTTTGAGCCAGTGAGTATAGACTAAAACATAAAAGATGATGCCAGAGAAGGCTAAGAATGCGGCTAAAAGATTGGCGCATACCGTGAGGAGGGTAAAAGAAAGTACAGCCAGGGCGATCGCAAAAATTAACGCATCCCGGGGTTGAATTTTCCCAGAGGGCATAGGACGATGGCGTGTCCGCTCCATGTCATAATCTATATCTCGGTCATAGATACAGTTAATGGTTTGGGCGCTGGCTGCTGCTAAAGTTCCACCAATCATGGTAATAATTAACAACCAAGGATCTACCTCACCTTTGGCAGCTATCCACATACTCCCAGCAGTAGTAATTAATAGCAGGGGAATAATTCGGGGTTTGGTTAGCTGGTAGTAACTTTGAACGACTTGGAGAAATGTGTCGTGTTGACGACGAGAGACATTAGTCTCAATCATGTTGGGTCTTTTTCCTTATTTTTCAAGAACTGGTCAGCAAACCGCTGTAAGCAGGAGTCAGGAGTCAGGAGTCAGGAGGAGGAAGAAGAAGGAGTCAGGAGTAAAACTGAGTTACTGTGTTGGTGACGGAGGAAGTAAACGATCCCGTAGTGATAAAACTGTAAATACTACCAAAGTCCCCAGTAAAGTCGCACCGATAGCTTGGTGAGAAACAGTGAGAGGTTCAACTTGTAAATGTAGACGGAAGGTAGCCACACCCAAGAGGAGTTGTAAAATCAACAAACCACCAGCCATATTTGCCAGTTTTCGCAAAGTCGGGTGCAGTGCGGGTGTTCGCCAAGAGATGAAAACAACTGCTAAAGTAGCGATGGTTGGCGGTACTAAGCCAAAAATATGGCTGTACATGACATCACAAAGTTGATAGCGAGGCGCTGCTGCCAGCAGTTCCCCTGCCAAACACTGGTGTAAAGCCCAACGCGAACCTACTATTGCACCCAGTAAACTTTGCAAGTAGACGCAAATAGCAGCAGTTAAACCCACCCAAGGCAACTTTCCTACTGTTCCCGTGCCTTGATAGGGACTCAAACTTGTGCCGATAATTAACAACGTGGTGAAAAATAGTAACGCTGTTCCTAAATGGGCGGTAACGATATCAAACCGCAATAATTCAGTTACAGTCAGTCCGCCCAGAATTCCTTGGAAGACGATTAAAAACAGGGCAAATGTGGATGCCCAAGGTAGCCATTTGGGTAAAGATTGACGATGCCACCAGGATAAACCACAAAGGGCGATCGCACTAAAACCAATTAAAGCTGCATCAAGGCGATGAAACCACTCCAAAAACACTTGGAGATTCATTTGCTTGGCTGGAACTAACTCCCCATAGCACAAAGGCCAGTCAGGGCAAGCAAGACCAGCATTCATCACGCGGGTAGCGCTGCCTATAGCCATCAAAATTAAGGTGGCTACGCATATTTTCCACACCAAGGGACGAATTATCTCCTGGGGCTGTCGTGCTACTGTGGCCGCTTTATTTTGTTGTTCTAGGACAAATTCATTCATTAACAATACCTTCGGACTGCTTGTGCAAGAACAGTTGAAAATTTTCTATCTTGATTTAGTACCAACCTCTACTCACCCTAACCTATAGGTCAAAATGTAGAAATCAGCTTTCCCTTACACTTTGGATCACTTTAGCTAGTTTTCGCTGTAAGATTTTGTGCTGTTTTGCAGATGGAAATAATTAACCAATGGGAATTAATGGAAATTTCTGAAAATTTTTGCCTAATTGTCATCTAACCTGGGCAAGACAACTTATCTCCCTTGTACTCAAAATTGTGTTCTTAATCGAAAAAATTAATAAAGATTTCAGACCAGCGGACACTATATCTCATTCCCTGCACTACCTTAGTAAGTAGAGTTACTTTAACAAGTGAAGTAACTTACAGATAAAAATGCCTTTACCATTTTTTGCTTTGTTGGGTTGCGCTGTTGCCTAACCCAACCTACGAATCGAAGGTATTGAGATAAAATAGTCAATTAATCACCAAATCAGCCGTGAAAATTCCAAATGCAATCTGGACATTACTCATTGGCATTGTCCTCACACTTGCCAGCCTCTGGTACGGTCAAAATCACGGTCTGTTACCTGTAGCGGCCTCCGACGAAGCCCCTTTGGTAGATGGTCTATTCAACACCATGATGACTGTTTCTACAGGCATATTTTTGATTGTTGAAGGTGTTTTAATTTACGCTGTTATTAGATATCGTCGTCGGGCTGGAGACAATGAAGATGGGCCAGCAATTGAAGGTAATGTACCTCTAGAGATACTGTGGACAGCGATCCCCGCAATTATCGTTGTTGGTATTTCTCTCTACAGTTTTGATGTGTATAACAACACTGGTGGCTTTGATCCCCATTCGGCTCATGCTGCCCCGATGATGGAAGATGCCATGAATATGCCGCGAACGGCAAGGGCTGCCGTTGTCCAGGTATCACAGTCAGATACAAGTTCTCGTGAAGTCAAAAAACCAGCAGAATTAACCATTAACGTCACTGGACTTCAATATGCTTGGTTGTTTAACTATCCAGACAAGGACGTAACAACGGGTGAACTGCATTTACCCATTGGCAAAACTGTGGAAATCAACATGACAGCGAATGATGTGATCCACGCGTTTTGGATTCCTGAATTTCGGGTAAAACAGGATGCTATTCCTGGTAGACAAACCCATTTGCGATTTACACCCAGAAAAGCGGGTGATTATGACCTAATTTGTGCTGAATTGTGTGGTCCATATCACGGGGTGATGAAAAGCCAAGTAGTTGTGGAGACACAGGAAGCTTTTGATAGTTGGATGCAAGAACAACTAATTGCTGCTAAAGATATCCCTAATCAAGCGGTGGCTGTTAATTCTATGTCCATGACTATGACTGCTGATGAATTTCTCTCTCCTTACACTCACGATATGGGCATTCACTCAGAAATTCTGCATCAAATTAAGTAGTTTAGGAATTACTTGAGTTGCAGCAGTTACAAAAAGAGATTTTGAACCTTTAAGTTATACATTCATGCAGGGGCAGGGGGCAGGGGGATAAAATTCTTTCTGACTCCTGAACTCCTGAACTCCTGATAGCGTTCACGTAGTGTGCCGAAGGCATAGCGTGGCGTTAGCCATACTCCTGACTCCTGACTCCTTTTTTAAAATATGACACAAGCGCAGTTAGAAGAAATTGCTAATGTTCCTAACCATGCTAAAGAACATGGGGAAAGGCATTGGCGAGACTTTTTCGGTTTTAGTACAGACCATAAGGTGATTGGGATTCAATATCTGGTAACATCCTTTGTTTTTTACTGCATTGGCGGCGTAATGGCTGATTTGGTGCGGACAGAATTACGGACTCCAGAGGTAGATTTTGTTACGCCAGAAATTTACAACAGTCTGTTTACTCTCCATGCCACAATCATGATTTTTTTGTGGATTGTACCAACGGGGGCGGGATTTGCGAACTATTTGATCCCGCTGATGATTGGGGCGAGAGATATGGCATTTCCGCGACTGAATGCAGTAGCTTTTTGGATGGTTCCCCCAGCAGGTGTATTACTGGTTGCTAGTTTGGCGGTAGGTGATGCCCCGGATGCTGGTTGGACTTCTTACCCACCTCTGAGTTTGGTGACAGGCCAGGTGGGTGAGGGGATTTGGATTATGAGTATCCTGCTTTTAGGAACTTCTTCGATTTTGGGGGCGATTAATTTTCTCGTCACCCTTTGGAAGATGCGTGTTCCCAGTATGGGTATCTTTCAAATGCCCTTGTTTTGTTGGGCGATGATTGCAACTTCGGCTTTGGTGTTGGTATCTACACCAGTGTTAGCTGCGGCTTTGATTTTGCTGGGTTTTGATTTGCTGGCAGGAACAACGTTTTTTAACCCGACTGGTGGGGGAGATCCTGTTGTTTACCAACATATGTTCTGGTTCTATTCTCATCCGGCGGTTTATATTATGATTTTGCCTTTCTTTGGGGCAATTTCGGAAATTCTGCCAATTCATGCCCGGAAACCGATTTTTGGCTATAAAGCGATCGCTTTTTCATCCCTAGCTATCAGCTTTTTAGGGTTAATCGTCTGGGCGCACCATATGTTTACCAGTGGTGTTCCCGGTTGGTTGCGGATGTTTTTCATGATCACGACGATGATCATCGCTGTCCCCACTGGTATTAAAATTTTCGGTTGGTTGGCAACTATTTGGGGTGGCAAAATCCGCCTCAACAGTCCTATGTTGTTTGCCATCGGCTTTTTAGCAACTTTCGTGATTGGTGGTATTAGTGGGGTCATGTTGGCCGCAGTTCCTTTTGATATTCACGTTCACGATACTTACTTTGTGGTGGCACATCTCCACTATGTTTTGTTTGGTGGCAGTGTGTTAGGGATTTTTGCGGCTATTTACCACTGGTTCCCAAAAATGACGGGACGGAAGCTGAACGAATTTTGGGGTCAGGTGCATTTTGCCCTCACCATGATTGGTTTAAATATGACTTTCTTACCCATGCACAAACTGGGATTAATGGGTATGAACCGCCGCATTGCGGAATATGATCCTAAGTTCACGTTTTTGAATGAAATCTGTACCTACGGGTCTTATATATTGGCGGTTTCGACCTTACCATTTATCATCAATGCGGTTTGGTCTTGGTTTTATGGGGAAAAAGCGGGGAATAATCCTTGGCAAGCGCTGACTTTGGAATGGATGACTTCTTCTCCTCCTAGTATTGAGAATTTTGAAACTCTCCCTGTTTTAACTACAGGTCCCTATGATTACGGGGTAAGTGAGGAACGGGTGGAAACTGAACCTGTGTTAACTCCCCAAACTGAATCAGCACTTTAGAAAAGGGACAGGGCGTAGGGGGAAGATTTTTCTGTTTTCTTCCTCCTGACAACTGACAACTGACAACTGACAACTGACAACTAAAAATTTATGCAAGGTCAAATTATTGACACGGCCACAACGGAATTAAGTCACCATACAACTGTTTCTCATCACGAGGAACATCCAGATCATCGTTTGACGGGTCTATTTATGTTTTTGGTGGCTGAGGGCATGATTTTTATGGGTTTGTTTGGTGCATACCTGACTTACCGTTCTACTATTCCTGTCTGGCCACCGACAGGGACACCGCATTTAGAATTGTTGTTACCAACTGTGAATACTTCTATTTTGATAGCTAGTAGTTTTGTGATGCACAATGCTGATACGGCTATTAAAAAGAATGATACGAAGGGAATGCAGCTTTGGTTGGCAATTACCGCAGCTATGGGGGCGATTTTTTTGGCGGGTCAGGTTTATGAATATACTCATTTGGAGTTTGGTCTGACTACCAATTTATTCGCTAGTACGTTTTATGTTTTGACTGGTTTTCATGGTTTGCACGTTACTATCGGCGTTTTAGCAATTTTAGCAGTTCTATGGCGATCGCTTACCCCCGGACACTACAGCAATGAAAACCGTTTCGGGATTGAAGCAGCGGAAATTTACTGGCACTTTGTAGACGTAATTTGGATTATTTTGTTCGGATTACTCTATTTACTCTAGGTATTTATTACTTAGTTGTTCACTCCACTCGAATAACCTACAGTCCCCCCCTCTTTGGGGGTTTTTTTGTTTGTACTGGTTATTATTTATGGTATAAGTATATAGGGTTTGCTGAAAAAGTTATCTGTGGAGACAGGGAACAGGGAACAGGGAACAGGGAACAGTTTCAAGAGTTAGATGGAAGCGATTTTTCCTTTGCATCCAACTTAAATGCAAGGTTTTCGAGTTCCCACGTCGTAAAATCTTGCACTTTTTGAAAATCAAAATGTCTAAAACCGTTTACCTGTAATGTTTTAAGATTTATTCAGCATCCCCTATATAGTAGACATCTCCGAAAAAGAATCTAAAACCCTTAACCTGTCTAGACGAAAACCTAATTTCTGGAGATGTCTAGTAGGTTGGGTTAAGCGACAGCGCAACCCAACATTATCAAAATTATCAAATATTTTGTTGGGTAACATTCTTACTTTTCTTTACACAGATTGGTTTTATTGTGTTCACCTACTTACCCATAAGTTTTGTGTCATCTGCAAAAACTCGGCAAACAAAGGTTCTCCAAAATTCATTAATCTCAGGGAAGGGATTTCATCAAACATATCTGGGTAAAAAGTGATCTGATATTCCTTACCTTTATAGATAAGTAACCAAGTTCTTTCCCCGTTTGGCTGAAAAATCACCCCAGCAGATGTTAAAATTGTTGATGTGGTAAATAAATGTTCAATGCTTTCTGGTGTAAAAGGAGTGGGTGGAATAGGCTTTTGAATTTCCGCTAAATCAGCATCCAAATCCATTGTCACCATTGCTTCAATTCCCGAACGTAGAGGCGCATCTAATACTGAATCAAACTCAGACATTAATACATCCTCTTCTTCTGGATCTGCACTCATTGCTGCTTGTTCAATGAATGTGGGAACTTTAGCTAAAATGGGTTGGAGATTACCAACAACTGTAGCAAAGGCGTTAATGCGATCGCGCAATTTTCTATAAACTTTTGCTTCTACAGTGCCATCATAATAAAAATTATGGATGCGGACAGTCTCATACCTTTGTCCAATTCTATCAATTCTGCCTATCCGTTGTTCTACTCGCATGGGATTCCAAGGCATATCATAATTGATTAATACCCCACAATTTTGCAAGTTTAACCCTTCTGAGGCTGATTCCGTACACAAAAGAATTTTAATTTCATCCTGGCGAAATTTGTGTTTAATTTCTTCTTTGGGAACTACACACCAACTTGGTTGGCTGTTGGCTGTTGACTGTTGGCTGTTGGCTGTTGACTGTTGGCTGTTGGCTGTTGACTGTTGGCTGTTGACTGTTGGCTGTTGACTGTTGGCTGTTGGCTGTTGGCTGTTGACTGTTGGCTGTTGGCTGTTGACTGTCAACTGTGAACCGTGAACTGTTAACTTTTAATAATTCCCCACCACGTCCAGAATAACAAGCCACTTGATTACCATATAATTCTTTTAAAGCATCTCGCAAATAGTCCATTGTGTCTGTGTATTGAGTAAAGACAATAGCACTTTCTCTTTGGCTTAATTCTTGACGTAAAATCTGAATAAAATGGGAAAGTTTACTATCTTCTCCTGTATTTTCAAATTGCTGTAATAAATCTTCTAAATATTGAATTTCCTGGGGGTCTACTTCTTCAAAGAAAGATTCCATTCCCGAAATTACTGCATCATTAGCTTCATCAATATCGGCATAATCATCTTCTGTAATAAAACTGCCTTGTTTAGTTAATAAACAATCTAAACCCCGTTGTAAAGATGCTTTGATAGCGTAGAATGAACTGGTTAAACGTTTCCTATACAAAGTCATCAAAAAACCGCGACAGGTACGCTGATCTTTTTGTGCTAGTCTGTAAAAATGACGGACATAATTACTAACAGCTTGGTAAAGCGGAACTTCACGGTTAATTTCTAAACTAATGGCATTATCTTGCACAATTCTACTAGGAATATCTTGGGCTAATAATCCGCGTTGATAATATTGTCTCAATGTATCGCGGGTATGACGAAACATCAAATCTTTTAAAGGGGTATTAACTGTTAAATATTGTCGAGAAGTATTAATAAAATTTTCATCTGCTAATAATTGTTTATGATTAGAGATTTTCCTACCTCGTTCCCATAAATCCTGCATTTTATAAGCAATATTTCTATCTTGTTGGTTTA
Organism: Dolichospermum sp. LEGE 00240; assembly: GCF_015207875.1. GTDB lineage: Bacteria > Cyanobacteriota > Cyanobacteriia > Cyanobacteriales > Nostocaceae > Dolichospermum > Dolichospermum gracile. The sequence continues at coordinate 22,275 of NZ_JADEVZ010000009.1, forward strand.
AAAATTGCTGTAATCGAGAACAAGGTTTCCCTCCTTGTTGAAAATAGTCATTAGACATGACTTGCCAAAAGTTTAGGATTTCTGGTTTTACACTACTTGGTAATGATTCAAAATAATTACAAAAATTATCTCCATAACTCCAATGTCCTTGTATTCCTAGTAAACTTAATAAATCAAAAACTTCTATAGCATCAATTTGCATGGGAGTAGCAGAAAGCAGAATTAAGGCTTGAGTTTTATCCTTTAATTGCTGCATTAATTCTAATAACCGATTGGGTGTTTCTTTGCGATTTTGAGGGCTTTTTCTTCTAGCGTGGTGTGCTTCATCTAATATCACTAAATCCCAAGGTTCTGCGGCTAGTAATTCCTGCATTCTTTCTTTTCTCCGCACTAAATGGGAAGAAGCGAGAATTAAATCTTGGCTATTCCAGGGATTTATTAACTGTTGATTGTTGACTGTGGAATGTTGACGGTATTGTTCAGTTAATAGTGAACTGTGAACTGTGAACAAATTTTGATTGTAACTCCAAAAATGTAAATTGAATTTTTCTCTTAATTCTTCTTGCCATTGGGGTTGGACACTTGCAGGGGAAAGGATGAGTACCCGTTTGGCTTTTTTAGCTAACAAGAGATAACGTAAAATTAGTCCTGTTTCAATAGTTTTACCTAATCCAACTTCGTCAGCAATAAGAAAACTTTTAGGAAAGGTTTCTGCTACCCGACGCAATATTTTAATTTGGTGTGGCCAGGGTTTTATGGGAATTGATTTTAAACAAAAGTCTAAACATCCAGGATGTTGATGAATATTCGCTAGTTGGTAAAATGCTTGTTTTTCCTGTTCGTTGATGGCTGTTAATTGTTGACTGTTGACTGTTAACTGTTGCCTGTTGACTGTTGACTGTTGGTTGTTGACTGTGTTTTGTTGGTTATCTGTGAACTGTGAACCGTCAACTGTGAACCGTGAACTGTCATCAAATTCAATTTGAGGATTCCAGGTAGGTTTAGATGTTGGGGCATAATTTAACAGTTTTTGTTGCACTGCTTCGGGAATTTCAAATACGCGCACATTGGGGGATAAGTTATACCACAGTTGTTCAAATCTGGAAACTTCTTCTTCTACTCTATCTAATTCTCTTCCTCCTTCCCAAGAACAATAAACGTGAAAGGATTCGACGTTTTTCTCCCAACCGGCAATAGATTCGTTATTAGAACCATTAAATGCTAATTTATCACCGTTGCTATCTGTAAAGATGCCAACTTTTTCATGAAATATATGTTGAGGATCTAGTTGTTGTATGCTATCTTCTGGAAGTCCATTTTCCTGCAGAGGAATGGCTATTTTGATGTCGATATATTGATTTTGAATTAACCAACTGAGTATTTCTAAATGTTTGAGTTGGGCAAAGTTTTCGGGTGGTGTTAAGTCGGCATCTAAACGAATTAGTAAAGCATCCCGTAATGTGTATCCTTGTTCTATTGCTTGCAAGTCTTGGGGACTAAATTGGCATCCCATCATTAACCGAATTTTGCCTTGATTGTGTAACATTGCCCCTAAACCCCGCGCTACTTTACTTAAGATAGCGCTGCTAAAAAAGCCTGATTTTCTGTCATATTGGATGGCAGATTCTAAGGCAGGAATATAGAAGTCAGCAATGGTATTATGGGTGTTGCTGGAGTAGCTAATTTTCCAAGAGGTATCGCGTAGAGTTTTCAATTTTCTAACCAGTTATCTAATTTTAAATTGGGAATATTGATAAAATCTTTAGTCGTTATCCTAATTATCAATTGAGTCTATAATTCTACCTTGATAAGTATGGCGTTCTTGGTCAATTTCTGCAAATATTTGGGTTAATTCAGGTTGATTTTTCCAAGTACCGAATAATTTATTTACTTTAGCTAGTCTCTCCTGTTCTGTTAATGGTTGTTTTGGTTTTCTGATTTGATTTTCAATAAATTCTAAGTCTACTATTTCTAAGTCTACTATGATTTCTGTTCCATCTGGAATATTGTTAAGTTGTTCTAATATTTCTATATTCTGTCCCCGTTTTATGCATCTTACTTTCATTTTCAATCTCCTGTGATTAATAGTTATTAATTGACTGTTTAATTGTCTGTGAGTTGTCAGGATTTTTTTGTCTGAATCAGGATAACCATGATTTTAGGATTTTCAGGATTGTTATTTATGAATTGTCTGTGAGTTGATAACATTTTATTTGTCTGAATCAGGATTTACAGGATTTAAGGATTTACGGGATTGTTATTTATGAATTGTTGGTGAGTTGTCAGGATTTTTTTGTCTGAATCAGGATATCCAGGATTTAAGGATTTTCAGGATTGTTATTGATGAATTGTCTGTGAGTTGTAAATATTTAATTGTCAGAATCAGGATTTACAGGATTTGAGGATTTTCAGGATTGTTATTGATGAATTGTCTGTGAGTTGTAAATATTTAATTGTCAGTTTACTCTCTTTATTATATTACATAAATTCAATCAATTATGATCCTCACAAATAAACCCATCCTGTAAATCCTCTAATCCTGGAAATCCTGATTCAGACAAAAATTAACATCCTGTAAATCCTGATTAGGATTGCTATATAACTTCCCAATCTTCAAATTTTAAACCTTCAATTCGGCTAAATTCTCTCACATTATGAGTTACTAATATTAAATTATTCGCTAAAGCAATAGTAGCAATTTGGATATCATTTCCTAGATCATCTTCTGCAAAATCAATATCAGCACAAGCGCCATATAAATTAAGTATTCCCCCAGAATGAAGCATATTTTTTTGTTTTAAAAATTCCTGAAATTCAGCATTAGAAAAAAAATTGAGCATATCTCGTAACTCATCAAAATTAATCAATCCATCTTTAAAGGCATCTAACACAAGATTAGCCAGGATTTTTTGTGGTAAATTACTCCATGTATCTTGTATCTTTTCCGTTAATGTATCTGGTAAATCAATTGTAATTTGCATAATTTAAAAATCTCCTAACCCTACATTTTTATTTTACAGTAACAATTCTCATTTTAAGATTTGATTACATAAAAAGCCTTGCATAATAAAGAGTTAATAATTCTTAATAATTTTAGCGTTCGCTTGCAGTAGCAATACACTCTCGCTGGAATGACGCAAACTGGTTTCAAAATGAGAATTACTAACCGTTATCAGTTATAATTGCTTAATTGCACTTATTAAAATTCCCAAAATCTTTTTCACATCCTTGATATAATATTCAGTTAAATCAATAGAAACTACTTTATCTTCTAACTTCAAAAACTGCCAAATAGTACCTATAGTCACAGCACCATAAATAATCTTAATCGCATTTTGTTTTTGTTCATTAAACAATTGAGCAGCCAACATTTCAGCTATACATTGAGCCAAACCTGATTTCAAGTTTTCATTTTTACTTTCTACCAATGTAATTACAGGTGCGCGGACAAAAAGCTGTTCTTTAGAAAGACTAATCAGAAAATCACAAAAACCATTTAACCCTTGTTGATTATCAACATTAAAATCTACCCCAGAAAATAAACTGATTTCATTATTTAACTTTCTTCTTACTTCCAGTAAAATTGGACTAATTATCATTTCAGAACGGGCTTTTTCGGTATTAATTGAAACAGCTAAATCAACGTTTTCCTTGAGGATTGTTGTTAGTAAATCACTAGATTCTTCCTCTGGAACATTTCCAAATAATCCTGATACTTCGTTTAATGTCAATTCAAATTTTTGGATAATTTCACTTAATTTAAAATCACTGTAAACCATTACTATTACCTTTGATTAATTACACCACAGTCAATAGTGAAAAACCTCAATCTCCTAATAATACCCTAATCGCTTTTAACGCTTGACTACGCTTCCCATTACTAATCTTAGCAAACCAATAATGGGATTCCTCATAACTCATGGCTTTTATTCCTTGGGCAATATTAGCAATTCTTTCAGGTTTAGAAAGTGGTTGCACCGTCTGAAATAACAAAGCTAAATTTATCCCTGTTTCCTCACTTAAAACATAAGGACTTTGGCAGTTACTCCCGGTTCTCGTGCCGCAATGGGGCAATCTTTAAATGCGATCGCTCGGATCCTTACCAGCAATGAATTCCATTCTGGCAGTGTTAAAGTCCGCAGCGGTGAAGGTGGTAAAGATAGAACTGTTTATTTACCAGATGGAGTTTTACCAATTATCGAAGATTGGTTAGAAATTGGAGTTGAGACTAAATCTTTTTTTTGTGAGGAAACCGACGATAACCCCGGATTCGATAATCTAACACTCTAAAGGGTATATCTTTGTCAGGGTCGGTTTGAAATTCGATATGTAGAACTAATTCATCTGATTGTAATAGTATTAATGAGTCGGCTCTAATTGGTTCATTAGATAATTCTGTAGGACTAAGTTCTGTTAATTTAATTGGTGAACCTAGTACCGCAGGGCGGAAGTCAAAAGTCAAAAGTCAAAAGTCAAAACTAATGTACAGTAGGCTTTTTGGCGATTGAATATGGTTGCTTTATTTACGCCGTGATGTACTAGTAACCATGTTGCTAAGTCGTCTTTGAAGTTTTCAGCTAGAAATTTGCAGATATTATCATACATAAGTAACAAAGTAATTTAGCATATACTGAAAATGGCTTAATCGTTTGATTCCATAGGGTAAAGTTAAACGGGCGGTTAGAAACCGCGTCTACACAGACAAAACCCACCTGCGTGGGTTTCAAATCCTTGATTTTTTCTGAGTCCGCGCAGGCGGACTTTGTTTGTATAACTGCGTTTGCCCTTGGCGTGGCGAAGCCATATTCCATTCGCCAAGCCTTAATTTGACACCAATGAGCTTATGCTTTACCCCTACTAAATCTAAATCTCAACCTCTACACATCTAGGTTAAGTCTTTTAAAAATCCCTAACGGACTTCGTTCAAACTCTCAATTTGTTTAGTAAACATCTCTGTAAACAAACTCATGACTGTCCGTTCTTCTCGGACTTTAATATTAGCAGTAATAGACATACCGGACTGTAAGGATATTTTTCTATCTTGATTGGTGAGACTTAATTGTTGTTTATCTAACTTGATTTTGGCTGGAAATCTATAAAATTGATGGTTTTGGTCGGGAGGTAAAGCATCTGAACCAATACTAATTACTTTACCTTTGATATCACCAAATTCACTAAAGGGAAAGGAGTCAATTCTCACATCTACATTCATACCTTTCCTCACAAAACCAATATCTTTATTGGTGATGAAAACTTCGGCTATGAGACTGTCTTTGGGGACGATTTGCAGTAATTTTTGGGTAGAATTGGCAACAAAACCCGGATTTTTAGCTTGTAAATCGAAAACTACACCTCCTACTGGAGCGCGGAGTTCTTGATATCTAACATTTAATTGTGTTTGGGATATCTTACTATTAATATCTGCTAAACGCTGTTCATTGTCCAGGATAATTTTCATGAATTGACTATCAATTTCCGCAATCCGTTGTTTGTTAGCACCGATTTTTTCCAAAATAGTTTTATCAGAACTAGCAACCGTATTGGTTAATTGCTCTTTTCCCTTATCAATCTCAAATTGTAGTCGTTTTGCTTCTTCCTGCAATTGTGATATTTCTGCTGAAAGGGTTTGTACCTGTTGTTTCTGATTCAGATATTGCAGTTTAGAAATTCCACCTTCTTCAGCTAAGGTTTTGAGACTAGCTAAAATCTGACTTTGAATTGCTAAACCATTTTTAGTATCTTGCAGTTTAAATCTGGTTTGAGAAAGTTGTTTTCGGGTTTTTTCAACTTCCAAATCTGCGGCTTTGGAACGAGATGCTAATTCTGTTTTTGCAACTGCTAATAATTGTTGTTCATCAATTCCTGTACCTGCTGCTCCTGGTAAATTTCTTAATTGAGAACGTAATAGTTCATTTTCTGTTACTAAAGAAGCGCGACTTTTGAGCAAAAAAGCTGATTCTCCTGGTAGTTTACGGCGTAAAAATGCTATTTCAGTATCTATTCCGGTACTTGCTCCCATTAAGCGACGATAGATATTGTTCTCTTGAATTAAGGCTAATCGAATCTTATTCAATGAATTTAATTCGGCTAAGGTTGCAATGGAATCAAAAGTTAATAATAAATCTCCTTTTTTTACCTCTTTACCATCTTTGACATACAGTGCTTTTACAACTCCATTTATGGGAGCTTGTACGTCTTTGACTGTTCCTTCTGGTTTTAATTGTCCTGTGGCGGGAACTACTTGCTCAATTTTCGCTAAACAAGCCCAAATAATCCCAAAACAGGCTAATCCCATGAGAGTAATCATGATGGTTCGTGACCAAATCGGGGATTGGCGTAAAACTACAGATTGCTCGAAGTTATTAAAATTAAAATCGGGTTTTGGCTGTTTAGGAGCGGGTTTGGGTGGTGTTAATACTTGTGCATCTCTATAAGAACTGTTACCATTTCCGTTGCCGTTGCCGTTGGTGTAACTACCATTAAGTTGAGTCATAATAATTTGGGATTTGGGATTTTAGATTGAATATTTAGTGGTGTGTAATTTTAGAGTTTGAAAGGTCTAATGTATGACTTGCTTTTGTTAGTTTTCTCGGTTTCCTACTCTGTATAGGAATGAATTATATAACGGCTTTAGGCAGAGCCTCTGTAATGGCATTCCCAGTCAGAGACTGGGAACGAGATGAACAGGGTAAAGCATGAGCTAAACCCCTACAACTAACTAACAAATTACAAGTTTACTTCCTGTTGTTGATAAAGGTAGAAATAATGACCTTTAGCGGCCATGAGTTCTTGATGACTACCTTGTTCTATCATTCTACTATTATCCATGACGACGATAGTATCGGCATTACTAACTGTATTTAAACGGTGGGTAATGAAGAAGACTGTGTTGCCTTTGAAGGCGCGAGCTAAGTTCAGACAAATTTGCCTTTCTGTGGGATAATCTAGGGCGCTGGTGGCTTCGTCTAAAACTAAGATTTTAGGTCTTTGTAATACAGAACGAGCGATCGCAATTCTCTGTCTTTGTCCACCAGAAAGGGCTGATCCCCGTTCCCCAACTCTTGTATTATAACCATTGGGCAAGGTCATAATAAATTCATGTGCAACAGCAATTTCTGCGGCTTCAATGATTTCTTCCGTTGTGGCATCAGGATTTGTTAAGGCAATATTTTCTTGAACTGTGCCATCGAATAAGAGCGTATCTTGGGGAACTACACCAATTTGCCGCCGCAGCGAATAAAGTTCGACTTTGGCAATGTCGTAACCATCAACTAAAATTCTGCCAGATTCTGCGTCATAAAGTCTGAGCAGTAATTTCATCATTGTACTTTTGCCTGAACCACTTTGTCCGACAATGCCTACAAATTTACCTGCGGCAAATTCGACGCTAACATTGCTGAGTTGTAGTGGTCCGCTGGCAGCAAATCGGAAGGAAACGTTTTCATATTTAACAGCACCGTTTACAGCAGGAAGGGGAATATTATTCCGATCTATTTCTGCCTCTTGTGGTGTGTCCACAATATCACTTAATCGTTCTAAGGATAAACCAGTTTCTTGGAAGTTTTGCCAGATTTGCGCCAACCGTAAGATCGGGGTGGTAACGTAACTAGAAATAATCCGAAAGGCAATTAATTCTCCTAATGTTAATTCTCCTTGCAAAACTAAATAAGCTCCCACCCACAAAACTAATAAACTACTAAGTTTGCTGAGAAACTGACTGGTTGAATTAGCTAATGTGGAAGTCAGCACAGTTTTAAAACCGGCAGCGACAAACTTAGCGTATTTCTTTTGCCAAGAAAACCGAGAGCGTAATTCAATATTTTGGGCTTTAACTGTTTGAATACCTGACATAACCTCAACCAAATAAGATTGAGTTTCGGCATTCCGTTCAGCCTTAGTTCTTAATTGTCTACTGACTGTGGGAGCAGCGATTAATGTCACTACCACAAACAGAGGAATTGTCCCTAATCCGACGAAAGTTAGTTGCCAACTGTAAAACAACATGACAACTATATAAACAACGGAAAATAGGGCATCTAACACTACTGTTAAAGCCGTACCGGTGAGAAACTGACGGATGTTTTCTAATTCATTAATTCTGGTGGATAGTTCACCAACTGGGCGTTTATCAAAATAGCGCAGTGGTAAGCGCAGTAAGTGGTCAATAATTTGTGACCCCAAACTCATATCAATGCGGTTGGTGGTATCTACAAATAGGTAAGTCCGCAAGGTGGTTAATACTGCTTCAAATACACCCACTGCTAATAGTAATACTCCTAGAATATTCAGGGTACTAATACTATTTTGGACGATGACTTTATCAATGATTAGCTGAATAACCAGAGGATTAGCGAGGGCAGCTAGTTGGACGAAGAAGGAAGCAATAAATACTTCTATCAGTACCCGGCGGTAACGTGATAAGTAAGGAACAAACCACCCTAAACCAAAGCGTTCTTTCGGTGTTTCTTTGGTTGCACTCAGTAATAAAACTCTAACTTGTGGTTGCAGATTAGCATCATCGGTTTCTAATTCTTCTACTAATTGATTAATTTGGCAGTTGATAATGCCTTGAGATGGTAAACCCAAAACTACTGTTTTTCTATCTACTGCATAGAGGACAGCAAAACTGTCACGATAGCGAATTAATGCTGGTGTCGGAATCCGATTGATGGAAACAGCAGGAACATCAACTAGCTGGGATTTAAGTCCAATTAGTTCGCATAAATAAGCGCAAACTTGAAAAGATATACTCCCTTGACGCTTAATTTGGTCGTTTAAAATGCGGCGGACTACTTCTTTCCGAAAGGGCATTTCTAAATGCTTGGATAGCATTTGAAAACAAGCTAGAGTGGCATCTAATTCTCCTTGTCCCCGGAAAAATGGATAGTTTTGATTTTTAAATTGCTTGTTTGATGTGGTGGGGGGAACAAATTCTGGTTCTTGGGCGTAGGGAATTTCCGAATCTACTCTGCTATCTGATATAGTTTCTAATGTTTCTGATTCGATGGTAACACCATCAAGTAATGATAGGTCTTGAGGATTAATGCCCAATAGGCGGAGAGGAATGTTGCTTTTAACTTCAATTACGTCGGTTTCTAGGCGAGAATTGGGTGGGAAATTGGGTAGGGAACTAGGACCACTCACGAACCATACGCGATCGCTATCTAATTCTCTTAAAGCAGTTTTTCCTGGTGATAAATAATGAATTTTTGCTTCTAATTGAGCCTGTTGGGTAATGTCTTTGAGGTTGTGATTGACTAAGGCTTTTTGTGCTACCTGGGAACTCAAAATATCAAATATTTCAATGAGGTAACTTATGTGTTGACGAGCTTTAGCAAAGCCTGGATTGCGGTTGAGAAATTGGAAATAATCTGCAGCTTTCCAGGTTAAACAGATGACTTCTGTGGAAGCGATCGCGGTTTCACAAGGAAGTTCACGTAACCAAGAAATTTCGCCAATTATTGCCCCTGGTTGCAGTAATTTTAAGGTAGTTGGTAATTGGTTTTGGGGATTATATCCCAATAGTCTGACGTTACCTTGATAAAGAATAGCGATCCTTTCTGGTAGTTGTTCTTTACCAATAATCTTCTGTCCTATGCGATAACGTAATGGCTGGAGAATTTGTGATGATGCGAGTTTGTTAATTTCCTCCTTTGATAATTGATCAAATCCTTCAATACTGGCAATGAATTCTTCAAAGGTACTCTGGGTATAAGTCATATTGATTGAGTTATCTATTTCACTTTATATTGGCGATTTACATGGTCTGGATCTGACATTTTTTTTCTGTCATTTGTGCTTGTAACCACTGATTAAATCGTTCATTTAGTAACCTTTGTCCCATGGAACGATCTAGTTGGGCTGGTAGGATTTTTTCTAAGCGAACAATTACTATCACGTTATTGATTTGAGTTGGGGGTGATAGTTGTTGTGGTTGACTTTTGGAGAGGATACTCACCAATGTGGGATGGAGGGATTGTAAATCTATCGGTCCGACTAAGCCATCTGTTTGGGATTCTGGCCCTTGGGCGTATTCCCGTGCTAATTCTGCAAAAGATTGTTCACCCTCTTGAATACGAAAGTAGATTTCTTGGGCGATACCAACTTCTGAGGTGGTAATTAGGGAATAAATTACCCTATCTAACTGGCTTTTCCGTTGCAAAAAGTAGGAGTTTAAATCCCTTCCCCAGGTTTCCTCTTTGAACTTTTCTAGTTTCAATTGTCGTACCGCCATGATTTTCAGTTTTTGGAAACTTTCGCTGTGTGGTTCTAGTCCCTGATATTGTTGGGCTAATTGTTCACAGGCTAGTTGTTCCTCTTCTGGGGTACAGACAATTTCTGCGATCGCTTGATCAATAAGTATTTCCTTAATTAATAGCGGTAGTAGCTGGTATTCCGACAATAATGATAAAACCTCTGTGGGCTGGAGGATGCGATCGCCCAATTGTAGAACTTGATTCATATTACTTGTAATCAGGTTTGTCACCATTGTTAATTTCTCTTCAAAAGATAATAGAATTAGATTGTCACCAAGTTATATTTTGGTTAAATTATACAATTTATGACAACTTTACTCTGCTTTGGTTTCAGTGTAGTATTTAAATACTAATTATTTGCCAATAACCAAAAGTTGATTTTTGGGCATTTAAGTAGTCAGAGTGTTGATGTTTGGATATTATCGTACCAACTTACCATAAATTAATAAATTTGTCATATCAAACTTACTTTCTAGGAAATGGGGAATAATGACGAATTAGCAGCCTAAATTAGATAACCAGTCATTGCGGTGATTGCCTATTCTTCACTTACTCACTAATCTTCAAAAATCAATCCATCCTGAGAAATAATTACAACACCTAATAAGTTAATACAGGACAAAATTATATAAAGGGTAAATTTAATTTCTCTAAAAAGGTAAATATAATCACAAAAATACTGTAGGGGCAATCCCCCTGTGGTTGCCCGGAATCATAATTAACGAAATCTGCCCGGATTTAGACGACTGGGACTTTGAAGCGTGGTATTAACTTGAATTGCTATTCCATTCCTCAGTTTTCCGCCTGTACCACCATCTTTAGGATCAAGGTATGGTTTCAAATTAATCCCACCTTTAGCAGAAGTAACCTGATTCTTGCTACCACCTAAAAGCGTTCGTCCCAGACTATATAAGCTATTGTCATTGCCGCTGTTACGATTATTGTAGGTATTGACAGCAATAGTTTGTTGTCCAGTATCAGCAGTAGTTAAGTTTTGGAATACACTATTGCGAATAGTATAAGGATCTTTGCCACGAGGGACTGTTAAGACAATTCGACAACTGGGTTGGGCTTCGGTGGTGACACAGATAATATTTTCCCTATTTTCTCTGGCTATTTGCAGTTCTTGTAATCCATCTGGGCGATATGATTCTAAACGGGTAGCGATCGCCTGACAACGTTTTTGAGCATCCCAACCGCCTCCTAAACTCTGAGGTGCAGCCCAAGCAAAGTATTGTCCTGGTTGGCTTTGGGGCTGATACATGACTGTAAACTGTCCATTGTTAGATTGACAACTAAACCTGGTGCTACTGTCGTCAACGGTGGTGGAAGTTGGGATGGTGGTTGATGAACCCGATGGTACTGTAGGAACAACAACTTGAGCAAAAGCTACAGTATTACTAAAAAATAAAGAACAGCCCAGACTACCCAACAATAAAACCCGAATTGATTGTAATGGCATAAATATAACCTCTGTTAGAAACAGGTAAATAGCTGATATCTCTATTGACGGAGAATATATTTTTTTGATTCATTAACAATACCTGTTTTTTGGTTTTTAGTATACATAGCAGAAACCGCTACAAGCTAGGAAGGATTATCAGCAGCTTACAGCGGTTTCTCGATTAGGTTGTAGTTCACAGAAATAGGTGCGTTGTAGGCGATCGCAATCCAAGGACGCTTATACTCCGTTCCCGGTGAAAAATTACCTGTCTTCTTTCCTTCATCCTTCCTGTTCTTCGTGTCTTTAAAAACAGATATTATTCATCAATACAATGGGGAATACCCAAAACTGCACAAGGGAAGTTTTTACCGAGTGTTGCTATCATGGGATGATGACTAGATTGGCATCCTAAAAAGAGAATATCTGCACTTTCTAATTGCACAACCTTTTTCAGTTCTTTTGCAGTGTTGCCAAACCGCAAATGAGATTTAAACGAACCTTGCCATTCTTCAGCTAAAGTTTTTGCTTGCCAAACAATTCTATCTGCTTCCTTGATGGAAGTTATAGATTCTTTGGCTAATTGCGGTAAAATTGCTGTTCCTTTGGGTTGATTTAATCGCCAGGTGGCTGGCTTTGATGTTTGGCTGAATTGGTATTCTAATTGAGCTTTATTATCAGCAATATTGACTATATCAACAGATTGATAATTGAAGTTTTCTGCTACTACATAAACAGCTTGGACTGTAATTTGAAAGTTAGTAGCTAAACTCGTTTGGTGAGCAATCCAACAGGCTATATCTAGGGCTGTGTGACTTTGAGGTGAACCATTATAGCCCACGATAAAATTAGCTGATTTAGCCTGGGAAACTCTTTCGGAAAATGAGGTTTGAGCTTCTGGCAATAATACCATTTGTTCAATTAGGTCATCACGACCGATAGCACTTTGTAACCGTGCTAACATTGGCTTGATTTTCACAGTTTTAACTTCTCTCCCTTGCAACGATTAGTCAATGAGAAGCGGGGGATGAAAATTGTAAATTTCAGATTTATCTCAAATCCAAAATCTAAAATTTATTTAAGGAAGCCCTAATCATAACTGATATTACAGCCAAGATTTTGGAAGTTCCTTCCATTGCCGACGGAGTTAGCTGACGGGCTAAGACTGGAAGGTGTCTCTCGTAAGATTAGCCCCAAATACTTGGTTCCTCCGTTTCAAATTCAGGTTCGATGAATTTGGATTAGGCTACCCACTAAAAATATAGTAATACTATTACACTAGGTTTAAATAAAGTCAAGGTTAAGAATATTGAGGATATGCTTGTAGTGAGCAGCTTGATTGGTAATTTTTCCTATTTTCCGTAATATTTAATGATTTAAACTATTTTGATTTAACAAAAATTCAAAAGTGAGAATTTAGTGATAATTCGTGATTTAAGTATGTTTAACGGTTATTTTTCAAGATTTAATAAAAGCCTTGTAAGTAGGTTGGCGTTGAAAATTGTCGTTATAGCAAGGCAAGAAGCAAGAGTAAAGAAGTTTTCAGCGATTTTACGTTTTTTTACACAGTTTGGTTTTATTGTGTTCACCTACTTAGTAGATCAAGCAGATAATAGGTAAAAGGAAATAGGTAATAATTTTACCAATTACCCATTACCAATTACCCATCACCAATTATTAAGCAGTTACCTTTTCACTTTCTAAACGAGCCAATCTTTCAGCTAATAGTTTTTCCAAAGAAATCAAAGCTTTGGTGAAACCATCAATACCTTCTGAGAGTTTATCAGAAACCATGCGATCTGCTTGCAGCAGCGCTTCGCTATCGCCATTGTGTATTTGATCAAACGTAGCTTTATCAACAGAGATTTTGGCAATTGGTAAACCTGCTGCTTTTGCAGGATCAAGTTTGCGCGGTAATTCAGCCACAGTGTTTTGCAATTCTGTCAACAAACCAGGAGAAATAGTTAACAAATCGCAACCAGCCAATTCTGTAATTTCGCCGATATTACGGAAACTAGCGCCCATGACCTCGGTTTTATAACCAAACTTTTTATAGTAGTTATAAATTGTGGTGACAGACAATACACCTGGATCTTCTGCGGAGGGATAGCTGTCCCGACCAGTATCTTTTTTGTACCAGTCAAGAATCCGACCCACGAAAGGAGAAATTAAAGTGATCCCAGCTTCCGCACAGGCGATCGCTTGGTGCAAACCAAATAGTAAAGTTAAGTTACAGTGAATACCTTCTTTTTCCAAAATTTCCCCAGCTTTGATACCTTCCCAAGTGGAGGCAATTTTAATCAAAACCCGCTCTTTAGAAATACCAGCAGCTTTATACTGAGCGATTAAATCCCGTGCTTTAGCTACAGTAGCATCTGTATCATAAGATAACCGAGCATCTACTTCTGTAGATACCCGACCGGGGATAATTTGTAATATCTTTAATCCAAAAGATACCGCCAAACGATCAAAAGCCAGAGATACCACCTGGGCTTGACTAGCACCAGCGCCCGCATCTTTTTTAGCTTTGAGTAAAGTTTGATCAACAATATCCTGATATTCCGGCATTTGTGCCGCAGCGGTAATCAGTGAGGGATTGGTAGTAGCATCTTGAGGTTTAAACTGTTCAATTGATTGGATATCTCCGGTATCCGCTACCACAACGGTTACTGCCCGTAGTGCTTCTAGTAAGTTCTTAGGCATAACATACTCCAATGTCAGTGGTCAGTTGTTCGTTGTCAGTGGTTAGGGAACAGGGAACAGGGAACAGGGAATAGGGAATAGGGAATAGGGAATAGGGAATAGGAAATAGGTAGGATATTGAATTTTTCTTACCTCTTGCCTCTTGCCTCTTGCCTCTTGCCTCTTGCCTCTTGCCTCTTGCCAATTACCCATTACCAATTACCTATTTTAGATGCGTCATGCCGTAATTGGCTGTCCAATAGAATGCACTTTAATTAAACTTGTTGTTCCAGATTGACCAATTGGGACACCAGAGGTAATCACCACCTTGTCTCCTTCTTGAACCAAACCACTAGCAACAACAGTCTCTACCACATTCACAAACATTTCTTCAGCATTGTGAACAGGTTGAATAAGTAAAGGTTCTACACCCCAAGATAAAGCCAATTGACGATAAGCGGTACAGTCGGCAGTAAGCGCGACAATCGGTGTGCTGGGACGATATTTAGACACCAGTTTGGCTGTACTTCCTGATGTTGTATTGCAGAGAATCGCTTTTGCACCGGTTTCATAGGCAATGCGACACACCGATTGAGATACTGATTCTGTCACTGTCAAACTACCCGCTTTCGGACTCCAAGAATGTCTATGTCCCTCTTGGAGTACAGTTTCTGTTCTTAAAGCGATATTGTGCATAGTTTGAACAGCAGCTATGGGATATTCGCCCATTGCGGTTTCTCCAGATAACATCACCGCATCTGTTCCATCTAAGATTGAGTTAGCAACGTCTGTGGCTTCAGCGCGAGTGGGGTCAGGGGCGCTAATCATAGACTCTAACATTTGGGTAGCCGTAATCACTGGTTTACCAGCTTGATTACAACGACGGGCAATTTCTTTTTGAATCAGGGGGACTTCATAAATCGGTACTTCCACCCCCAAATCACCACGGGCAATCATAATTCCGTCCGCGACTTGCAGGATAGCATCTAGCTGTTCTACTGCTTCCGCTCGTTCAATTTTGGCAATGAGGCGAATCTTTGAGCCAGCACCTTCAATCATCCGGCGTGCAGGTTCGAGGTCTTGGGGCGATCGCACAAAGGACACTGCTACCCAGTCTATACCTAATTGTATCCCAAATCGCAAATCCATTAAATCCTTTTCTGTAATTGAACTTACAGGTAAAGGAGTTGCGGGTAAATTTACACCTTTGTGAGAAGAAATCAAACCGCCGATATTTACATGAGCGCGAATTCTATCAGCGTCACGACTGGTAACAGTTAATTTCACCCGACCATCATTAATTAAAATCGGTTCGCCACAGCGCATCATGGCGAATAGAGTGGGTAGAGGTAAGGGTAACTCATCAATATTTTCACCCTTCTCTTGTAAAAGAAAAGTCACCTCAGTTCCAGCTTCCAACATTAACCCTTCCGGTGGTAATTTCCCCAACCGAATCTTTGGACCACACAAATCCTGCATAATTGCAATTGGCTTATGTAAATCCTTGCTAATTTGTCTTAAATGATGAAAAACCTGAGCGTGAGCCTCATAAGCACCATGAGAAAAATTCAACCGCGCCATATTCATTCCCGCTCTTACCAAAGCTTCTAACTTCTCAGGTGAAGATGTAGCAGGTCCAATAGTACAAACAATTTTAGTGCGACGCATAAGTATGTAAGGAGTAACGTTAAGGTAGCACGCTCCGTTAAGCCCTGGAAGAGGCAGGGGAGCAGGGAGCGGGGAGCAGGGGGAGAAGAATATTAATCTTGCTCTTACCTCTTGCGGTTCTCACTGTCACCTGTCACCTCTCACCTAAATCAATCCTTCTTTTTTGGCCATTGACAACATCAAATCAACGACGCGGTTGGAGTAACCCCATTCGTTGTCATACCAAGAGACAACTTTGAAGAAATTGCTATTCAGTTCAATTCCTGCACCCGCGTCGAAGATGCTAGAGTGGGAATCACCTTGAAAATCTGTAGATACTACCTCTTCATCGGTGTAACCCAACACACCTGCTAAATTACCTTCCGCGGCTTTTTTCATGGCTGCACAGATTTCTTTGTAAGAAGTGGCTTTGGTGGTTTTGAAAGTCAAGTCAACTACGGAGACATCAGGAGTAGGAACTCTCAAAGCCATTCCTGTTAATTTACCTTTCAATTCTGGTAATACCAAAGCCACCGCTTTAGCCGCCCCTGTAGCCGAGGGAATAATATTTTGACCCGCACCCCGTCCACCGCGCCAATCTTTGCGACTGGGACCATCTACCGTGGGCTGAGTGGCTGTTGTGGCGTGAACTGTAGTCATTAACCCTTCGGCTAAACCGAAGTTATCATTAATGACTTTCGCAATGGGAGCTAAACAATTTGTAGTACAACTTGCATTAGATACAATCAAGTCTTTGGCGGGGTCAAATAGGTGATGATTTACACCCATAACCATTGTTTTTACCTTTTCAGGTTCTTTTGTCGGTGCAGAAATCACAACCCGCTTTGCACCTGCTTTCAGGTGATTTTCCGCCCCAGCGTAGTCGGTGAAAAGTCCTGTAGATTCAACAACATAATCTACTCCCAATTTACTCCAAGGTAGTTCTGCGGGATTTCGCATGGATACACAAGGAATAAAATGACCATCAATTACAATCCCGTCTTCTCTAGCTGCAACTTTGCTTTTCAATCTCCCGTGTGTAGAGTCGTACTTGAGAAGATAAGCAAGGTTATCGGGAGGAACTAAATCGTTAATTCCTACAAATTCAATATGAGGATTAGCAAGACCAGCACGTAACACAAGTCTACCAATTCGACCGAATCCATTAATACCAATTTTCAACTTCGTCAAAATTAAACCTCCTGTGTTGGGAATTTCAGCAAAGGTTAACTGGCCCGGTTAATTCTAGTCTGACTTAGCTGATTCTTACAGTCACAAAAGGCATAAAGTTAATTTAACTGGCATATTTTAAGGTTTAGTTATTGTTCTTTGATGACTTGTGATCATTAAAGGTTGTTTAAAAGGTATAAATTTATATATCTATGGGCGACGGTCAGTCGCGGCTACACAGACAAAACCCATCTTCATGGGTTGAAAACCTTAATTTTTCGTTAGTCCACACAGGTAGACTTTGTTTGTGTACTAGCGTTCGCGTCAGCGTGCCGGAGGCATCTTTATAATCGCCGGAAACTTTTCAAACATTACCTTTTCCCTAGCTTCCAATCTTCACCACCAGTTAAATTACCTAAATAATCATCAATAATATCTGGTAATTCTCTCACTTGATAATTTACCTTTTCCCTAATTTCCAATCTTCACCACCGGGTAACTGTATTAACAGTTCAGCAATAGTTTTTGGTAACTCTTTCACAGAATGTAAATGAGTCAATTCCAAAAATTTCCTAGCGATAGAGATTACCTCATTTTTATTAACCATTTCCGCTAATTGAAATTCATTATAAATCCCATTCAAAACTTCTAAACTAGCGTCAGCTATGGCTAATTCAATTTCATCTTCTAACCAACTATCCCATTCATCTTGATTGATATAATAGGATTTTTTATTTTCTTTGAGATTTATTTTTTTAATTTCCACTAACGAATTGCGAATAGAAGCAACCCAGGAATTAGTTAATCGGTTTTCTATTTGGTTTTTAATTAAATGAATTAACAAAATTCTCAAAAATGCTTGAATATTTCGTAAAATCGCTTGTTTACTCATCCCCTCTAATTCATCAACAATAGCTAAAGCATCGCTGTAACGTTTTTCTAAAATACTATTTCTAAGGTCTATTAATTCTTGAGTCATATTGATTACCTTTACTCTAATTTCCAATCTTCACCACCGGGTAAATTACCTAAATAACTATCAATAATATCTGGTAACTGACCACACAAGTAAATTCACAGAATCAAACCGGATTCCCATAGCATAAATAGTGCGGTATGTATCGGTTTGATAATTGCTGCGAATTTCAAATACTCACTTAGGCTAGAGATGGCTTATTTGCTTGGCTTCCATACCCACTTCCTGCGGTGCTAGTTGATGGTTATTTTCAGTTAATGGAAATAACCAACTTTTAACTTTGTGGATAGATAATTACCCCAAAAAGCCAGCGAGTAGTAGTGGTAATAGTATCAAAGCAGACCCAATTAAAACCAGGGTGGCTGGATCAATTTTAATGTGGTTCTTTTGTGGATTACGCATTTAGTGAAGTTCCGAAAAATAGTTATTTTAACGTGAGTTCGACATAACGATAATTTGTGGAAAACTCACCCCACGTAGGAGTCTCAAGCCCTTATTCTCTCGTTGAAAAAATCATAACTCCGTTCGCGTAGCGTCTCCGAAGGAGAAACTCCGAACTCACGTTATTTTAGCACAATTTGAATTCAATAATTATCCGAGCAAAATTAATTCAAGATTTTTAGAAAAAACAAAAATATCTGTATTGTTGATCTGTTCCCCATCCCCAATATATCACTTATTTTATTTACAATCATTTATGCGAATAAATATCTTGTGATAACAGCCTACTGCTTGTCCAAACCAAAGCCTATCTAAATTTCCCACACAAGCTTTTCCCAAAGACGTTCCTACAGGTTTAGGTAAATATCCTATGGGGGTATCTGTAGATAATTGGAAATGAGATTCTATATTGGTTATATTTTCTGGTTTCCATCCCACTTTTTGACGAAATTTTTCATCTATTTTATCATCAAAATTAATTTGACCATTATTTTCTTGTTTCCAGATTTTAGTTTGGACACTAAAACCAAATCTATTTTCACTAGCATTTAACCACAAATTGTCTATATTCTGTAAAGCTTCACAAGGAAAATTTTCAATGGCTCTGGTACTTAACCAATTATTATTTTCTCTGTTAGTGATTTTCAACATTACTGATTGTGTTTCTTTGGCAGCAGCTTCCCAATTCTTAGCTTGTAAATATTGACTCAATTGAGTATAATTATCTTGTCTATGCTGAGGATGCCAATAAATCCACTCTTGAATTTGATAGGATGAAAAAAAAGATAACAATGGAATGCAGGATATTATGATTAATATCGAATATCTAGTTATAAAAGCAATTAATTTATGAATTTTTTGGTAATAGCGTTGATTGTTTGTTAGTATAGCCAGAAACTGGGAAATTTTTTTCATATCCTCATCTACAAATAAATATATGAGGAAAAATGGTAAACACAAAAATACCAAAGTGATGATAAAATTCCCAACTGGATTATTAGTGAGTTCTGGTGTGAGAATAATTAGAGGTATTGTAAAATATACTAACGTCCATACCAAAAAAAGCTTGCAAATTAAAACAAGCAACTTCAACAAAAATTTATTAACTATCAAATATTTGATCATACTCTATATATTTTATGATTTACCTGCATCCGCTTTCAGATTTTATCTCATCTAATTTGATCATTACTTCGGCACAGCCTAACTATTACTATGAAGGAAAATGTCCCCAAACAGGGGAAATACTCAGATTACCCCGTACCCCTTTAGCCGAAGCTATAGCTAATAGTCTTATGCAACAAATTGAGCAAAATCATCTTTATTCCCAGGAGGGAAAAATGTATGGTATTTTGTTGGTTGAATTACCCAATGGTGAACCAAGAGTTATTAAAGCATTTTCTGGTTTATTAAATGGTAATAGTATGGTTCAAGGTTGGGTTTCACCAATTCCTGGTAGAGAAGAAGTGGCTTTATTAGAAACTCAGACTTTAGCCAAGTTAGAAGCCATTAAACAAGAAATTATTAGCCTTGAGAAACTTTCAGAAAGAGAAGAATATAAAACTCTATCTGCTGAATATACTGAACAGTTACAGGCTCTTAGTTTACACCATTATCATAGCAAACTACAACGACAGACACAACGTCAAGAATTTTGGCAAACTCTCACGGATGAATCCCTAAAAATTGCGCTGGAACAATTGGCAGCAGAAAGTCGTCTACAAGGAATTGAACGTCGCAATCTTAAACGTCGTCAAAATGAAATTTTACAGCCTTTACAGAAAATCATCACATCAGCAGATCAGAAAATTGCCGCACTAAAACAACAGCGTAAACAATTATCCCGACAGTTACAAACAGAAATGCACGCTGCTTATAGCTTAACTAATTTTCAAGGACAATCTTTATCTCTACAGAAATTATTACCAGCAGGAACACCAACGGGAACGGGAGAATGTTGCGCTCCTAAATTATTACATTATGCAGCTACTCATCAACTAAAACCTTTAGCAATGGCTGAATTTTGGTGGGGTAATTCTACCGTAGAGGATAAAATACAGGGAGAATTTTATGGTGCTTGTTTGGAAAGATGTCAGCCATTAATGGGATTTTTGCTATCAGGATTAAAGCCAAATCAAGTAGAAATAATTTATGAAGATGAATGGCTAATTGCTGTCAATAAATCATCAGGATTATTATCTGTTCCTGGTCGTTATTTTCATAATCAAGATAGTGTAATTAGTCGTTTACGTTATTTATATCATCAAGAAATAATTGCGGGACATCGTTTAGATCAAGATACTTCGGGAATTTTATTAATTGCTAAAGATGCAATTACTTATTCTCAAATAAGTAAACAATTCCAAAAAAGACAAGTATCTAAAGTTTATGAAGCTTTACTTGCAGGTGTTCTCAATATTCAGGAAGGTGAAATTAATTTACCTTTGTGGGGAAATCCTGACAATCGCCCTTATCAAGAAGTGAATTTAGCACAGGGTAAACCTAGTTTAACTCGCTTCCGCGTGATGAACAGGGAAGGCAATTATACTCGTGTGGAATTTGTACCCATTACCGGACGTACCCATCAATTACGGGTTCATGCTGCGGATAAGAGAGGACTGGGAATGAGTATTTTGGGGGATAAACTCTATGGTGATCATCAGAATATTGGGAGATTATATCTGCACGCAAGGGAGTTGAGGTTTCAGCATCCTCATGTCAATAAAATCTTGCATTTACAAGTAAAAACACCATTTTAATTAGGAAATATAATTTGTCAAAAGATATTGACAAATACTTTAGACTTATTTTATTATAACAAACGTTCAATATAAAATCCATGATCCCCCTGGTGAAGAGCAAGCCATGTTATGCCAAAAATTGTTGACCACGAACAATACCGCAAAGAATTACTCAGTCAATGTTTTGATTTATTCGCGGCAAAAGGCTATGCAGCTATTACTATGCGGCAGATTTCTGCGGGGTTAAAGGTTTCCACAGGTACGCTGTATCATTATTTTCCCAACAAACAAGCTTTGTTTGAGCAATTGGTGGAAGAAATTAGTCAGCAGGATGTCATTACAGCTTTAACAGAATTTGGAGGAAAAAAAACCTTATCAGAATTGATGGAAACTTTAGGTCAATACCTTGTTAAAAATGAGGATTATTTAATTAAATGGACTTATTTATGGGTTGATTTTTGCCAACATCAAGACTCAAAAATAATCTTAAATAATAGCACTGTTTTTAAACGGGCTAATCAACGATGTCAGCAGGTAGCCTGTGATTTATTAGGTGTTCGAGATGTCGTATTAGCATCTTTTGTTTTGAGTTTTGTGAATGGTGTTGTTTTAGAGAAATTGTGGGGTAATGAGAACATTGATTTTCCCGAACAGTGTAAGCTGTTAGGAGAAATGATTACGGCATATTTACAGCAAAAAGCCCAGAGTTAAATTAATAATTAACAGCCATAAATACCGATAAATTTATTTTGTGATGAGGTAGTGAAAATGAGTTACAAACTGTCGTTTAAATCCCCAAGTCCAGGTTTGATTGGTTTAATGCTTGCGGCTACTGCGATTCCATTAGGAATTGTCATTTATGGAGTTTCTAATTTTGGACAATTGGGTAAAACTTCTGTGACAGAATCAAAATCAATTGTCCCTGCTCCTCAAGCAGTCACCGCTTTAGGAAGATTAGAACCAGAAACAGAAATAATTAAGTTATCTGCACCTTTAGCATTGGATGGCGATCGCATTGTCGAAGTATTAGTCAAAGAAGGTGATCATGTTAAATTAGGACAAGTAATTGCTATTTTACAAACCCGTGATCTCTTAAAAAATGCTGTTATTCAAAGCACGAAACAAGTCAAAGTTGCTCAAGCTAAACTTGCACAGATTAAAGCTGGAGCTAAATTAGGAGAAATTCAAGAACAGTCGGCAATTATTGAACGAATTAAAGCCCAATATACAGGAGATAGACAAGCCCAAGAGGAAAATATTGCTCGCATATTAGCCCAATGGGAAGGTGATAGAATTGCCCAAACAGCAACTATTAATAAAGTAACCGCAGAACTTAAAAATGCCGAATCAGAATATAAACGCTATGAAAAGTTATTTTCGGAAGGGGCAGTTTCTAATTCTGTAATTGATAGTAAACGTTTAAATGTGGAAACGGCTAAACAGACATTAAGTGAGTCCCAAGCTATTCTCAACCGGATTAACACTACAGCCAATAAACAATTAGCCGAAGCTAAAGTTGCCCTTAATCGCATTAATACTACTAGCAATAAACAAATTAGGGAAACTCAAGCTAAACTGAATAGTATTGCCGAAGTTCGTCCTGTAGATGTGCAGTTAGCGCAAACAGAAATTGAGAGTGCGATCGCTAATCTCAACCGAGCAAAAACTGAACTAGAAGCAGCTTATATTCGCGCCCCTATGGCGGGACAAATTATCAAAATTCATACCCGCGTCGGTGAAAAAATTGGTGATCAGGGAATTGCTGACTTTGCCCAAACTAACAAAATGATGGCAGTAGCAGAAGTTTATCAAACCGATATTAGTAAAGTCAAATTAGGACAAAAAGCCATCATCACCAGTCAAGGATTTCCAGGAAAATTACAAGGTACAGTCCAGCAAATTGGCTTACAAGTCAACCGTCAGAATGTTTTTAGTGATCAACCAGGAGAAAATTTAGATAGTCGCATTGTCGAAGTAAAAATTCGCCTAACTCCTGAAGATAGTAAAAAAGTTTCTGGCTTAACTAACTTACAAGTACAAACAGCAATTAAATTGTAATTTATTTGTAACCGTTCACGGGGGGTACAAAAAACGCTCTATATGAGATTCCACGAAAACAGCATGAAAAACGTTATAGATTTGATTTTTTTAGGTCATTTGAAATTCGCAAAATCTCTATATCGGTTTGCAAATCGTTTTCCAGCCAATTTAAGAACCATTCGTTAATATGTCAAGTTGCCTGAAAAACCCAACAGACAAAGCTTTCAGGTTTTTTAATAAATTCTCACCCTCTGTGAACGGTTACATTTATTTCCTGTCAAGGTGCATAAAAAAACTCATGATTAATAAAATGTTTCGGAAAACCCCCCTAGCTTGGCGACAGTTAATGAAGGAAAAAACGCGGCTATTGGTTGCAGTGGCCGGAATTACTTTCGCGGATATGTTGATATTTATTCAGATGGGTTTTGAAAGTGCATTATTTGATGCTGCTATTCAACCTCATCGCAATTTACAAGCAGATTTAGTATTAATAAATCCTCAATTTCAAACCCTATTTTCAGTCAAAAGCTTTTCTAGAGAAAGACTTTATCAAGCATTAAGTTATAACGGTGTAAAATCAGTTAGTTCTATTTACATTAGTACAGGACAATGGCGCAATCCTCAAACTAAAATGGATCGATCTATTTTAGTTTGGGGTGTAGATCCGGCTACACCTGGTTTAAAGTTTCCTGAACTTCAAGCCAAAAAAGATAATCTTAAACAATTGAATCAAGTTATATTTGATGAAGCCAGTCGTCCAGAATATGGAGAAATTGGCAAGATTTTCCGAGAAACTGGCAAGTTTAACGCCGAATTAAGCGGAAAGAATGTCAGTGTTAAGGGTTTATTTCAAAATGGTGCTTCTTTTGCTGCGGATGGAAATGTAGTAGTTAGTGATTCTACTTTTTTGCAGTTATTTTCTACTCGCAAAGCTGATCAAATTGAAGTTGGATTAATTACTCTTCAACCCGGTGCTGATATTGAAAAAGTCAAAGCACAACTGCAAATAGGACTAAATCCAGATCCTCAAAATCCCTTTGTTGAAGTTGGTACTCCCGAAACATTTGCCCAAAAGGAAAAAACTTATTGGGCTACTGGTACAGGGATTGGTTTCATTTTTAGTTTGGGTGTAATCGTCGGTTTTATTGTTGGTATTGTCATCGTTTATCAAGTTCTTTATTCCGACGTTTCCGATCATTTACCAGAATACGCTACTCTCAAAGCAATGGGTTACACTGATAATTATCTCTTGCGAGTTTTATTACAAGAAGCATTGTTCTTAGCTGCATTGGGTTATCTACCTGCATTTTTTCTATCTTTTGGATTATATCAAGTCACCTTTGCCGCAACTCTTTTACCAATATCTATGAAGGTAGATCGGGCAATTAATGTTTTTATCTTAACGGTAATTATGTGTACTGTTTCTGGCGCAATAGCGATGCGAAAACTCCGTTCTGCTGATCCGGCAGATATTTTTTAACCTAACAATTTTTATATCTCATGCAAAGGTAAGGAACTATGTCATTGGAAGTTACAACTATTGCTTCTGAAGTTATTTCTAGTTCAGAAACAGTTATTTCTGTTAGTAATCTCAATCATTATTTTGGTAAAGGCACGCTACAAAAACAAGTATTGTTTGACATTAATTTAGAGATTAATGCGGGTGAAATTGTTATTATGACCGGTCCTTCGGGTTCAGGTAAAACTACCCTATTATCATTAATGGGGGGGTTACGTTCTGCCCAAAATGGCAGTTTACAAATATTAGGACAGGAAATGTCCGGTGCAAAAAAAGCACAATTAACTAAATTACGTCGCCAAATTGGTTATATTTTTCAAGCACATAATTTGATGAGTTTTTTAACAGCCAAAGAAAATGTGCGGATGTCTTTGGAGTTACATGAACATCATCTCAATGGCGATATTAATGCTAAAGCTACAGCAATGTTAGATCACGTCGGTTTAGGAGAACATATTAATTACTATCCAGAGAATTTATCCGGTGGACAAAAACAACGGGTAGCGATCGCCCGCGCTTTAGTCAGTCATCCCAAAATAGTCTTAGCAGATGAACCGACAGCTTCATTGGATAAACAATCGGGACGTGATGTGGTGGAATTAATGCAAATGTTAGCCAAAGAACAAAACTGTACTATCTTATTAGTCACCCATGATCACCGCATTCTGGATATAGCTGATCGGATTATTTACATGGAAGATGGACAATTGAAAAGTGATGGAATAGATATGGGAGTCAAAGTAAATTGACACTTATTTATGATGAATAATAACACAGCCTCAATTTCAATATTGAAGCAATAAATTCGCAACAAATAAGAATTGATAACTTATCCAATTAATGGCAAAATTCTTTGCAATTCTCCACAAGCAGCTTTTAAAGAAGGTGGTGCATTCTCATCTAAATTACCTTGAGAACACTGGTTGGCTAATTGTTCAAGATATGGTTTACAATCTGATTGCTTTTTAGATTTTGTATATTCTGTTTCTTCATCAATATTTTCACCCTGTAAATAATGTATCCAAGTTTCGATATTTCGTTTGGGAACAAAAACTGCTATAGCTTCATTAGGTTGACGACTTGCATGAGAATTTTCTACGAGTGCATTATCTAATTGCTTTAGTCTTTCTTCTACTGTTTTTTTATCTGCATCAATTAAAACAATGAGCATTCCCGAACGTTTATTTTTCTGTCTACGATACTCTACAACTTCTTTTGCATATTTTTCTCTGACAAACTGCTCACCTGCACCTTTAGGACAAATTTCAGTGCGGAAATTTCTATCTAAGGTAAAACCGCGCTTTTGCAAAAAATGAATAGCAAAAACTTCTTGTTGTTTATCCTCACACAAAATTACAATCTGCACTCTCCGCTGGCTCATTATAACCATCCCCGCGCAATCAGTTCTGAAATCTTTAACCCTGAATCATCAGCTTCTTCATTACTGATTTTTCTGACTCGTGCAGGTGCATTACTTTGACGTTCAAACCAATAACCAATTGGTGACGCTAAAAGATAATTAATACATTCGGGATGATGTGAAATTAGTAAGGCTTGTAACTTTCCTTCATCACAAAAATCATATAGCTGTCTTAACCAAGGTTGAATTTCTGGAAGTGCTAAAAAGTTTTCTGGTTCATCAATACAAAGTGTATAATCTTCAGATTTCATGCAGTAAATTAGTGTATATAATATTATTAATGCTTTTTGACCATCTGATAATGCACCTAAATGATAATCAATAGTATTTTTATCTTCTGAATCTGATGTGAACTTTAATTTCAAACCAACATATTTTTCTCCTATTTGCTCAAACTTAAAACTAATAAAACCATCTAAAACTTCTTTTAAAATATTTATTAATTCAGCAACTTTCCCTTGATCTTGTGAAATGTATTTATACCAAGAAACGAAATTTTCAGCTTTAGAACCTAGATATTTTGTTTCTGCACCACCACTCTTGATTAAAATAGGAACAATTTGTACAATAATTACTTTCTCTATCCGTTTTGTAAACCAAAATAGTTTTTTGTTGTCATTTCTTGGTAATAAAGAGGATAATATAGATTGAGATGAAAGAAATGAATATTTTGATGCTTCTGAATAATCATCTCGAAAAAGTTGTACATCGCCATTTTCATATTTTAGTAAAGGATGTCCATTGAACCATAATCTTTCATAGGCAATAGAGACTTGATCTCGATTAGCTTCAACTACAAGTTCATATTTATAGTTACCATCATTACCATCTATTTCTAACTCGAAACGTTGAATTGGTGAAGTTTGCCAGCAAGTAAAATCAAAATAATCAAAAATAGACTCTAATTTTGATTCACCTAATATAAAATTTTGAATTTTCCGCAAGGCTTCAAAAACAGTTGATTTACCTGAACCATTACCACCAAGAAATAAGTTAATTGAGTTAACATTAAGCTCAAAATTCACCAAACAGCGAAAATTATCAATATAAATACGCTTTAACATAAAACTTTTCCTCCTAATCAAACACTATAATACAATGCCAATTACTATAATCACATAAATCAAATTAATCATATAAATCACAGTCCAGACCGCAATATAGTACAATTGTCCTATACAGACAAAACATAATACTCAGTCTAGTCAAGTGTAAGATAGAAAAACAATGATTGCCTACGGTACGCTATGCGAACAGTGCCATCATTGTTTTAACTAATTATGGTTGACTTTTCTCGTGAAGTGAAATTCACTGCGAGAAAAAGTATTAAAAATCAGGAGCAGACGATGAACAGTTGTATTTTGATGGCAGAAATTTACGATAATCCCCAACTGCGTCACACACCAGATGGGTTAGAAGTTACAGAAATGATCGTTCATGTAGCGGGAGCAAAACCAGATGATCCAACGCATCCTTTAAAAGTCGTAGGTTGGGGAAATTTAGCAAAAGAGATTCACCAAAGTTATCATCAGGGCGATCGCGTCATTATTGAAGGGCGCTTAGGCATGAATACAATTGATCGCCCCGAAGGATTTAAGGAAAAACGCGCAGAATTAACAGTCCAAAAGATTCACGCCATCGGACAAGGTGCTTATACCAGTTCACCAGCAGCAGCCACGAGAACCACACCAGCCTATGAAACCCCTGTAGCGCCACCAACCTACAGCCCTACTAATTCATCCGCCCCAATGCCCCAGGTAACAGCCCCTCAGCCGACATACCAACCCACCCCTGTGCAGTCTCCATCCCCTATAGGAGTTACGCCAGAACCCGATCCAGATGACATCCCGTTTTAGCTTAAACAGTAGAAGCCTCTCACCTACCCTTCTCCAAATATCTGATATAATCACTGAGGATAGGTGTAACCCAAATTAAATGCTGAAAAGCAGCCTATTACGAAAGTTAAAAATTATCTCCAAAAGTCCCTAGGGCATAGGGCTTTAAAGCTCAGTTAATGTCTTCAAAGAAAAGTCCCTGAGAAGCCCATACTCACCTGTTCGCGCCAGCGTGCCGCAAGGCATAAGGGAGTGTGTGGAGTATGTCACTCATCACCTTTGTAGAGACGTTCTAGCGCCTCTACATTCTTTTTTAACCTCCACTGACTTCACCCCATTCCCGAATTGCTGGAAATACCGATGAATAATCATCCTCTGGATAGGACATTTTCATAGTTGCGTGTAAGATTTGCCTTACACCCTCAATGCTGTTGAGATTTAAACCCAAGGATTTCGCTTCCGAGATAAATAAATCTATTTCCTTGATCAGTTGTTTTGTCGGCAAATTGGCGTTATTGTAATTGCCATCTAACATCCGCCGCAAATTTTGATCAAAAGTAGGCGCGTAAAGTTTACTTTCCCGCAAAACCTGCATAAACAAATCAACATCAATGCCTTGCAACTGGATATATGCCAGACTCAGAGCAAAGCTAGTTGTGAGAGAAGCAATCAGTTGATTGAGTGCCAAGGTGAGATTAGAGGCAGAACCCACAGCGCCTATATATACAGGATTTTCTCCAAAATGTTGGAGTAACTTTAAATGCCGTTGATACTGTTCTTCCTCTCCACCGACCATGACAATTAATTTGCCAGTTTTAGCTTCGGGAATACTACCCAGGACGGGAGCTTCTATATATTCACCCCCAGCCGCAACTACTGTATCTCTGATTTCTTGGCTTTCTAAGGGATTAATCGTCCCCATTTGAATGATGCTGCGTCCTGATAAAGTATGCCAAGAAGTATCCGTCAGAAGTACATGATAAATAGCTGCGGCGTTAGAAAGCATTAGCACTATACAGTCAGCAGCGCGGATGGCTTCGCGGGGTTTGGTCACAATTTGCACCCCTGCTGCCCGTAGCGGTTCTAATTTTTCTGGGGTGCGATTATAGGCAATTAGCTCTATGTCGGCGGCTAATAACCTTTGAGCCATCGGTAGTCCCATCAATCCAGTTCCCAGAAATGCCACCTTCATGTTTTACGTTCCTTTGTCAGTGGTCAGTTGTTAGTTGTCAGTGGTCAGTTGTCAGTGGGTACGGATAATTGGAAGAATTTATTACCCATACCCAATTAATTTTGACTTTTGACTTTTGACTTCCGCGAAGCGGTACTAGCCTCCTGCGGCAAAAGTCACCATAATGATTACGGAAAGTAATAGTCCGGGGGAAAGTAGAGTTACTAGCACTAACAGATCATGAGCAGTCATAATTATTCCTCTTTGCAGATTTTTGACTTTAATCATCACTGCTATGCTAGTGCAAACAAGGCTAATACAGGATTGTTAAAGAGATTTTTAAGCTTTCTCTTTGATCTCTACTCTGGTACGACTAATCCCTGGAGTGGTTGTGATGCTTGTTTTTCCGTTAGTCCCTGGCTTTGGACTAAAACGCCAAAATTGCCTAATCCTGATGGGTTAATGAGTTGGTGTAATCCTTCCCGGCGTTGAAGCAACTGTGATATTGGTTGCTGTTGAGAAGATAGTGCAGCTATTCTTTCACCTATTCCCAATGCCATTAAAAATAAACCTTGCTGCGTCCAACCAACTTGTTTGAGTCCGCACCGTTCACCCCAAGATGATAAGGCTGTAAAGTCAACGTGGGCAGTGATATCTTGTTGCCCAATATTGATATAAGGATTATCATGATGACGATGCTGGTAGTAGCACTGGAGAGTTCCCTGCGATCGCCTGGGGTTATAATAACGATGAGCAGGGTAGCCATAATCAATTGTTAGCACATACCCCCGTTCCAAGCAGTCTGCCACTATACCCAACCAGTTCAAAGCTGCTAAATTAATTTCACTACGATAGCCATTTTCATAAGTATTTTGGCTTAAATCAATTCCTACTAACTTAAAATATTCTCCTAATTGTGGTGTTGATGGTTCTCCTATTACTTCCATAAATAGAGGATCACGGATGATCTGGATTTCACTGATTTCACGGTTTAATTCGGCGAGGGTGACGTAAATTTCTCGCAATTCTCCTGCTGCTAAAATAAATTGGTGGACTGGAAAAGCATCTACTAATTCATTGGAAAAGAAGCAGCCGTTAATAGATTTGGAGGGAATTTCTTCCAAGTTACACCAATTAACAGCAAAATCTTGTAACCGTTGTTGTTGTTGTTGTTTTAAACTTTGTGATTTTTCAACAATAATATATTTGACTGCGCCAAAAAAATCTGGGGATTCTTGCTGTATATAATTGAGTATATGGGATGCTAATATACCTTGTCCTGCTCCCATTTCTACCAAATCAAAATGTATAGGTTGATCTAAAATCTCCCACATTTGGTAAAATTGCTTTGCTAGTAATTCCCCAAAGTCAGCACCTAAACTGGCAGATGTGAAAAAATCACTACCGCGAAAGCCGATTTTGATAGCATCACTAGAATAATAGCCATATTCTGGATGATATAACACCATCTCCATGTATTGGGCAAAAGTAATTCTTTTTTGAGGGCTGGTGATGATACGATGGGTTATAGCTTGACACAGTGGGGAATGGGAATCCATAAAGTTTCTAGGAAAGAGAGAACAGCAAAAAATTTGTGTAATTGATTCTATATAAAAATACTTGCATCTAACAAATTAAACTCAGTTAATATCCTGTAAATCCTTAAATCCTGGATATCCTGATATGGCTTGCGCCACGCTTCGCTATCAGACAAAGAATATGTTAAAGATTTATTCATTTAGCCAACTAAAAAGTTCACCCACAGTAAGATTAAATGATTCTGCAAAAGCTGGAACAGGTAAACTATCTGTTTCTAATTCAAATAATAGAATCCGTTGATCATTAAAATAGACAAAAACTAATTTTTCTGCGGGGTCAATTAACCAACCCATTTGAGTACCATGACTCAGACAATGGAGAATATTACGAACAACTTTAGTTTGACTTTGTTCAGGGGAAAGTATTTCAATTGTCCAGTCAGGAGGAATAGCAAATGTGTTAGCAACCTCACCATTTTCATCGCGGGGAATGCGTTTCCATGTAAAGACGGCAATATCAGGTACAATGGATCTGCCGCCAAAGGTACAGCGTAATTCAGAGTATGCACGGGCTATGCGCTGGGGTTTGAGTGCTAGGTTAATATTAGAACCGAGGTCAAGCTGCACTGTGCTATGTTTTCCTTGAGGCATGGGTTTTTGAATGATTTCACCATTAATAAATTCACTTGCCGGTTTGGTTTCTGGCAATTTGAGAAATTCGTCAAGGGTTAGGATTTTGATAGGGGTTTGAACCATTACCGTTTCGGGTTTGTAGATTATTAATATTGTATCATTTTTGAATGGTCACAAATCAGGTGGTTATCGAGCAAAGTCGAGATAATATCCAGAATTTGAGGATTTACAGGATGTTGATTTGCATTAAGGGTTTTTAGATGTAAAGATTTTTGTGATGTACTAGAAACTTTTTTACTCTTGTATGATAACATTAAATTGAATGCAAATTTAGCGTAAATTAGTTGTCATGATTAATTTGAGTCGAGATATTCAGTCACTTTCAACCTTTAAACGCAATACTAATGAACTGATTAACCAGATGAAAGAAACTGGAAACCCGATGGTTTTAACAGTTAATGGTAAAGCAGAATTAGTAGTACAAGATGCTGCTGCTTATCAGAAATTAATGGATACTTTGGAAAAGTTAGAAACTCTCATTGGTATCAAAAAAGGATTAGAAGATATAGCAACAGCTAATACACAATCTCTAAATCATTTTATTGAAGAAATGCAGCAAAAATATGGAATTTTAGGTTAAATTAACTGGTAATGCCAAACTAGAAATAGAAGCTGTATATCGTTGGTTAAAAGAATATAATACTGATTATGCAGATCAATGGTTTAGGGATTTAATGAATACTATTGCTACTTTGAAAGATAAACCTAAACGTTTTGCTTTTGCTAGAGAAAATGATGATTTTCCTCAAGAAATAAGACAATTTTTATATGGGAAAGGAAGAAATAAATATCGTGTAATTTTCACGATTGAAGAGGATATCGTTTATATTCTTTATGTACGTCATAGCGCACAATCTTCAATAATATTTAATCCTCTTGATTTTGAGGAATAGTGTAGATAATCACGACAGCTTAACACACCCTAGAATCTAATTTGTCTGAATCAGGTGGTTATCGAGCGAAGTCGAGATAATATCCAGGATTTAAGGATTTACAGGATGTTGGTTTTAATCTTTTCCCATTTCTAACACACACTGCACACTACAACCCAAACCGCTCTATTTTACTAAGGAAAATCCAGCTTGCTGAAAATGATGATCAAAACTTAAAGCATGAGTAATATTTTTATTTCTCATAATTACAAAAGAAATGCAGTCAACTAAACCCCATTCTTTATCTTGAAAGTTCTTGTACAAATCAAATCCTTGATGAAATAAATCTGGAGTAACATGGATAATTTCTACTGTCTCTGCATTTAATAAATATTCTATTAATTGAGTTGCTTCTTGTTTATAATTACGACTTAAACCATTAGCTATTTCTAAGAGAATTGCATCAGAAGTGACTAAAAATGAATCATCATAATAATTTGCTAAATCATTAGCTGTTTGATGATATTGATCTCTTTCATTAATTAGAGCAATAATAAATGAAGTATCTAAAAAATGACAATTATTGCTCATCTGATTCTTGCTGGTATGAATATTTATCAAAATTCACGGAAAAGTCTGTAGGTCCTTGAATTTTTATCTGTTTTAGCTGAGATAAAATTCCCTTTTTAGTGCTATTCTTCTTATTTGTAAAATCTTTAATTAGTTGATAAAGTTCATTAAGCTCTTGTTCTGGTATTTTGTCAATTTCTGCTTGGATAAGTTCTTTCGTAGTCATAACTTTTACTTCTGGCGGTAATTTACTATATTATATCAGAATCAGGATGTCCAGGATTTGAGTATTTACAGGATTTTGATTTTATTTGTGGTGTACTAATATTTTAATTTGTCTGAATCAGGATTTAAGAGGGTGTTTGAAAAGTCTAATTTATTACTTGCAAGGGCGACTAGAAGTCGCGGAACCACACAGACGAAACCCACCTATTCCTTCGGTCCCGTAAGGGATACGTGGGTTCAAAAGCCTTGATTTTTCGTTAGTCCACGCAGGTGGACTTTGTTTGTGTAGTAGCGATTTCTAATCGCCGGAAACTTTTCAAACATCCTCTAAGGATTATAGGATTTTCAGGATGTTTTTTGATGATGGTGTGTAGGTATTTTGGGATTTTCAGGATGTTTTTTGATGATTGTCTTTAAATGATTATAAAAAATCTAAAAATTACCATCCTGTAAATCCTTTAATCCTGGTTATCCTGATTCAGACAAATACAACTTTCATCACCAACAAACAATCTAAAAATTACCAAAGTATAAACATCTATAGTTGCTGATTTTTCCGTTTCTAGCATTTGTTCCCAAGGTGCAAAAGCTAGATTAGCAGCTTGATTAATACTTTGACTATTGACATTTCCTGCTAAACCAAAATCTATTAAAACTACAGTATTGCTATTTTCTCTTAATATCATATTCCCAGGATGAGCGTCCCGGTGAATAATGCCATTTTCATGACAAAGAGATAAAGCATCAGCAATTGGTTTAATATAATTAATAGCAGTTAATTCTGATAAAATACCCTTATCTTGGATTAAATGATATAAATTTTCACCCTTCACAAAATCCATGACTAAGCATGGTAAATTATCCTCTTCAAAAAAGTCTATAATTCTGACAATATTAGGATGATGATTTTGAGATATTTTGGCTAATGTTCTGCCTTCCTTGCGAAAACCTTCCACAAATCTAGGATAATTAGCATCTCTACACAACCGACTATTAGGAGTCTTAATAACAACGGGGAAATTCAAATCTTGATGTTTTGCTTTATAAGTAACACCAAACCCTCCTTCTCCAATTTCTGTTTCTACGACATATTGGGGACGTTGTTTTAATGGCTTTCCTGGTTGCAGCATATTTATAACAGAAAAAATACGTATCTTTGAGATTCACGTTATCATAGGATGTATATTTTAGTCAATTTCTCTCTTTGTTACAATACAAAGGATTTAGTAGTAATTAAGCACAAATCATCTCAGTGCTATATCTTACATCAGATATAATCTGATTCTGTAAATCCTTAATTATGAAATTTTGATATAATTCTAGTAGTGAGAATAGACTATTAAATAGGCTATTAAGTAGGTTAGCGTTAAAAATTATCGTTATGGGAAGGCAAGAGGCAAGAATGAGGAAGTTCTCAGCGATTCTACTTTTCTTCACACATTTTGATTTTCCTCTGCCCACCTATTTATGTAAATAATACTGGAGGTTAATGAAAATGACTCAAGAATTAATAGACCTCAGAAATAGCATTTTACAAGGAAATTATACAGATGCTTTAGTGATTGTGGATGAATTAGAAGGAATGAGTAAACAAGCAATATTCAGAAATATAGAATCGTATTTAAAGATTTTACTAATTCACTTGATTAAAAATAAAATAGAACAGCGATTAACGAATTCTTGGATGGCTTCTATTCGTAATTCGATTAGGGAAATTCAAAAAATTAATCTTAAAGAAAATAAAAGATCCTATTATGTAAATGAAGATGAATGGGAAAATTTAATTGAGGAAGAAGTAATTGAGGATGCGATCGCTGATGCTAGTCTAGAAATAATGAATGGTAAATACACTCGTTCTCAATTATCGAAAATTCTAGATAGAAAAGAAATAATTACCAAAGCTATTACATTTTTATCCCTAACTTATACTTATTCAGCAAAGGAATTACCAGCTATTATGGATGATTATCTGAATGATTGTAAATAGGTGGGCAGAGGAAAACTAAAATATGTGAGGAAAAATAAGATCGCTCAGTAACCAGATATCCTGATTCAGACAATTCAAATTCCCAACTTCTTGTAAAAATCTTGCCATCTATTTTATCCTAGATAAAGCATCTCAAAAACAAGTTCCATGCCCAAACGTCTCCTAGTTGTTGAATCTCCTGGAAAAGTCAAAAAACTGAGTCAAATTCTCGGTGCAGATTGGATTGTTCGCGCTAGTTGTGGACATATCCGCGAACTCAGTAATGAGGGTGATGATTCACTAGGATTTACAATGGATGGTAATACTGTTCGCTGTAATTATGTTCCCCGTGACCAACGCGCAAAAGAAACAATTCAACAATTAAAAGCGGCTGTTAGACAGGTTGATGAGGTGGTTTTAGCTACAGACCCAGACAGAGAGGGAGAAACTATTGCTTGGCATCTTCAAGAAACCTTAGGATTAAGAGACCCCAAACGGGTAGTTTATACTGAGATTACACCATCAGCGGTGCGAAATGCGATCGCACACCCCAGAAAACTTGACACTAACTTAATCGGTGCAGGATTATGTCGAGATTGTCTGGATAAACTGGTAGGTTATAAAGGTAGTCCCCTAGTTTGGGCATTAAATAACGGCGCAAAAAGCGTAGGTAGAGTTCAAAGCGCCACATTACACCTAATATGTCAGCGCGAAAGAGAAATTCTGGCTTTTGTTCCCCAAGATTACTGGAGTGTGTGGGTAGATTATCAAGAAGGATTCCGAGCTTTTTACAAAGGTACAACAAATACTGAGAAAGAAACACCAGAACCAGAAACGGAAACTCATGATGATGCAGCTAGTAACAACCCAGAAAAACCGGAATCTAAGCGCGTTCTCTCAGAAGCAGAAGCAAACAGACTAGTTGAAGAGGCAAAACTTCATCCTCATCAAATTATTCACCTCGAAGGGAAACTGGTTTATCGTCAACCCCCTCCACCATTTACCACCTCCACCCTCCAACAAGCTGCCGGTTCAAAGTTGAAATTTTCCCCTGACAAAACTATGCAGGTGGCACAAAAGTTATATGAGGCAGGATTAATTACATATATGCGAACAGATTCAGTCATGTTGAGTCCTGAATTTTGTGCGAGCGCTCGTCAATGGTTGGAACAAAATGACCCGCAAAATGTCCCCCAGCAAGTAGCCAAACAGCGTAGTAGTAAAACCGCTCAGGAAGCACACGAAGCCATTCGTCCTACAGATGTTTTTCGTTCCTCGGTGCAATTACGGGCAGAATTACCTGAAGATGAGTTTAACCTATATGTGAT
This sequence comes from Dolichospermum sp. LEGE 00240, assembly GCF_015207875.1. GTDB lineage: Bacteria > Cyanobacteriota > Cyanobacteriia > Cyanobacteriales > Nostocaceae > Dolichospermum > Dolichospermum gracile. Next base: position 58,806 of record NZ_JADEVZ010000009.1, read on the forward strand.
GATTTGGAAAAGAGCGATCGCTTCCCAATGTCGTCCGGCTCAACTTCGCAAAACTTTGGTAATTACGAAATCAGGTAATATTTTATGGCAAGCTAGAGGGCAGGTAGTGGAATTTTACGGTTATGCAAAATATTGGCTAAATCTTAGCAAAGATGCCGTTTTACCCTTATTGCAACAGGGGCAAAAACTGAATTTAGCCAAAGCGGGACATGACCAAAAACAAACCCAACCACCACCCAGATATAGCGAACCCAAACTGGTGCAACTCATGGAACGCAAAGGAATTGGTCGTCCTAGCACCTATGCACCCACAATTGCTACTTTGAAAAAACGCAATTATGTGGAGTTGAAAAAAGATAATCTTCAACCTACAGCTTTGGGTTTAGAAGTAGATGAATTTTTACAAAAGGCTTTACCCGATTTATTAGAAGCGGAATTTACTGCCAAAATGGAAGATGCCCTAGATGCAATTTCTGAAGGCAAAAACTCTTGGCAACATTACCTAACTAGCTGGAATCAAAGTTATTTTGTCCCTGCACTTTCCAAAGCTAAAACTGTGGTTATTAATTCATCAACTACCGCTAAAACTAATAATTTTGGTGAGCGTAAATATGAAACTTCTAAAACTCGTTGTCCTGATTGTAAGAACTATTTAGCTAAAATTCCCAGCAGTAAAGTTAAAAAGAAATACTTTCTTAAATGTGTGAGTGGTTGCGAAAACATTGTCCTATTTTGGAGTGATTTTAGCAAGAAGTGGGAAGCACCAAAAAGTAAAACATCTACAAATGAAAATGCTCCCAAACCTTCTGCAAAAATTACTGCATATCCTTGTCCTGTATGCAAGAAACCTTTGGAGGAATACAGTTATATTAAAGATGGGCAAAATAAAACTATGTTGCGGTGTTCTGGTCAGGATTCATGGAAGGATACAAAACATAAGGATGTGGCTTATTTTCATACTGCAAAAGGATGGTGGAGTCCTAAACTTGGGAATTTGAATGTCTAAATCAGGATTCCCAGGATTTAAGGATGTACAGGATGTTATTTTTTATTGTTGATGAAAAATAGCGATTTTTGAATGATAGAGAATATGCTGTTTGCTAAAATTACCAATGAGCGATTCTCCGGAACGCTTCGCTATCGCTGGCAATTGGTACAATCACTGCTAGAATCACTACAACAGGAAGTTCAACCAGTTTCAAAGAAGGGTAAATGTTGAGGAATAGGTTGTAGATAATTCCAGAATTTTAAACCTTACTTGCTGATGCGAGCTTTATTTTAGTTAAATTTAATATCAACATCATATGATACAATCATCCTAACTATTTTTTTAATTTAATACTTAGCATCAAGTATGCCTCATGCTTATAACAGAGCCGCATTTACCACTGGCGCAGCCAGCAGCAATTGTCTATTATCGTTGTATTGCTCCCTTGTAGCTCTGGAGCTTGCTATCAAAGATCATTATAATCCACCCTGGAAAAGCAGGCATAGAATAATTACTTGGGTTGGTGACTTAGGTGAGGCTTCACTTGCACAGCAACTAAAATCACAGCTTGCTGCGTTGCAATGTACCGATGTAAACGGACATGATAGTCCAGTGGACGGTGACAATTACCCCGGTATTAGATACATTATACATGAAAGCGATTTTCCAGGAACCTCTACGGATACTCAAATTAGAGATGCGTTAGAAACTATTAAAGACATCAAGACAAGTTTGAGAAATAAAGGAGTATCGCTGTAATGAATGCTGCTCAACTACTCAAAGAAGCAAAAAAGCTCGGAGAAATACAAACCATATTTAGATTTCCTTACGTTCATGTTATCTATCTGTCTCCCAAGTTTCAAAATATTGATGATGAAGAACGTGAAATATCTTTTGCTCAGGATATCAATATAAGTGTGGCAGAACTAAGGACTACACTCCTTAATTCCTTGCTATCATTAAGACTTCTTACCTCAGAGGAATTTGCACTAGAATATCCTGAAAATCGTCCACGAGAAAGAGGACATCATTGGTTAAGTTCTCTTATCGAACAGCAATTTCAAAAATCAGTTGTTAATGATCAGGTTTCAAAAGAACTAAAAATTGTCCATTTTTATGGATATAAAGGTGGACAAGCACGTTCCACTCTACTTGGACTCATGTCTACAGTTTTAGCTGAAGATGGCTGGAAAGTTCTTGTTATAGACAGTGACATTGAAGCCCCATCATTAGACGTAATTTATGGACGAACTTCCGGTTCTATTTCAGGAACTTTGCTAGGAGTAGTTCAGTCTGTTGCAGAAATAAAACCTGAGCGTGTTAAGTCGATACCTTTAGCTGGATATGTAGATTTATTAGCCTGTCGGCCAACTTCGCCAGATTTTAATATTGATGCTGCGGCATTTGCTCTGCGCTCTGCTCTTGAACCAATGATAATTGAGAATGCAGCTAGGCGAATCTCTGAATTTGCGGCTGAAAAATACGATATCATTTTAATCGATCATCGAGCCGGACTTTCACCAGTAACTTTACCCTGGATGACTACACTTCCAGGACCAACTGTTGTATGTGTTCGTCTTGATGATCAATGGCTACCCGCTAAACAATTTATAGAATCTGTCTTGAGAACACATATTTCTAACCCTGGAGTTTTTGTTTCTTGGCAGCCAGATGATGAAAATGAAAAATCATATATACAAAGAAATAATCAACAAATTGAAACATTACTAGATATGCTGGCAGAAATAATATCTGAAGAATCAGAAGATGAAGATTCAGAACTTTCTGCTGTTGAAGTTAGAGATCATTGGATTATTTGGCCTTATGACAGTGCTTTTAGATATAGCCGATTGCCAGATAAAAATCAACTAGCACCCAAAAACTTTGATAAACTTAGTAGTCTACGCAGTATTTTAAATATAGCTTCTAAAAAGCAGATTCAAAATAATATACTTACCCCAAGTGGAGCTACAGATGAAGGAGATTTGATCCAGACAGATGCTCTCCAACAACTTCTTATACCTGGCAATTCAATTTCATATATTTTTGGTAGAAAAGGTACAGGTAAAACTCGATTATTAAAAGAACTAGCCAAAGCAGAAATTGGTGAACCGTTACTTGTAACTGCTGATAATGCAGAAGACAAAGGTTTGAAATCTCCTAGTCCAGAACTATCGACAGCTATTGAGCGTTATCGAGATACGCCTGAGAATTTATGGTGGAATTTACTTTTGGCTGCCCTAGAAACAAAGACAACATCAAGAGAATTGTTAAGAGAAAATTTTTCTCAAAAACTAGAGGAGAATTTTAATGGAACTATTATAAATTTAATTATTGATCAATTAAATCAAAGTCCCAAGCGTACTTTTCTTCTTGATGGTTTAGAAACTGCTTTTGATGCTAAACTTACTTTTACATATATTGAAAGCCTTTTTAGATTTATTCAAACTATTGAATCTGATGATAGACTATCAAATCGTTTACAGTTTAAAATTTTCTTAAGAACTGATTTAGCTGAAAGAGGCTATCAGAACATTGAGCAACAAATATTTGGAAAGGTAATTTATCTAAGTTGGGATACCCAAAAAATATTTAATTTTATATTATCTCGAATAGATAAAATTAACTGGTATCGACAAAATTTTCCAAACCTAATAAAAAGAATAGAAGAAAAACGCCAAGATATTCTAAGAGGTGTTTTATCTACTGAAGAATGCGAAAATTTATTATTAATGGCTTTCCCAGAAAAACTACGTAAAAATAATCTGGCTACTAAAACATTTCTGAAAACATATTTTGCCGATAGTGCCAGCGAAACACCAGAAGGTAATACCACTGATAAACTTCGTTACTATCCACGTATTTTCGATAAATTTATTCAAGTAATTGCAAATCCCACATCTACTGATGTAGGTTCTTTTACAGGTAAACAAATTGAAGATGGTAAAATCGATCCTTCACTCATTGTTATAGCTCATGAAGCAGCAGCAAAAGATTATTTAGGGCAGTTGCGTTCTGAACTAAACTATCTAATTAATCTTGCAGATCATATGTCTGAAAATGAACAAAAAATTAGGTCTTTACTTAGTGCATTTGATGGACTGAAAACACCTTTTAAGTTAGATCAATGTATTTCTGAACTAGCTGAAAAAACACAGATAGATAAATCAAAAATCAGGAATGCGATTGAGAGTATGAAGAGAGTGGGAATGTTTGAAGATCGTCCTAAGTATCCTGGCGAACTACGAGTTGGCCGCTTGTTTAAATCATCATTGAGAATGAAATATAATCGTAAATATCCTCATAAAGATTCAGGTAATTAAAACCTTCTACATAAAAAATGAGACCCTAAAAAAGTGTGTTAGCAAGTAGGTTGGGTTTTCTTACGTCAACCCAACATTTATTTCATAAGACCTCGCGGTAAGTGGGAAACTCAGTCACAAAGCGTGCTGAGAGGGAAGCGACACGGGCGGTTTTAACCGCAGTGGTAATTAGACCTGTTGATCTTCGTATCAACTTAACTTTTTTAACAGTGCATTGTCCTAGTCTTTTCCAATTAGCGTCACTGACAGAGACTTGTTTTTCAGTATCTCCACTAACCCAACCAAAGAATGTTTTATTGCCCTGACTTGCTTCCACAAAGTCACCTTTTCTAAATCCATGACGAGTTGTAGATCCACCATATTTCCGACGATTACCACCTTTACTAAAGTCTACTGAAATTACGGGTACTCGCATAAAGAGATAATCCTTCGAGTAAAGTTTAATGTCCCTTCGCTCAACGCAATCAAGATGTCTTGGCTTTAACCAACGCTATTACAAGATAGCTTGAAGATAATCCAGACTAGGGAAGTATGTGGAAGTTCGTACCAAATTACGTCTCAATGAGCTAGTCAAACACGTAAGTCTTGATTTCTTACAAGCTCAGTCCCTTTAGGGCTGAGTTATTGACAATGTTAGAGGGTATTCGATTTGAATACAATTATAATTTATTAACTTTCTAAAATATTAGAATCTGTCGCTAAGGTTCGCGCTCCTGTTTGCATCAGTTCAATATCTGCTAATGTCCAATTACGGGGATGCTGACAATGATGCGCTACTAATAGTCCCCATAATCCTCGCGGTATGAGAATTGGGACTACTAAATTGGCGCGAACTTGCATACTCCGAAGAAAATCACGGTGACAATCCTGAATTGGTTCTAATTCTATATCAGCGATCGCTCTGATTCGTCCTTCTAAGTACAAAGCAGCATATTCATGGTTAAAACAATCCCTTGGTCCGGTAAAACCAAGAATCGAATATTCATCAGCACTCAATGATTCAAATGTTACCTGCCCGTGCCATTGTTCATAGAAATAATACAACACTACACGATTAGCCTGAAGTGATTCTCTCAGGTGATTTGTTGTTTGTCGCACTAATTCATCGCGTTCTATTCTGCTCACAAGGCGATCAAGTAATTTTTGTAAACCCTCATCACAATAATGATGATTTGAGCGATTTTCAAATTCTGGGGAAGAAGGAAGTTGCACAGATTTAAAATAATGACTAATTAAACAATTTCGGATTTCTATAGTAACTTATCAGACATTGTACAGGAAGTTATTCTTATTTGATAAAGAAATAATGTAGTTTATGAATCTGGTAATTGGTAATTGGGAAGAATGTTTTACCCATTACCCATTACCCATTACCTAACTCCAGTTACAGTGGGCAAATTAACTTTTAAGCGTTTCAATATCGCTTCCCGTCCTTGCATTGCCAAAGTGTCTTCTAAAGGTGAAAGTTTGATTTCTTGCTGATATTTCAACTTTAACGCAGTTTGAATTAACCAATCGGCTACTATTGGATTTTTTGGTAATAATGGCCCGTGAGAATAGGTAGCGATCGCATTTTGATAAAACGCGCCTTCTGTTCCATCTTCTCCATTATTCCCCAAACCATACACCACACGCCCCAAAGCTTCCACTTTCCCTAATGTAGTTCTTCCGCCATGATTTTCAAACCCGACTAAATAAGGTTTTGTCCCTATCATTGCTTCTAGTTCCTGTGCTAACCGGGAAGCTGTTACTTCTATCACCAAATTGCCAATACATCTTTTAGTATTTTCACCAGGATGAATAGAAACTAAATCTAAGATTCCTAAACCTTCAATTCTTTGTCCAAAGGCTGGTTCATAATAATTTCCCAGCAGTTGGGGAGAACCGCAGGTAAAAACTCCCGGCGTGCCATCTTCGATTTTATCACGCATGGCCTCAGCTTTTGCCCCTTGCAAATCCCTCATGACAATTTCTTGCTGACGATCCTGTGCGCCCCCACCAACAATCACATCTACTGATTTTATATCCTCTGCGGTAGAATCTTGGTCTAAGGGTAAAACAATGACATTATATCCCCGCCATTGAGCGCGACGTTGGATAGTGATCACATTTCCGCGATCGCCGTAGGTACTCATCAACTTCGGATATAGCCAACCAATAATAATTTCCATCGGTTTATAACTTATAAAACCTTTACTATAACCCACATTCCGCAGATGTGACTTAGATTATTGGGATTTTTGAAAAATTCCAGCCAGCAAAATTTTATCTACCTAATTTTTCTGGTTGAGTTTAACTTTATTTGCCAAAAAATAGAACATATTAAGTAACTTCATTTTACGAGGTTTTAAAATATATTCTCTCTCTATATTGAATTAGTAATTTCGGGTAAAATAAACATGACAATTACAGCCAAGAATATTTACATCCTCGCCAAAAATTTCTATTTACTAATTTTACCCTTGAACTATCTACATCTTTTTGTTTAAATAAACCACATCAAATAATTAGATAATATTTACGTTTGTATGTTCCCCAGTTAAGCAATGAAAAAGACGAAAATAGCTGGAATAAATTTGATAATATGTGGAATAAATTATTAAAATCTGCCTCATCTATCTGGAGTCGCATTACTTCTTAAAAGTCCTCTTTGAACTTCATAATAAGTTATGCCACTAATACCGATAAATTCACCTTGACGACGTATTTCTGTAATTTTCAATGCTACTTCAATATTCTGTTTTAGTGAGGCTGAAACAATATTCGTATCTAGTAAATAACCCATTTAACCCCCACGTTTTACAGATTCATCAAAAATTTGCATTTGCTCTGGAGTCAAATCATTTAACATTCCTGAAACTAAATGTAAAGATAAAATACTTTTAATGCGTTTCGTTAATTCCCCCTGAGAGATATTATTAACATCAGGGACAGTAATAGGATCAAAATTACGATTAATCACTTCAATCATTTTCTCTCTATCTAAGTTTTCTTGATAAAGAGGATTATTGTCAATCAAAGTTTTGACAATTTCGGGTAATTTTTGATAATTAGATTGATGATTAATAATTTGAGTCATAGTTAAGCCTCCTCAAAATAATATCGTTCTTGAATAACCTGAAAACCTATTATAACAGCTATAATATCCCGGAAAAAGTGGGAATCAACAAAAACTTAGTTATCGCATCGGTAAAGTGGTAAAAATCTCTGATATCCTGCTGTAAATTTATCTTTACAATCAAGGTTTTGCATCATTCTATCAAAAGTTGATAGTTGTTCAATTTTCTTCATAATATGCTCCTTCTTGGTTAAGTTTAATATAATCATTCATATAGTTGATAGCTTTTTCTTTCTGGTTTTTTGGTAATTTTTTCACAAAAGCATTGGTAACAATAATTTCAAAATATCCCAACCAACGTTAGTATTCAGAATATTTTTATACTGCACCTCTACGATCCATCTCAAAACCATATACATAGATATCAGCAACCTTATAGCGCTTCTCTTTTTCGCGCCATTCAATAATGCCAATCTCACTTAAAAAAGAAACAAATTCTTCAAAACCCGCTATATCACGCGCTGAATCTTGCCATACTTCTCGTAACTGTTCTTTAGATAAGAAAGCCAATTTACCCTTGAGAGAATCAAAAAATTTAGTTAAATCAGGGTATTCTTCTTTAATTTCTTCGCAGCGTTTTTCTGATGCTTTTTTCAATCCAAATTCTAGGGAATTTCCCTGAAGTAGGCGGTCTGTACGGAATTTGCTTGATGATTGTCCTTTGTAGGTTAATTCTTGTTCCTTTGCTCCTTTGAGGAATATACTTAAACTACGAGGAAAAGTAGTACCACTTGGGTCTGTTAATCTTTCATAAACCCATCTAGATACATTTTTGGCTCTATTTCCACCTCGACGACGGCTTCCCCAAAGTAGTTCTAATGCTTTATCAATAGCCTCTTCACTAGCTTGATCAATACTTTCAACAGCAATAGGAGAAGATCGATCAACTAAATCTTTGAAATCTTTGGATTGTATTACTTGACGAAGTGCTAACCGTAAAAAGTCAATTTTATTCCACTGTAAAATAATATCGCGTCCAGTAAAATGACTTTTATTATCAAAACTTAAACGATTCCATATATCTTCTCTTAAAAAAATCTTAAATCTAATTGCTGTTAGGCGATTAGCATCGCAGGATTGTACTAATTGAAAAAGTCCGGTTAATGCTTGCTGTCTTACTTGCCCCGCTTCAGAAAAATCTTCATCTAAATCATCGTAAAGAAACCACAGTTTTTGAGAATTATTTTTTGCTTCTTCATTAAGAAGATCTATAACATCTTTTACTAAGAGTCTTAACTGATAGTTAGTAGATAATTCTAATAAAGCTGAGGTGTATTCTGATTGCCATCTTTCTTTGGGTAAGTTATTAATAATTTCTCTTAATTCACTAAACTTTGCAGCTTTCTTACCTTTTAGAAACTGCAATAAATTTTCCTGATGGCATCTAATCAGTAAATAAGCTCTCCAAAAAGCTTCCCATGTGCCACTTTTTGGTTGTAAATTTTGATGGATAAATTGAAATTCTTCACGAGATGGGCGACTTTCTTGAAATCTACCGTGTGCTGACAAAAATCTAGTATTATCCAAACGTCCAGGGGCAAGTTTTTGAGCAACACTTTTATGTTTTAAAAAAAGCCAATATAGCGCAGTTTTTCCGGTCCCTTTTCGTCCTCTGATCAGGCAAGTTGTGTCGTCTAAAAATCTGGCAAAGTCATTTGTACGCTGAAATAGTAAGCTTAAATCCTGTCTTTGATCAGCAGCATTTACTTCAGGAAATTGCAGACTTTCAATGATTGCCCAGCGTTTCTCTGAATTAGTTAGAATATTTTTGCGTTCAATTTCATCAGTTTCTTCATCAATCAAGTTAGCAATCTTATTATAGTAATCTATAAAAGCTATTACAGGATAATTATCAGCGACAGCAATTGGTGTAAAGTAAGGAATTACTAAAGGTTCTTCTATTGAATATTGATAATTTTCTAAATCTGAATCATCTTCATCTGTTTCATAATTTTCACTTATTTCTGTCTTTATTTTGTTGAGTAATGATTTCCAAATATCAGTTATTCTTGATGAAACGGTTTTTGAATTAATATCAAGCACCGGAGAAAAAACAAAATTAATTGATAAATTCTTCAGGCTTTGAAGTGACTGTAGTAAGAGTTCTATTCCTTGTTTATTTTGTTCATTAGGAAAAAGAAATATGATTGCTTCATCAGCAGCTTGGATTAAGGATAAAGCTCCCCATTGATTAATTCCCGTTCTAGAATCAATTAAAATAACATCAGGCTTTAATTGTTCGTGAATTTCACGTTTAAAAACAGACCAGAGACTTTTATCTCCATCAATAATAGTATTAGCATGAAGATCATCAACCTTAGCAATATAATCAAGACTAAGATAACCAGCAGGAACAACAAATAATCTTCCTGTGGCATTAGGTATTCTCACTTCACCAAATGTTTCAGCAATTGAAATACTCGGATCTATTCCTTCTGGTAAATAAGAACGTTCATAAAAATAATCAACAATTCCATATTTTGGTTGTGGTTGTAGGTTAAATGCTGTACTTAAACCAGGTGCTTCTAAATCTAAATCTACAGCCACAACTTTACGTCCCCGCATTGCTAAAATCCAAGCAACATGAGTTAATGCCGTAGTGCGTCCTACTCCTCCTTTAAACGAATAAAATGTCACTGTTCGGGGTAAACTAAGTTCTCGCTGAGGCACTGTTGATTCATTTTGGGGATTTGCTGCTTGAATAGCTAAATCCTGCCAAGTTTTAATTGTAGTTACATCAAAAATTTCTGGAGGTGAAAGATTAAGTGATTCAGCTTCTTCAGGTGTATATAGGGAGAGAAAACCAGTACGAGAGGGACGATTTTGTGATTTAAGTAAGTTAGAAATTTCTTCTTCACGTTGAGTAGTAGATAAACTAATAAAAGCATTACTCACAATAGTCAAATTCAATAACCCTGATGTAGAAATATTGACATCAACCCATTCCCGCGAATCATGTACATTATCATCTACATACCGGCTTTTAATTTCCTGTTTTAGTAAAACTTTCCAATTTTCCTGCATTGTCCACCTCTTTAAAGTTGAGTAGATTGTTGATGTAACCACGTTATAAGTTTATTGTACGCATATAACCATTCCTTGTAATTTTGCTCATTTAAATCATCAGGTTTAAGGACAGAATAACGCATATCTATAAAATCTTGAAAATCTTTCCCTATTGGTTTCTCAACTTGTTTAAGCCATTTTCTCACTTCTGAATTATTATCCACTCTAGATTTTAGTTTATTGTGTTTTTTTAGAAGTTCTGTGTAACTATGTGTCATCAAGTTGTGTGTAACCCCAGGTAGAGTCTTACAAATAATTGCTTTTAATAAACACTCAATGGTTACACCACCAAAGTGCATAGCTCCGACTTTCCTTATAGGATATAGTGTTTGAATATCAATATGGCGCTCCATAAAAGCTGCCTGATAATTTTCCATACTTGTTAAACTTAAAATTCAAGCTTCACTCACTATATTATTAAATTGAGATTTTTGAGCTAAAAATTAACCATTAACCACGAAAAAACACCCCAGAATTAAAAAATCAGCCTGATCAAATTTTATATATAAGTTGAATTGAAACTCAATATTCTCTCCGCGCCTCTGCGTGCAAAAAAAACAGCCGCCCCCTTGCGGAAGCGGCCATTATTTAAACTAGGAAAACTACGAAAAGATTTTAGTAGTCGTAATCTCCGCCACCCATACCAGCGCCAGCAGCAGGAGCGCCATCTTTAGGTTCTGGCTTGTCAACAACGATACATTCTGTTGTTAACACCATACCAGCGATAGAAGCAGCATTTTGTAGTGCAGAACGAGTTACCTTAGCGGGGTCAACAATACCAGCTTCCAACATATCAACAAATTCGTTGCTAGAAGCATTGAAACCAATGTTGAAATCCTTCTCTTTCACTCTTTCAGCAATTACCGCGCCGTTTTGACCAGCGTTTTCGGCAATTCTCTTCAGAGGAGCAGGTAAAGCCCGAGCGACGATTAAAGCACCTGTCAACTCTTCATCTTTGAGGTGGCTGTGCGCCCAAACTTCCAATTGAGGAGCGAGGTGAGCCAAGGTTGTACCACCACCGGGAACAATACCTTCTTCTACAGCAGCCTTGGTAGCGTTGATAGCATCTTCCAAGCGTAGTTTCTTGTCCTTCATTTCGGTTTCGGTAGCTGCACCAACTTTAACTACAGCTACACCACCGGACAATTTAGCCAAACGCTCTTGGAGTTTTTCTTTGTCGTAGGAAGATTCGGTTTCTTCCATTTGACGACGGATTTGTTCGCAACGAGCCTTCACACTAGCTTCATTACCTTCAGCCACAATTGTGGTGCTGTCTTTGGTGATGGTGATGCGACGAGCTTTACCTAAGCTTTCTAGCTTGGTGGTATCTAGTTTCAAACCAGCGTCTTCGGTGATGAGTTGACCACCAGTTAAGACAGCAATATCTTCTAGCATAGCTTTACGGCGATCGCCAAAACCAGGAGCTTTTACAGCAGCCACGTTCAGAACACCGCGTAAACGGTTAACTACCAATGTTGCTAGAGCTTCTTTTTCGATGTCTTCAGCAATAATTACCAAAGGACGACCGGAACGAGCTACTTGTTCGAGGACAGGAACTAAATCTTGGACTAAAGCAATCTTCTTGTCAGTTAACAAGATGAAAGGCTCATCGAAAACTGTTTCCATCCGTTCTGCATCGGTAGCGAAGTAAGGGGAAATATAACCCTTATCAAAGCGCATCCCTTCGGTGATTTCCAATTCGGTGGTCATAGACTTCCCTTCTTCTAGGGAAATTACGCCTTCTTTACCCACCTTGTCCATAGCTTGAGCAATCATGCTACCGACTTCTTCGTCGTTACCAGCGGAAATTGCCGCAACTTGAGCGATCGCCTTAGAATCTTCTACAGGGCGAGCGTGTTCAGCAATTTTTTCGACTAAAAACGCCGATGCTTTATCAATACCGCGCTTTAATAAGATCGCATTAGCACCAGCAGCAACGTTCCGCAAGCCTTCCTTAACGATCGCGTGAGCCAAAACGGTAGCTGTGGTTGTACCATCACCAGCAGCGTCGTTAGTTTTAGAAGCAGCTTGACGAATTAGAGCTACACCGGTATTTTCGATGTGGTCTTCTAATTCAATTTCTTTAGCGATGGTGACACCATCATTGACGATTTGTGGTGCGCCGAATTTCTTCTCTAGAACCACGTTACGACCCTTTGGACCAAGGGTAACAGCTACAGCTTCAGCGAGAATATCAATACCACGCTCTAGAGCGCGACGGGCGTTTTCGTTGTAAATAATGCGCTTTGCCATAATAAGTCTAAATCCCGGTAGTAAATTAATTAAATTTGGCGAAGAATTGGTGAGTGGTGAACAGGTAATTAGGAAAAGTCCTTACCCATCACCCAGTCCCAATTAGTTAACGATCGCTAAAATGTCTTTTTCAGAAAGGAGTACATACTCATCTGTACCCAATTTGATATCAGTTCCAGCGTACTTGGAGTACAACACTTTATCGCCAACATTAATATCCATTGTTTGACGAGTACCGTCGTCATTGCGCTTACCAGGTCCAACAGCGGCGATTTCGCCTACTTGGGGTTTTTCCTGGGCATTATCGGGCAAATACAAACCGCCTGCGGTTCTTTCTTGGGGGGCGCTCACTTTGATGAAAACGCGATCGCCCAGGGGCTTAACGGTGGAAACGCTTAGAGATACAGCTGCCATACAAAATCTTTTGCTAAATTAGCACTCTCGACTCATGAGTGCTAATTTAGCTCTATCTGGGACTCAATAGCAATCATGGCTTGTGTACGGGTTTCCGAACTAAGATGAGGGTGGCGACACTTAAGTGCAAATATCCAATTATTTTAGTTGTCAGGGTTTGTTGCGTAAGTAATGAATATTTTGATATGGACAACTTTATTTGCAAACCTGGGAAATTGTTATAGAACTGTAATCAGGGATCTACTCAATGAGTAACATCACAATGATCCACAAACAGTCGTCTCATCCCTAAAACTACTAGGGATAAGGGAACAGGGAACAGGGAACAGGTAATAGGTAACATTGCCCATTACCAATTAACTATTGCCCAAAACAGATAAATGCTCAATTCTGTTACAAATCGGCTAGTCTAGAACTTGGTAATGCTGTTAACCAGGACTGGGAGAGCGATCAACCCATCAGTTAACAGATGGTTATTCCATAGGCATCTTCACAGCCCAAGTCAAAAACTTGCGTGTTTGTTGTTCTAGAACGATAATAGTAGTTTACCTAGATGGGGTCTGGTATCGCCAATTAAATCCAGAAGTCATTAGAGTAGGTCATCCAAGACCAGTAGATTGGTAACGAGTATGGTGAAGAAATTTATATTTTTAACCATGCTTGGCCAAAACATTCCCCGGTTGATTTTCTACCTCCAAATGGAGGCTGAACATCCGAAGGATAAGTAAAGCAGCGGTGTACCAATGAAAGCGCGGGCGAGTTTCGAGCTAGGGTCATCTTGAAAAAATACTGACTTGTGATTCACAAGGACAATAATTTTATCAGGGTTTTTAGCCTGCAACTTTCAAATGGATCTATAATAGCGCATTATAAAGACTACTGCTATACGTATCCTTACTAGACTTTTTCCATTCACTTGCAAGTCCGTTGAAAGTAACTAACACTTTTAAGACTTCGGGGAGTTAAAGTAAGTTAAGTGGGAAAAAAGACAACATCCGAAGTCATCCACCATACAGGATAACTATATCAATACCTTAATGGATCGAAGCGCGAGAAGTGCCACTGTTATGAAAGAACCCAGCATGAAAGACCACAAACGACTTCTACTTATTGATGATGACCCTAACCTCATCTTGCTGGTGAAGGATTACTTAGAGTTCCGGGGCTACGAAGTCATCACGGCTGCAAATGGTAGAGAAGCTCTGGATCTTCTCGAAACTGAAGTTCCAGATATGATCATCTGTGACGTGATGATGCCGGAAATGGACGGATACACTTTTGTCGAAGAAGTCCGCAAGACTGAACGAACTAGTTGGATTCCCGTTCTTTTCCTCTCCGCTAAAGGTCAAAGTGCAGACCGAGTTAAGGGGTTAAATAAAGGTGCTGACGTATATATGATCAAGCCCTTTGAACCTGAAGAACTTGTCGCCCAAGTAGAATCCTCACTCAAGCAAACTGTGCGTTGGAAAGAACATCAAACCAAGGGCGGGGACAGCGGCGGTCGCATCCAAGTTCCTTTCGATGTCCAGTTAACCCCAACGGAACTGAAAGTAGTCCAGTTCGTCGCTAGGGGTTTAGCGAACCGCGAAATCGCTGAAGAATTAAATGTCAGTCAGCGAACTGTTGAAAGCCATGTGTCCAATATGTTGGGCAAAACCAATCTCCACAACCGTACTGAATTAGCACGTTGGGCGATTGAAAATCAAATGGCTTAAACAATTTTAGATTTTGGATTTTGGATTTTGGATGATTTATCTAAAGTCTAAAGTCCAAAATTTCTGATTGTGGATTGGGGAAAATTACGCTGGCTGCGGAAAATCTACATCTTCATAAAGTTGTCTCATTGTTCCCGCAAAGCTAATGCTGTGTAATTGAAATGAAGTTTCTTCTCCTACATAAGACTGTAATACCCAAAATCCATCTTGATTGCGGCGGAAACATTCAACTCTCGGTTTTTTTGTATTAATTAAGATATATTCTTGTAAAGTTTCTATAGTTTGATAATCAGCGAATTTGTCACCTCGATCAAATCTTTCGGTAGAATCAGATAAAACTTCGATTATTAAACAGGGAAATCTTTTATATCCTAATGTTTCTTGATCACGCTTGTCGCAAGTTACCATAATATCAGGATAAAAAAATCTATTTAAAGATTCAATTCTGGCTTTCATATCAGAAATATATACTCGACAACCAGAACCACGCATATAATTACGCAGTAGTGTAAACAAGTTTCCAGTAATGGTAACATGAGCGTCTAATGCGCCAGCCATTGCGTAAATATATCCATCAATATATTCATGCTTGACGGGGCTGTTTTCTTCTAATTCTAAATATTCTTCTGGAGTAATGTAGATTTGGGGAGAAGCAACCATATTTAAAACCTCAAAAATTAAGATGTAGGCTTAACACTTGCTATAGGGGTTATTGGTTGGATGAAATACAATCGAGGGCGCAGGCCCTGCGCCCCTACAGGGTTTTCGATTTACTGACTGTATCTTATTCGAGTGCATACCGCCATATTGATACTAAGTTAGGCATCTACAATAAATTATAGAACTAAAAAATTAGTTTAATCAAATCAAGTGGCAGAATGAAATTAAAAGTGGTTTTACCAAAAAACTAATAATTCTCTTTGCTGCCATAAAATCAGGATACCACTGAACAGAACAAAGGAGATAACCAGTCGCCGGAATTGTTTTTCACTGATTTTCTGGAGAACTAAATGTCCCAACCAATTACCAGGTATAGCAGCTAAACCAAGGACAATTCCATAACCAATATATGGCAATTTGAAAGCACCCAAAAAACTATAGACAAAAATCTTGACAATATGAACAATCACTCGATTTGTTGCCTGAGTTGCTAGTAATTCTTCTTTTTGTAAGCCATAGTTAATATAAAGTGGAGCTAATACAGGACCCATACTCCCTATTAATCCAGAGAAAAAAGCATAGGCGAAACCTGCTGGTAAAAAGTACCAAGCTTTGACTGAAAAAGATTTTTCTTCATTTTTAAAAAAGTAACTAGCAGCCGAAAAAATCAGAAATATAGCAACTAAAATACTTAACCAATCTAATTTAAGTTTTGTCAGTGTAAAAGCTCCCAAAATTCCGCCAAAAATTGCTCCGGGTAACTCCCATTTAACAACATCCCAATTAATTTTTTGCCAATACACAAATACTCTTTCACTGTTTCCAAATAGCCCACTAATAGTAATTACGGGAGCAATAGCTACAGCCCCTAGAAATATACTGACAATGGGCATAAGGATTAATGCACTTCCACCACCTGCTAGTAAACTGACAAACCATCCTACAATTCCAGCTAATGCTAACCAAAATATTGTCATAAATATTGAATAATATGTTAAACCGAGTAAATCAGGCGCTTAATTTTTACTTTACCCTATTTTGTAGGTGCAAACCCCCTGTGGTTGCCTCAAATATTGGGGTAAGTACGGGGTGCTAACCTTGTATTAAATCTAATTCTTTGATCTAATTAATTTTGCTTAAATACTTGAATGATTAACAAGTCTCAGACGATACGGGGTTGGCACGGTCAACTTAACTTAGTTTATGGTCATCGCCAAGATTCCACTCAGTTAATTTATAACCACCATCAAGCCCCATTAAAGGTACAACGCCCCTTTTACCCGGAAGGACAAGGAATTTGCCATAGTGTGATTTTACATACGGCTGGGGGCATTGTGGGGGGCGATCGCCTATGCTCTCATATTCACCTCCAACCCGATACAAACGCCTTGATTACTACAGCCGCTGCTGGTAAAATATATCGCAGTAATGGCTTACCAGGGAGACAAACCGTAAATATCCAAGTGGATACTCATGCTTGTTTAGAATATTTACCCCAAGAAACGATTTTATTTAATGGGGGGATTTATCGGCAAGATTTACGGGTAGAATTAGCTACGGATGCCAGTTATTTAGGTTGGGAAATTACCCGGTTTGGCCGCAGTGCTAGGGGAGAAAAATTTGTCCAGGGAGAGATGCGATCGCACACGGAAATCTGGCAAAATGGTATGCCATTATGGATTGATAGGCAAATCGTCCCCGGTAGCGAACAAGTATTTCACAGTCCTCATGGTTTAAGAGACAATCCCGTTGTTGGTAGTTTTGTTGGCGTTGGTTTCCCCATATCTCCAGAAATCATCAACCAAGCCCGGTCTTTAATTATTCAAAACTCTGATGCTGGGGTAACTCGCTTACAACATGGATTTTTGTGCCGATATCGTGGTAATTCTACATCAGAAGTCAGAAGTTGGTTTACAAATATCTGGCAAATGTTACGAGTATCTTGTCTAAATCGTGGTAATTGTATTCCTAGAGTATGGCAAATTTAAACGAACCACAGAGACGCAGAGAACGCAGAGGAGGGAACAATGCAGCTTACACCCCAAGAGAAAGATAAATTATTAATTTTCACCGCTGCTTTAGTGGCAGAAAGGCGTAAAAATCGAGGTTTAAAATTAAATTATCCCGAAGCAATTGCCTTTATTTCGGCGGCAATTTTAGAAGGTGCAAGAGATGGTCAAACTGTAGCAGATTTAATGAGTTATGGGACAACTTTATTAACTCGTGATGATGTTATGGAAGGGATTCCCGAAATGATTCATGATGTTCAAGTAGAAGCCACATTTCCTGATGGCACAAAGTTGGTAACTGTACATAATCCCATTCATTAGAAAAGATTAAAATAGGAGAAAGTACAAATCCAGCAAAAAATATGAGATTAAGATCAGTTAATATTCAAGGTTATCGCCCTTTCAAAAATTTTCAAGCCCCATTACAACCACTAGAAATTATTGTTGGTGCTAATGGTGCAGGGAAATCAAGTTTTTTTGAATTTCTCAAATTTTTGCGAGATAGTCTTTATTATGATATTCCTCCCGAAATAATTTCTGGTTCTATTGGACAGCAGATTTTTCATATTCCTGGACTAGCTAAATTTCAATGGGATATAGAAATTGATACAGGTCTTCCAATTGGTATTAGATATCTAGGAGAACTTATGGGTCCGGTTGGTCGAACTCAAGTTTCCTACGAAAGAGTAGAATCATCTCAACCTTTTAGTGATAAATACAGTAGTCCATACATATATATGGATATTCAAGGTAATAAAGGTGTGATTAGAGAACCTGGAGAAAAAGGACTTACAACATTAACATCAGATAAATTAACACAAGATATTGCTTTAAAGCGTTCTAATCAACTGACGCTAAATGCAATGACAAATCCATCACTGGAAGCCTTATATAACTTACGTGAGTATATTCATGAATGGAGATTTTATAATTCTTTCAACATAGCAAATCAGAAAATTCGTCAATCAGTTCCCATTGAGCAAGAACCAATTTTACATGAAGATGCAGGTAATTTGAGTTCAGTTCTTTTTTCTTTAATGACTGAATATAGACCAGCATTTGATGAATTACAACAACATTTACGTTCTGTAATTCCTGGTTTTAAAGGTTTAACAGTAAAAGCACGTGGTGGACCAGGAGAAGTGATCGCTTTTTGGCAAGAATCAGGTGTTGATGATGAGTTAAGTCTTGCTGATTTATCAGATGGAATTTTGCGTTTAATTTGCTGGATTTGTTTGTGTGTACACCCAAATCCACCATCTTTAATTTGTATTGATGAACCAGACCAAGGTGTTCATCCTCGGACATTACCTGTTTTGGCTGCTTTATTTGAAAAAGCTTCTGAACGCACGCAAATTTTATTAGCTACTCACTCATCTTATTTTCTGACACAGTTTGATATTTCGCAAATTGCTGTACTCAGAAAAGAAAATGGAGAAGCAAAGTTTATTAAACCTGGTGAGTCTCAAGTATTAATTGATATGCTTGATGATTTTGGCTCAGATGAAATAGAACAATTACACCGCAGTGATGAATTAGAGAGACTTCCATGAGAGTTGAAATTTATGTAGAAGGGACATCTGATAAATATGCAATGGAGGCACTATTAGCACCTTTAATTGACCAAAAATTACAGGATGGTATTAGTATCAAATTTTTTGCAGTTAAGGGAAATGATAATGATAAAGGAGGAGATGCTAAGAAAGATTTATTAACAAAGACACCAATTAAAGCAGTCAATATTATCTGCAATCAGTCGGATTCAATTGTGGTAATCATACCAGACCTATATCCCAAAAATAAAGGATTTGAACATGAAACAATTGAAAAACTAGAAAATGGTATTTTAAATAATTTTAATCAGGTATTAGAGTCTAAAGGAATTAATGACAATCGCTTAAAAGAGCGTTTTCGAGTCTTTTGCTTTAAACATGATTTAGAAGCCTTAATTTTGGCTGCTGAATCCCAACTAATGAGCATACTTGGTGTTAATTCTCTTGCTATAAAATGGATAACACCAGTTGAAGAGCAAAATCATAATGTTCCACCTAGAGATATTGTAGAGGAAATTTTCCAAAAATGTGGTAAGAAGTATAAAGGTTCTGTAGATGCACGCAGAATTTTAGAAAATGCTAGATATCAAGATATAGCCGAACTGTGTCCACAAGCTTTCAGACCGTTTGTAGAGTTTTTAGAAACCCTTTAAAGTAGGAAACAACTATGATTCCCGGAGAAATTATTACCCCAGCAGGTGAAATAGAATTAAATGCAGGTCGTCCCACGACTAAATTAACAGTAGCAAATACAGGAGATAGACCAATTCAAATAGGATCGCATTTTCACTTTTACGAAGTTAATACCGCTTTATTTTTTGACAGAGAAAAAACACGAGGAATGCGATTAGATATCCCCGCAGGTACAGCCGTGAGATTTGAACCAGGAGACGAAAAAGAAGTTACTCTAATTCCCCTCGTTGGTACTCGCCAAATCTACGGATTCAACGGCAAAATTAATGGGAATCTCTAAGAAAGTTCAACTCGTGCAATGAGAGTAGGCAAAATACATACTCTGTAAAAGGAAGTTTGAGCCTAAATTTTACTCATCTGCTAAGAAACTTTCTCCCCATTTTAATTCAACTTTACCGCTGGGACTAAATACAACCTTAAATTCAGTTACAGGCTTACTAATTGCCAGCTTAGTAGGCAATATGAGAGTCTCATCCTTGGCTTTACCGTCATCAGGTTTAGATAGCAATTTGGGTAAAGGTGTAGTTGGCAGTAGATCGATCGCTAATTTATCAATTGGTTCATAGGAAACAACTGCCCCTTCCGTATCTACCAATACTCGATAAACCAAATCCCGATCAAAATTAGCAGATGTTTCAGTAGATTCTTTTTTGGTAGATATTTGCCAATTCTGGACAATTAGTTTTTGCAGATCCTCTTGCAACTTCTGGATCTTTTTAGGATCATTAATAGCTGGTAGAGGATTAGCAACAGCAGGATCTAAACTTGATGGAATCTCCGTAGGGATCAGAGTAACTCCAGCTTTAAGTGGAACTGGTTTTTTGAGACTGTTTTTCTCTAAATCCAACGCATCACCAATTAAATCATTAACTTTCTTTTGATCATTAACAGTCAGTAACCGATGCTGAAATACCACATATTTATATTCTCTAGAAATCTTCCTCTCGATCACATTAATTGCGTGCGTAACTGCCTCATTAGCCGCATAACTGGGGGCTTCATCTACAATTGATTGCAGCGATTGCTTAGGATCGAGGAGCATATTTGCCAACCTTCGAGTTAAAGGCACAATCCCATATACATTTACCTTTTTCTCTAAACCCAATTCTTTAACTGCCTTGAGAGCAATTTCTGTAGTCATTTCTGAGCCTCCCCATAAAACATTTATATTTGGGTGGCCTTTGAGCATTGCCTTAACCTTATCTACATCTTGCGGGGTTCTGGCATCCGTCGTTCCCGTTTGAGTCCATTTGGTATTAGAGTCTTTCATACCTTTGAGAAAACCCTGTAAATAAGGATAAAGACGGGTTGAATCTGTCCCATCTACCAAACCCACATTTAGCTCTTTAATTTGGTTCCTGTTGCTGTCTAATGCCTGATTTCCCACATATCTTCCTAGATCGTAACCCATACGGGAAGAATCGCTTTCATAACAAGCAAACACAACTTTCTGAGATTCTTTTGGCAAGCAATCACCAATATTAACAACTACCACACCGGAAACATAAGCCTGGAGAATAGTAGCTGCGGATTTTTCCGGATCTAGGGGTCTCATGATGATTGCATCTACATCCTGGGTGAGCAGTTGTTTGATTCCTTGAGCTTCTGCTTCAACTGTTTCTCCTGTCTTAATGGGGATGATTTCGACTTGTTTATTTTCCTTAGCCAGCCTTTCTAGTCCTTGTTGATATAACTTATAAGTTAAGTTATCGTTGGGAACAATAAATCCGACTTTATACTTTTGTGGGCTGTCTTTAATAATTTTTGCTTCCCAATCTTTATCTTTGGCAGCTTTGTCCCAGTTATAAGATCGTTTCAGTTGATCTACTGACCAAAATTTAGCTCGTTTGAGATTAGCACGCTCGAATTCAGTACCAATTGTAATTGTTCCGTTCCCTAAATCCGCATAGCGGAGCAAAGCTGCCTTAAAGTTGGCTTTGTAGAGATCCGCACCTTGAAGATTAGCACGACTAAGATTAGAGCCTTGAAAATTTGCTTGGTTAAGATTTGCTCCTTCCAAATCAGCCCATATCAAGCGAGAGTTAATGACTGATGCCTTCAAGAGATTGGCATCTCTTAAATAAACACGACTCATACGACTGCTATCCAGATTCGCTTCCTCTAAATTGGCTTTCTCCAAATTAGCTGCCCGCAGAACTGCACCTTTAAGGTTTGCTCCTTTCAAATTTGCCCTTTTTAGATTTACCCTCTCCAGATTTGCGCCTTCTAAGTTAGCTTTCTCTAAGTTTGCTCCTTCAAGGTTTGCTCCACTTAAATTTACGCCAGACAAATCCATTCGGGAAAGGTTAATTCCTTCATATCTGTAAAACTGTGGTGGCCATTGGGCAATACCAGCCCATTCCAATTGAAATTTATAGCATTTATTCAGTTCAATCCCTTCTAAATTGGCCTTGGGAGCCGATTCTCCTAATAGACTTTGGCAAGATTTATTGAGCTTTTCTATAGCTTCTATTCTGGAGTCAGAATGCTCAACACCTTTCTGATTTCTAACTTCTAATCTAGCATCATCAAGAGCCTGTTGTTCTCTCTGGGGAGCTTCTATAAAGTAAGCCCCCATTGCTGCTAACAGCGTAAATTGACCAATTACTGTAGCTAGACTATATAGAGAGACATTTTCACACCATTTAACAAAGTCTCCCAGTCGCTGATCTAAAAACCTTAGTGGGTTGAGCCAGGAATACTTTTCTTCTTTGAGTACTTTTCCTGATTCTAGGCAGTAACTTTCAAACATCCGCCGATAAGTTTCTGGTGGGATATCTAGTTTTTTAGCTTCTTGGAGTATTTTGTACTCTTGTTTGACTGGATCTTCAATAGAAGTAACTTGGTTAAAGCTATGCTCTAAATTCTTGACAACTGTTTCTAATTCTAAAATTTCTGCTTGTTCTTCTGGTGATAGTTCAGTATTTGTAATTTCTGTTGTTTGTGTATGTTCTATATCTTGTGCTTTGTTTTTACCCGCAGTCATATTTTTTAAATGTTGGATATTTACATTTGGTCTTCGTCTGGAAAAATTATTAGGCATAATTATGTAGTGAGTGTATTTTGATAAAGAGATTTAAACTTAGCTAATTGTATTCAATAGCATACTTATTAAGTAATTGCGACAATAGTTTACTTATTTTTATAAATTGCCATTATGGCTGGTGATCATAATTATTGGGTTTTTATGACAATTTCCCAACTTTTGGATAATATTCCCAAAAGAACTAAATATGACAGACTTAAAAAGTAATCAGGAGATGATTTAGATGACTTACAGAATGGAGCGTCGCGCATACGCGGAAACCTACGGGCCTACAGTAGGTGATAAAATTAGACTAGCTGACACTGAATTATTTATCGAAGTCGAACAAGATTTCACAACCTACGGCGATGAGGTAAAATTTGGTGGTGGTAAAGTCATCAGAGATGGCATGGGACAATCCCCAATTTCTAATCATGATGGGGCTGTAGATTTAGTGATTACAAATGCCTTAATTCTTGATTGGTGGGGCATTGTCAAAGCGGATATCGGCATTAAAGATGGTAAAATTTACAAAATTGGTAAAGCCGGAAATCCCTATATTCAAGATAATGTGGATATTATTATTGGCCCGGGAACTGAAGCTTTAGCCGGGGAGGGAATGATTCTGACTGCGGGGGGAATAGATACCCATATCCATTTTATCTGTCCTCAACAAATTGAGGTGGCGATCGCTTCTGGGATCACTACAATGATTGGGGGTGGCACAGGCCCAGCTACAGGAACAAATGCCACAACTTGTACTCCTGGCCCTTGGAATATTTACCGAATGTTGCAAGCGGCAGATGCTTTCCCTGTCAACTTAGGATTTTTAGGTAAAGGTAACACAAGTCAACCTCAAGGACTGATAGAACAAATCGAAGCAGGGGTAATGGGGTTAAAACTTCATGAAGATTGGGGGACAAATCCTGCCACAATTGATACTTGTTTGACTGTTGCTGATGAGTATGATGTGCAAGTAGCAATTCACACTGACACTCTCAATGAAGCTGGCTTTGTGGAAGATACTATTGCCGCTTTTAAACATCGTGCTATTCACACTTATCACACGGAAGGGGCTGGGGGAGGTCACGCACCAGATATTATTAAGGTTTGTGGACAAAGTAATGTTTTACCATCTTCCACTAATCCTACCCGTCCTTACACTGTTAATACTCTAGATGAACATTTAGATATGTTGATGGTATGTCATCACTTAGATGCGGCAATTCCTGAAGATGTATCTTTTGCTGAATCTCGTATCCGTCGGGAAACGATCGCTGCGGAAGATATTCTCCACGATTTAGGCGCGTTTAGTATGATTGCTTCCGACTCCCAAGCCATGGGACGGGTAGGTGAGGTAATAATTCGGACTTGGCAAACAGCACATAAAATGAAGGTGCAACGGGGAAGTCTTGCTGGTGATAGTCATGCTGATAATTTACGAGCCAAACGTTATGTTGCTAAATATACAATTAATCCAGCAATCACTCATGGTATTTCTGAATATGTGGGGTCTGTGGAAGCGGGAAAATTAGCCGATTTGTGTTTGTGGCAACCTGCTTTTTTTGGTGTTAAACCGGAAATTGTCATTAAAGGAGGTATGATTGCTTGGTCGCAAATGGGTGATGCCAATGCTAGTATTCCCACACCCCAACCTGTATATATGCGACCGATGTTTGGCAGTTTTGCTGGTGCTAGAAACGCCACATCATTAACTTTTGTGTCTCAAGCAGCTTTGGCAAGAGAAATTCCTCAACAATTAGAATTAAGGAAATTAGCGATCGCAGTTTCAGGAACTCGTCAAATTACTAAGCGAGATATGAAATTAAATGATGCCTTACCCGAAATTGAAGTAGATTCAGAAACCTACGAAGTTCGTGCAGACGGTGAATTATTAACTTGTGAACCAGCAACCATTTTACCAATGGCACAAAGATACTTTCTGTTTTAGATCCTACCTTCCGCACCCTAAACTGTCACACAACGAAAATTGGTCGTTTGGAGATTTGGTTTTAGCGAACTGCTTGCAGCAGCGCTTCGCTATCGCCTACCAATATTTCTTGGTTTTGGTACAAAATACAACATTAAGTGGGGATAAAAATCAGAAAAAACCGATTGTGACACTGGGGGTGCGGAATGTGGGTTAGATGCCACACAGTTCAAAAATGGTGGCTTAGGAGATTGGTTTCCAAATTCACCCCCTAATTTTCCATAGAGCCTATTCCTTTAATGTTACCTCAAGATTTTCTCTAGAGTTGATTCGACGAAATATAAAATGCCAGATCAACCCAATACCCATTAATCCCAGACCAATTAACCAGTAGTGCCATTCCACACAAAAAGCCAGCAACAGCGAAGACCAAAAAGATAACCAAGATATCCATTTCGGATATAACCGTTCCTCCTTACTGATTTGCAATGCGGCTAGACTGACAATGGCACTTCGGTATAAAGCTCCAAATGTCCCAAAAGACCAAGTAACTTTTACATCACCGATGAATACAAGAAGGGCGATGATCATACCCACAGCGATGACGGCTAAATCAGGTGTTGTCCCCGCACTATTCAGCTTGGTAAAAAAACTAGGCATATCTCCACGACGTGCCATTGCTAACAGCAACCGAGATACACCCAAAACCGTAGTTAAGAGGATACTCAGCATAGAAGTGACAGCGCCAACAGCTAAGAAATTAGCAACAAAGGGAATACCAAAACTATCAGCTACTGCTTTTAAAGGTGCTGCATTCAATCTAGTTGCCTCAGCAAAAGCATCTGACCCAATTGATCCCAAACTGATGACTGCCACGCAGATATAAAGGAGCATGGTGGCAATTATAGTGAAAATAATCGCTCTGGGGATGCTCTTTTTAGGGTCTACAATTTCTTCCCCCACCATAGAAATGCGAGCAGCACCATTATAGGAAACAAACATTAAAGCCACTGATTGCAGAAAATTAATTGCCCAGTCATGAGAATTTGTACCTGAAAAAGTCAATTTCTCAAACCCATGAGTAAAGCAGAAAAAGAACCCCACAATAATTAAACAAAGTAGAGACAGGATGGTGATAGAAACAACTACAATAGTTGATATTTTAGAACTCCGCATCCCCCCCAAAACAATGAAAGTGATCAAAAATACAGCAGTTTCCGCTACAGGGACTAAAATCCCAGCATCTGTCATACCGAGATTATTTAAAAGATAGCCAGAAAATCCCAGGGCGGCCGTGGCAGCTACAGCAGTTTTGCTTAAAAGATAGATCCAGCCGCCGGTAAAGCCTAACCAGGGCGTTAAGTATTGATAACCATATTCATAGATGCCACCACTAACAGGATGATTAACAGCTAGTTGGGCGAGGTTAAGACTATTACAAGCTGCTAATAAGCCGGCAACAATTAAGGCAGCGATCGCCGCTGAACCAGATATCTCAGCAGCAAGACCAATACTGACAAAAATACCCGCGCCAATAACTGATGCTAATCCCATAATTGCCGCACTCAGCCAATCTAACTCTCGTTTCAGTTGCTTTGGCGGATTTTCATTTAACATAGTGTTTCCTTTGAATTGATCTAATTCTACAGGCGACTTGATACATAAACATTACCTGATAAGAGCAACCGCACAGTTCGGACAATACCTGCACTTTCAACAATCATGGACGAGCCTTGATTGCTTGTCACCAAAGAAACCTCAATTTTTCCAGTAGGATGTTCAATTATCACCATTTCATTGCCAGAACCTATTGAAGTAGTAATACCTTCGGCAACAGAACCTTTCAGGAGACTACAGCAACCAACACAAATTGCACCTGTCACGGCATGGGCGCTATGACAAACATTGGGGACAAAATAACGGGAGGTAATGTTTCCCTGATAACGTGGACGTGCAATAATCGCAAATTTAGGAATCACACTATTTGTAACATCACCTAGTCCCATCCGTTCACCAGCAAGGCGGCGAATTCTGGCAATTCGGGCTAAGAAAGCTGTGTCTGCATCGAGTTCTGCCTTGGTTTCATAACCAGTTTTACCTAAATCATTAGCTCGTGCTATCACCATAGGCATGGCGACATCAATGCAAGTAACCTCAACTCCCTCAATTTCTTCACGACAATAGCCTGTGGGTAAAAGTTGACCAGTTTTAGAACCGACAATTTCCATGAAGTTGAGTAAAACTGGTGCTGCTGTCCCTGGTACACCGTCAATGGACATATCACCATCATATATAACTTGTCCTTGAGGGGTCAGGATGATAGCTTCTATCAGTGCATTGGTATTGAGGTTACGGATTTTAACAGTGGTTGTCTGATCTGTTGCGGTGACAAGACCTCTGGCAATGGCAGCATGACCAATACCCGCAACCATGTTACCGCAGGATGGACTCCAATCAATCTCCGCCTTGTTAATGCTCACTTGACCGAAGAGATAATCTACATCAGCCCAAGAATGTGGAGATGGTGAGAAGATGGCTACTTTGCTGGTTAGTGTTGTTGCTCCCCCGATTCCGTCTATTTGGCGGTCATCTGGTGAACCCATTGCGGCTAGAATTATCTTGTCTCGGATAGTTGCCTCTGTTGGTAAATCTGACTGCAAAAAAAATGGTCCACGAGATGTGCCGCTACGGAAGAATAAACATGGGATTGCTAACTGTTTCATATAACCGAACTTTTTTAGTTCTGGGAGTGTTAATAATACAATCTATCAGCGATCGCTTCCCTTGTCGCCAGCTTTTTAGTGACATTTATGCTTAACTTCTTGTTCCTCCTTCCTGCTGACTCGGTGACTCCTGAATTTTTAATTCTGCCTCTGCCAAATGCTTAATCAGCGTAGATTGAGGTAAGGGTCCTTGCAAGTGATTCCAAGGTAAAATTTGCTCAGTTGACCAATTACTATGAACATAAAAATTTAAATCGGGAATTTTTCCTTTTAGTTGTTTAAAAGCGCGTTTATAACTTCCTAGTGAGTCGCCAAAATCACGGGTTAATTCTAATAATTGAGAAAGTCGGCGATCGCCTCTCGACAACAAAGCCTGTATAATTGACCAATTATAGCTTTCTGGTCGAAACTCTATCCCTTGAGGTTTTATTTGCTTTTGTAACAATTGCAACCGTTTTTCTGCTTGCTTATTTACCCCAAACCATTGAAATGGTGTGTGTGATTTGGGTACAAAGGTACTACATCCCAGTGTTAACCGCAAACCAGGAGCAGCTTTTCTTACGTCTTCCATCATTTTTACAGTTGCGTCCACATCTTCGGGTTCTTCCCCTGGAATTCCCACCATTCCATAGAGTTTTAAACTAGATAAACCACCAGCTTTTGCGTTGATAGCCGCTTGGATAATTTCATCATTATGTAATTTTTTATTGACAATTTTCCGCACTTTTTCCGAACCACTTTCCACCGCAATTGTCAATGATCTTGTATCTCGTTTTGTTAAAGTTTCGGCTAATTTAACTGTAACTGTATTGGTTCTTACGGAAGCCACACTTAACCGCACATCATCATATTTTGGTTGACTAATATAATCTAACAATTCTGTAAATTCTGGATGTTGAGTAACAGAAGCCCCCAACAAACCCAAACGATTGGTAACTTTTAAACCCCGTTCAATTCCGGGAATTAAAGAATTTTCTAGACTCGCAGTTCTAAAAGGTAAAGTTAAATAACTAGCTAAACAAAACCGGCACATTTCGGGACAACTTCGCACCACTTCCATCATATAAATATTTTCCCAAGCAGCTTTTTCTGTGACAACAGTAGAGGCAGAAAGAGTATTGCCTCGGTAAGTTTGCTTTTGGATAATGGGGGGAATTTCTGCCGAAATCGGATTAATTGATTTTATTTCTCCATCGGGTGTGATATATTCAATTACATATAAACTCGGAATATAAATTCCCGGAACTTGGGCTAAGGTTTTTAATTGAGTTTCTCTATCAGCATTTCTGACTTTTTTATAAGTATCTATAAAATCACCCAGCAGATTTTCACCATCTCCCAATAAAATCACGTCAAAAAATTCCGCATAAGGTTCAGGATTAGCTGTGAGAACTGGTCCACCGCCAAAAATTAAAGGATGATTTTGATGGCGAGAATTAGCCCGAATTGGAATTTCTAAAGATTCCAAAAGATTAAAAATATTCACATAATCTAATTCCCAAGACATCGAAAAACCTAATAATTCTGGATGTCTAGGAAGTTGTTCCCGAATATCAGTAAATAAGCGACTTACCTGCAAATCATCACGCATAGCCAAAGTCGCCCATACCACCTGATAACCCAGGCTAGTTATCCCCACCGTGTACTCATTGGGAAAGGCGAAAATTACGGGAATAGCATCGTGATTGGGCGTTGCGGGGGTAAACAGCAGGCGTTCACAGTCAAATACAGATGATGTCACAGCTTTTTTAGTAGAGTTATCTATATTTAATTTTAAGCCATAGAATAATCAAGTTAAAACATAATGTCACCCCATTAGCGATGATAACGGGCAAAGCACCGAGAGTAATCCCATAGACTAACCATAGAAGCAAACCACTCATGAAGACAATCAGCATCACATAAGAAACATCTTTTGCTGATTTTGTACGCCATATTTGGAACATTTGTGGTAAAAAAGCAATAGTAGTTAATGCCCCCGCAACTAATCCTAAAATGGTGATCAAATCCATGTTCAATAATATCTCCTGATTTTACAGATTATACTCCATTAATTGCAGATATTTGCCTCAATCCTAGAAATTAACAGTTAAAAAATTTTGTTAGATCATGTTGTTTGCACATTAGATTCGGAAAAGATAAGTAGGTGAACAGAAAAATTTAAAGGTATGTGAAGAAAAGTAAAATCACTCAAAACTCTCTTCCTGTTCCCTGTTAAGAGTTCTCTGTTCCCTTGCCCCAACGACAATTTTTAACGCCCACCTACTTATTACTTGTGAGTTATTCGTCCCAAAAATCCCAATGCACGCACAGAGAAGGAACTAGTACAGGTCGAACGAACAAAGTAGAAATATCAATCAACTTGAGAATAATCATCCCATAAAGTTGTAATTTCTCGTAAACTCTGATGAGTGCCATTACCTAAGATTAAATGATCTAAAATGGCAATAGCTAACAGTTCTGCCCCGGCTAATAATTGACGAGTCAATTCGATATCTGCTTCACTGGGTTCTAAACTACCAGAAGGGTGATTATGGGCAACTATTACCCGTGTGGCACCTTGACGAATGACTTCTCGGAAAATATCACGGGGCGAGGCTAAAGTTTCCGTTGCTGTCCCAATTGTAATCACTTTTGTGCCTAATAACTTATTTTTCACATCCAATAATAATACGGCAAATCTTTCTTGATTTTGCCACATCAAGTCTTGACTCAGCACCGCAGCCGCAGCAATGGGACTATCAATTACTGTTCCGTCGGAGGGACGAGATAAAAAAGTTCGTTTACCCAATTCAATTGCTGCCAAAATAGTTGTCGCTTTTGCCGGTCCCACACCGGGAATTTCCATTAACTCAGCGGGGGAGACATTTCGTAAAGCAGCTAAGGGATCACACTGACCTTTACCCAATTCTTGTAATATATATTGCCCTAAACCAACGGCTGAGAGTTTACCGGGTCCTTGACCAGTACCCAGCAAAATAGCGATTAATTCCGCTGTGGCTAAAATCTTCGGTCCGTGAGTCATTAACCTTTCACGAGGGCGTTCATTTTCCGGTAAATCGGCTATTCTCAGGCAATAAGTCATACCAATTGGGGATTTTGAATTGGGAATAATTGGGTAGAGCCATCTTTATTTATCTCTTATTTTTGGACACAATTATTCCGCGTTGACAAAATCTTTAATTTTTGTAGAGATTACCCGGAATTACTTATTGGTAAATTTGCGTAGCTTTGAGCATATGATAGGTAATAATTAACTGAGTTAGTGCCAGGGGATAACTTTGCAGTGTTTCTCCAGTTGTACCCGCAATTTTACCCAATTCTGGATTACTTTCGCGATCGCACACACTATTTAAATACGGCATATCATTACACATAATGCGTTCTATTTTATTCACCTGTTCCAATGTTGCATGACCGTCAACCTCCAAAACATCCACCGGTTTTCCCATATCTCTATCTAGTCCCAAGCGGATAGCTGACTGGGAATCACTACGACCAGCGTGAATAATTTCCGTAAAATCAGGGTGGGGAATCGAAGGACGCAGCACCAAGCGCACATTTAAACGTCCATTTGTGTTATCAATTTCATCACTGGGAGGATAGAAACTGACTACAATATCCGACCATTGCCGCTGAGGGCGGATATACCTTTCTGAATCTGGTTCGCGCTTGTCTAACTCCGCTAATACCTGTTCTGGAGTATAACCGCGCTTTTGAGTATCCCGTTTCACCTTCCAATCAGCGCGAAGTGGTTCAGGAGGGGCAAGATAGACTTTAACATCATAAGCATCACGGGCTACACGGGTAGAATAACCTAGTAACCCTTCAATAATCACAAATTTACTGGGTTTGATATATTGCGGTGGTTCAAAAGTCCCTGTAGAGTGGCTGTAAACCGGCTTCAGAATCGCCTGTCCTGTCCGTAATAGCGATAAATGTTGCTGCATGATATCCAGATAGTTACAATCAGGATGCAGGGCTGTAATGCCGATTTCTGCCCGTTGTGTGCGATCATAGCGGTGGTAATCGTCTGTACAGATAATAGTCACATTTTCTGGACCTAGTACCTGAGCAATCCCTCTAGTCAGAGTTGTTTTCCCAGCAGCACTATCACCAACAATACCCAGAATAATTGGACGGCTCATGAATACCTCCTCTGACGCGAGTAAGTTTATAGAATAATCTTTAATTTTAGGGGGCAAATAAGCCCTTTTTTTAGAAAATCCTATCTTTGCAACATCTCTACACAAACTCCCCAGATTTTAATTATTCCCCACTAACAACATCCGCGCCTCTATTGCTTCCCATGTTGTTGGTGATACCCGCACCGCCGCTTCTTTGCATTGGATAATTAAGTAATTCGCGTAGAGGTATTTATCTAAGTCTTTGATTTCTTCTTCAGATAAATTAACCATTTTTGGGGTGAGATTAAAACTTTTGAGTAAGGTTTCTATCAATGTTTTAGCAAAAGCTTGATGTATTTCTTTTGGTTGTTTATCATCAGGTATTTTAGCTTTTAGTGTTTCTACTAGTTGAGCAGGTAACACAGTAAAGTTGAGTTTTTGATTAAATATCTGTAATTTTTCAATTTCACCGATGTTATAAATGGCGTGGGCGAGGGTGAGGACGTTGACGTAGGCGAGGTCGTGGGCGTGGGCGAGGGTGAGGACGTTGACGTAGGCGAGGGCGAGGGTGCTGGCGTTGGCGAAGGCGTTAGCGTTAGCGAAGGCGTTGGCGTTAGCGTAGGCGTTGGCGTTAGCGTAGGCGTAGGCGATCGCAACTGCACGTTTCCCAACTGGTTTATAATCACCTTGAGATCCTACTGTGACTTCTTCCGCCCAATTTAATAAAGCCTGTAATTTTGGGGTATTGATATAGTTTTGTACTTCCTTTTCCATCAACAACAATAAATCATCTGCACCACCCCGCATAACTCCCGCAACTAATAAAAATACCTCTTTCCAGCGTTTATCTGTCAGATGTTCAGTCACTAATTTTTCAACTAAGCGATAATCATCAATATATTGGGCTGTTAAATATTCCTGTAGCGTCAAATGAGAAAAAGAATAAACATCTCTAGCACGTTCGACTAAAATTCCCTGTTCAATAGTAATAGCATCCAATATTTTCCCAGGATCTAAATTTTTCGGTGCATTATCATTATTAGATAGAAATTTTTGAATTCGATTTAAAACTTCTTGCTGAGAAAAGAATAACTTATTTGATGAAAAATTATGATAAGCAATTTCTGCCAACATGATTTTTTCTAAATCAATCCCAATTTGACGATAAACTGGTTCATAAGGTAATCTTTTTTCAGATGCCCATCTTCTCAATAAAATATCTAAAGCATTACCATATAATGTAGCTCTCTTTTTGGGTAAATCTTGAGATTCATCATATTCTAAACATAAAAAAGTTAATAATAAGGGAGTTCTAGCCAATTCCCTAGTAGCTTCTTCACTATTAATTTTATTCCAGCATTTTTCCGCAGTCCCTAATTGTTTATCAACTTCTGAATAAAACCAGTTATTAATAAACTGTTGAATTTGCATATTATTAAAATCCGCAATAATAAATTCTTTAAAATCTTTGAAATTTTGACGATGAGCAGCCGTTCGACAAGAAATAACGAATTTATTCTGCTTATTTTTCTTAACAAACTGTTGTATTTTATTAATAACTAATTCAAAATTTCTACTAGGTACTTCGTCTAATCCATCAAATAAAAGTAATAATTTACCTTGATTGAGTAATTGATAAGTAAATTCTTTTGCTCGTGGTAACTGACAAGATAAAAACTCATTTGTAATAATATTAAAAATATTAACTTCATTTCCAGTAAATTGTTTTAGTTCTATTAAAACTGGAATATATTGATTCTGAATTTGTCCAGAATTACCTTTAAGTGTTTCTAGTCCTATTTTTCTTAAAAATGTAGACTTACCCGCACCCGGTTGTCCCAATATCATTAAATGTGCATATTGGTTAGCAATTGTCATTCCATTTCGTCTTGCAGATTTTTCATTAGTCAATCTGCGACTACCATTTTGGCGATAATTTTCTTCTAATGCTGTTACTGATTTAAAATTTCTAATCTCATCAGGTTCTAAACATTGGACTTCTGTATAAATATCATCTAAATTTACAGGTTGAGACATTCCCAAAACTCGCAACCGATTATATCGTTTCTGATAATTAAGAATGTATTGTTTAGAAGCTTGATAAATTATTTTTTTGGTTTTCTTGTCTGATTTAATTTCTAGATTTTTGATATACAATTCAATTTCAAACATTTCGATATACAATTCAGCAAAATGATTAACTGCTTCATCAGATGCAACTTCTGGTAATCCCACCAATTGATCTAAACTAACATTATTTATGCCAGATAATTCTAATGAATTTAATATATCTGTTGCCGAACCTTCAACAACTACAACACGGCTCATTGTTCCACCTATAGGTTTTAAAGACAAATTTTGTAATTCTTGAATTGTGTCACCTATAACCTGAGAAAGTTGATTTTTTCGCCGCTCAATTAATGCTTGTCGGTATGCTATAGGTGATGGAAAATCAGCAGGTTTAAGATTTGAAATACTTTGATTATTCCTGAGTTGATTTTCATCACCCAATGTCATAATTACCCGAATTTTTTCATCACCCCTTGCATTCATTAAAAATTCTTCCAGCAAAGGATCAATTTTAGTAATTTGGTCTTCTTTAAGGTTCATATATACTCAAAACGGCTGAATAATTTGATTCTACCGTAGGGGTTTAGTCAAACAGGCGGTTAGAAACCGCGTCTACACAGGCAAAACCCACCTGCGTGGGTTTCAAATCCTTGATTTTTCCTTAGTCCGCACAGGCGGACTTTGTTTGTGTGGTTCCGTGAATTACATTCGCCAAGGCTATTTCCCAACCGTATTTAGTATAGTGCAGTTGGTATTTGAACTAAACCTTTACCTTGACGTTCTTTATCCAGTCCCAAATCTTTACAAGTAGAAAGCAGTGCATCAAATAAATCAAGGTATGTAATTGTTTGATATTTCTCTAATATTAACGCAGCCACACCAGAAACAATAGGAGTTGCCATTGATGTTCCATCCCATGCTTCATATCCTCCACCCATAACACTAGAATAAACACCTTTCCCTGGTGCAACTACATAAGGAACTTGATATTGATGGTTATTAATTGCTATTGTGCCACTACCGCTAAAAGCTGCAACTTGATAATTGGAATTTATCGCACCTACAGAAAGTGAACCTCGACAATTAGCGGGTGTATCACTTCTATTCATACCATCATTACCCACAGCACAAACGGGTAATATACCTACGGCTAATAAAGAGTCAATTAAATCGCTAATTTCATCAATAAATGTGGGAATACCTGCGGAAATATTGACTATATTTACCTCCGGTTGCATTGCTAACCAGTCTAACCATAAAAATAAATCTGATAATTTACCTGTACCTCCCGGTGTTAATGTTCCGCTAATGAGTTGAGTTTCTGGTGCTACTCCCACTTCTTGTCCACAAATTAACCCCGCAACATGAGTACCATGACCTTCTGTATCTTGAGGAGATATAATTTGAATTTGCTGTGTTCTATTATTCAGACTGTAGGAAGCAACTACTTTTCCTGCTAATGTTGTATGGGTTGCTTCAATTCCCGTATCCAAAACAGCAACAGTGATATTTTTCCCTGTGCCTGTAAATCCCTTTTGACGTGCTAAATTCAGAGATATGGCTTCTAAATGCCAAAGATCATCTGTGGTGAGAGTGGTTTTAGAAACTGCCGTACTTTTTTGTGGTTTAATTAATTCTATTGGCAAATCCCGTAAAATTAAAGCATTAGGTAAATCTTGCCGTAGTTGTTCAACTTCTTCATCAGGTATATCAACAACTTTAGCACCTGTAATATTTGAATAAGTTGGATATTCGCTAATTGTATCTGTATCTTCTAAATAACTAATTATTTCTTGATATCCAGAATCTTTTTGCCAAAAATTCACCACTTCTGCAACTTGTGAGGGACGACTTTCAGGAGTAAATTTTCTCGATGCTAATTTTAAAGAACGTGCTACCGATGTTGTTTTCGGACGAATAATATAAACAGTCATCAAGAACCCCTTACCAAACAATTGCCATACAACATATTACTAGAGTAAAGGTCGGTTTAAAAGAGGATTTAGGGGTTGACATTCGATTTTAAATTTGTTATCATAAACTCGATAAGGAAGAACTATCATAAAATAATTAATAAACATAAATTATGACAAAACAAACCCTGGGTTTAGAACAAAGCCTATATGATTATTTGCTTTCAGTTTCCCTGCGAGAAGCGGATATTTTAACCCAACTGCGTCAAGAAACCGCTCAAATGCCCAGGTCTATAATGCAAATATCTCCTGAACAGGGGCAATTCATGGCATTATTAATTAAGTTGATAGGAGCAAAAAAAACCTTAGAAGTCGGTGTATTTACTGGCTATAGTTCCTTAGTAGTGGCTTTGGCTTTACCCGCAGATGGTAAAATAGTCGCCTGTGATGTTAGTGAAGAGTATACCAGTGTAGCTCGACGTTATTGGCAAGACGCGGGAGTAGCTGATAAAATTGATTTGCATATTGCCCCAGCATTGGAAACATTAGATAATTTATTAACAACCGGGGAAACGGGAACATTTGATTTTGCCTTTATAGATGCTGATAAGGGTAACTATGATAATTATTATGAAAGATGTCTTGAATTAATTCGCCCAGGTGGACTAATTGCCATTGATAATGTGTTGTGGTCAGGTAAAGTTGCAGACACAGAAATCCAGGATAATCAAACTAATAAAATTCGGGCTTTAAACCGCAAATTACATGAAGATTCCCGCATTACCCTGAGTTTAGTTCCCATAGCCGACGGATTAACCTTAGCGATGAAAAATTAGTCCGAATAGATAGCGCAGGAATCGCGCTTAGTCCTATTTATAGCTAGACTAAGAATATAACTTGAAAATATCAAATACAATGTCCAATCATCCTTCAGTTATAAGTGTCTCTTCTGAAATTATGAGTGGTACTCCTGTTTTTACGGGAACAAGAGTTCCTATACAAACACTCTTAGATTATTTAAAAGCAGGAGACTCAATAGATGATTTTTTAGATGGTTTTCCCACTGTTACTAGGGAACAAGTCATTACATTCTTAGAAGAAGCAGGAAAAGAAATGATTAACAAGGTAGC
This sequence comes from Dolichospermum sp. LEGE 00240, assembly GCF_015207875.1. Lineage (GTDB taxonomy): Bacteria > Cyanobacteriota > Cyanobacteriia > Cyanobacteriales > Nostocaceae > Dolichospermum > Dolichospermum gracile. The sequence goes on from NZ_JADEVZ010000009.1 coordinate 95,516, forward strand.
TTAGGATGAAACTGCTTCTAGATGAATGTATTGACCGCAAGTTAACTAAGGAATTTGTCGGTTATGAAATCAAAACAGTTCCCCAAATGGGATGGGCGGGAACTAAAAATGGTAAACTACTGGCTTTAGTAGAACAGGAATTTGATGTTTTTATTACGGTTGACAGAAATTTATCTTTTCAGCAAAATTTGTCTCAGTTCAATATTGCTGTAGTTGTTTTACAAGCATCTTCTAATAGACTAATTGATTTGAAACCTTTAGTTCCCAAGATTGTAGATATTTTATCTACCTTAGTAAAGGGTCAAGCTGTAGTTGTTAGTCTTGAATGATAAGGAACAACGAACCACACCGAAGGTATCGCCCTCAATACGGTGCGGATAAAATTAATAATTGATATTATTCTCAACAACAGAATGCAAGAATAAATCTTTTATAATTACAAAAGTTGGGATTTTCGTTTAACCGAATCGTATTGAGGAATATGGATATTATATTTTTCTAAATCTCCAATTTATCCCCCCGAATTGAATAATCTAACAATTCCATTGGGTGCATAACAGAAATAGTTTTCCCCTGTAAATACTTACTAATCTGCAAACTACAACCAGGGTTAGGAGAAGCAATCAAATCTGCGCCAGTATTTAACAAATTCTCAGCTTTTTGTTTACCTAATTCTTCCGCTACTTCCGGTTGTAACATATTATAAACCCCCGCACTACCACAACACAAAGCTGCGTCTATGGGTTCTTTTAAAGTCACACCGGGAATTTGTTTTAACAGTTGACGGGGTTGAACACTAATTTTTTGACCATGTAATAAATGACAAGCATCTTGATAAACTAAATTGATATTTTTCTCAGTCAAAGGTGAAAGTTTAGCAGTTAAACCCACATTAACTAAAAACTCCTGTGAATCTTTCACTTTAGCTGCAAATATTTTCGCTTTTTCGGCATATTCTGGATCATCTGCTAAAATATGACTATATTCCTTCAAAGTATGACCACAACCAGCAGCGTTAATAATCACAAAATCAACATTAGTATCAGCAAAACTATCAATCATTTGTCTTGCTAATGTTTTAGCTTGTTCCGTTTGTCCTTGGTGTTCAGGAAGTGCAGCACAACAACCTTGAGATTTAGGAATTACCACCTCACAACCATTAGCAGTTAAAACTCTTACCGTCGCTTCATTGACACCAGAGAAAAACAACCTTTGCACACATCCTAAAATTACACCCACGCGATATCTTTTTTCACCTTTCGCTGGGATGATATCTGGTAAATTATCCTGAAAAGATTTAAGAGTAATTTCCGGTAAAATAGATTCCATAGCAGCTAACCGGGGAGATATAGCCTTAATTAACCCAGTTGCTTGTAATAACTTAGAAATTCCTAATTTTTGATAAACTAATAAAGGAAAAAGTAAAATTCTTAAAAGATCAGGATTAGGAAACAGAGAAAAAATCAATTGTCGAACCAACTTATCAGGTAAACTGCGACTATAATTCCTCTCCACCTGATGTCTAGTAGCCGAAATCAACTTATCATACTGGACACCAGAAGGACAAGTAGAAACACAAGCCAGACAACCCAAACAAGAATCAAAATGTTCAACAGTAGCCGTATTGAGAGCAATTTCACCCTCATTAATAGCATCCATTAAATAGATACGTCCCCTGGGAGAATCCATCTCCTTTCCTAATATCCGATAACTAGGACAAGTAGACAAACAAAAACCACAATGAACACAACTATCAATTAACTTTGCATCAGGTGGACAATTACCATCAAAACCCTTTAAATTCTTAATACTAGCAGTATTATTATTCACCGAACCTTCCGAAACTTGCATTTATATTCCTCCCCTCTTAACCTCTGTGACCTCTGTGCCTCTGTGGTTCGTTTATTAAAACTTAAATCCCACCCACAAACCGACCAGGACTTAAAATATTTTGAGAGTCAAACTGTTCCTTAATGCGGCGCATTACCTGCAACCCATTACCAGTATACCCCCAAACATCAAACCTTTCCTTGAACTCAACAGGTGCAGATAAAACACTTAAAAAACCAGAATTTGCTTGACATAAATTTCGCAAAGGCAAAATCTGCTTTTGATTTTCTAAACGCACCAAACCCAAACCACTACTAATGTGAATTAAACCAACTTCTATTTGATTGATAATTTCCACCGCCGCAGTTGGTAATACTCCTATTTTGCAGGTAATCGTAGATTCCGTAACATGAGAATGTATTTGTTCTGGTAATCGTTGCCATAAATCAGTTTCATTATTTCCTGAATAAATTACCCCATGTAAACCCAATTTTTCGCAAATTGCTAATAGTCGTTTGCACTGTTCTTGGACACTTTCATTAATATTTTGAAACCGGGTAATTAAACCTGTTCCTGTCCCCAAATCCAAATTAGTAACTAACTTACTTGATAATAAATCTGCTTGAGTTGGTGTTAATTCCGAACCTTGTAAAGTTCTTACTGCTTGGGATATGGCTTCTGGCTTCCCAGTTAATATCACTGTTCCCGAAGTTTCAGGAATCGGATAAACTCGAAAAGTGACTTGGCTGATAATTCCTAATGTACCGTAAGCGCCAGTAAATAATTTCATTAAGTCGTAACCAGCCACATTTTTGACAACTCGTCCCCCAGCTTTAGCGATTTGTCCATCTGCGCGGATAAAAGTTATCCCTAAAAGTTGGTCACGCACACCACCATAACGTTGACGCAGAGAACCTGTATCAGCCGTAGCAACGATACCGCCTATGGTAGCAGAATCAGGAAAAGCCGGATCAAGTGCTAAAAATTGGTTATGTTTACCTAAAATCTCTTGAAGCTGGGCAAATTTCATCCCTGCTTCGACGGTGACAGTTAAATCACCAACTGCGTGTTCTATGAGTTGGTTGATGCGATCGCTGCTGACAACAATATCAATATTTTTAGCTAAACCACCCCAATTGATTTTACTACCGCTACCACAGGTGAGAACGCGCCATTGATGACTGTTGGCGATCGCTATCACTGCGGCTAATTCTGCTTGGTTATGGGGATAAATGACGCAACTGGGTTGGCTTTTGGAGTCTATCCCTTGTTGGATATGATGCTGTTGGGTGGGGGTAAGATTTTCCCACGATATAATAGAGGTTTCAGGGCTGAGAATAGAAGTTAAGGTAGATGCTATTGAATTCATCAGTGTATTTTTCATATCCTTCTTAATTAATGTAAGTAGCTTGGCATAATTAAATATAAGACCACTCTCCAAACCTCTCCCTAACCCTCTCCTCTTAGGAGAGGGGAAAGGAATTACTTTTATTACTGGAGAGGCTTTGACTCCCCCTTCCCTACCAGAGAAGGGGGCTGGAGGGTTAGGTCTATCTTATATTTTTAACGCCTACTTACTTAATATGAATTATATTTCGCACCAGGGAACAAAGTCATAAAATTAGGGACGGGAAACCCACAGTTAGGGCGGGGAAACCCCGCCCCTACGTTAGCCTTTATCTAGACGCAATACAGCCATAAAAGCTTCCTGGGGTACATCTACAGTACCTATGGCTTTCATGCGTTTTTTGCCTTTGGCTTGCTTCTGCAATAGTTTCTTTTTGCGGCTGATGTCGCCACCGTAGCATTTAGCTAACACATCTTTTCGCATGGCGGGGATATGTTCACTGGCGATAACTTTCGCGCCAATGGAAGCTTGAATGGGGACTTTGAATTGATGACGGGGAATTAGTTCTTTGAGTTTTTCCGCCATTGATCTACCGACATTGTAGGCTTTATCTCTGTGAACGATCATGGCTAGGGAATCCACTGGATCACCGTTAATCATGATATCCAATTTTACTAAAGGATTTTCGCGGTAGCCAATCAGATGATATTCCATACTGGCGTAACCGCGAGAACGAGATTTCATTTGATCAAAAAAGTCGGTAACAACTTCGGCTAAGGGTAATTCATAGGTGAGTGTGGTCCGTCCTTGGGTGAGATATTTCATATCTTTGAAGATACCGCGACGGTTTTGAGACAACTCCATTAAAGAACCGACGTAGATTTCGGGGGTAATCATTTCTACTTTGACGTAGGGTTCTTCAATTCTGTCGCGTTCATTGGGTGCGGGTAAGCGGCTAGGATTATCAATGTACAGTTCTTCCCCTTTGATGGTGACCACTTTGTAAACCACTGAGGGGGCAGTAATGATTAAATCTAGGTTATACTCCCGTTCTAAGCGTTCCTGGACGATTTCCATGTGCAGTAGTCCCAAAAACCCGCAACGGAAACCAAAACCCATGGCACTGGAGGTTTCTGGCTCATACTGTAATGCGGCATCATTGAGTTCTAGTTTTTCTAAAGCTTCCCGCAAGTCTTCAAACTGATCTGCGTCTATGGGGAACATTCCACAAAATACCATCGGATTGGCTTCTGCGTAACCAGGTAAGGCTTCGGTGGCTTTGTTTTTGCATAGGGTAATGGTATCTCCGACTCTGGCATCAGCTACGGCTCTAATGGCTGCACCTAAATAACCTACTTCTCCGGCATGGAGTTCTTCAACTGGCTTTTGGGTGGGAGAGAGTACGCCTAATTCATCAATGACATATTCTTTACCGGATGCCATTAAGTAGATGCGATCGCCTCTTTTGACAGTACCATCCATGACCCGAAAATAAACAATTACACCTCGGTAACTATCATAATAACTATCAAAAATCAGCGCTCGCAGGTTTTCATTCACCGTGTCAGCAGGTGGGGGAACTCGTTCGACAATTGTTTCTAAAATCTCAGCAATGCCAATTCCCTCTTTCGCTGAAGCTAAAATTGCACCACTGCAATCTAAACCAATAATTTCCTCAATTTCGCCAATTACTCGCTCTGGTTCTGCTCCTGGTAAATCAATTTTATTTAAAACCGGAATAATTTCTAGATTACTCTCTAGAGCTAAATACACATTTGCCAGGGTTTGCGCCTCTACGCCTTGGGACGCATCCACAACTAACAATGCCCCTTCACAAGCCACAAGAGAACGAGACACTTCATAGGAAAAGTCTACGTGACCAGGAGTATCAATTAAATTGAGAACGTACTGCTGACCATCTTTGGCAGTATAATTCATCCGGGCAGCTTGCAGCTTAATTGTAATGCCGCGCTCCCGTTCCAAATCCATGTTATCGAGAAACTGCTCTTTCATCTGTCTATCTTCTACAGTCCCAGTAGCCTGTAGCAACCGATCTGCGAGAGTTGATTTCCCGTGATCAATGTGAGCAATAATACAAAAGTTGCGAATGCGATCTGCGGGAACGTCAGTCATATACCATCTTTGCTCTAAAGCAAACCAAAGTGAAAGCTATTTACTCCATGTATTTTAATGCTTTTTGAGGTAATAAGGGAAGAGGGAAGAGGGAAGAGGCAGGGGGCAGGGGGAAGTCT
>NZ_JADEVZ010000091.1 GCF_015207875.1 Dolichospermum sp. LEGE 00240
TGTAATGTTCCAGATTGCATTGTGCTGTGGAAGGTTTGCTGATTTTTCTAATTGTCCGATACCTGATAAGTAGATGATACTTTTTATCAATACACTATTTTACTACTTTGTCAATGCGTAAGTCCTAGTATCTTAACTTTTGACTGATATTCTCTATTTCATCATCTGCAATTTCCTGTCACCAGATTATCTTTGTTTAAGCTAAATCTGCACAAAAAATATGGTACTTACTACAGTCCGCTTTTCCCAGTTTAATGCGTCCCTAAACCGCAACGCTGACGGTCAGTTAGTAACTGATTTATCTACCCCTAACAACGCTCAAGCAAAAACAGTTGCCGAAATTATTCAACGCAACAACCCAGATGTATTACTAATTAACGAATTTGACTATTCTCCCGCAGCAGTAAATCTTTTTAGAGAAAATTATCTGCAAATCAGTCAAAATGGGGCGACACCAGTTAACTATTCCTACTTTTATATTGCTCCTTCTAATACTGGGACTGCTTCCGGTTTTGACTTAAATAATAATGGTACAACAGTCACAACTCCAGGCGCAAGCGGATACGGTGATGATGCCTTTGGCTTTGGGAACTTCCCTGGACAGTTTGGAATGTTGTTACTTTCTAAATATCCTATTGATACAGCTAATATTCGCACCTTCCAAAATTTCTTGTGGAAGGATATGCCGGGAAACTTATTAACAAATGACCTAACTGTAAATAATCCTGCAACTTCAGTAAATGAGAACTTAAACGGTTTTTATTCACCTGAAGAAATTAACGTTCTCCGCTTATCTTCTAAAAGTCATTGGGATGTACCAATTACAGTAAATGGAGAAACAGTTCATGTTCTTGTCAGTCACCCCACACCACCTACCTTTGACGGAACTGAAGACCGCAACGGTAAACGCAATAGTGATGAAATCCGCTTTTGGGCAGATTATATTACCCCAGGTAAGGGTGATTATATCTATGATGATGGGGGTAAAAAGGGTAATCTTGCCGCTGGTTCAAGCTTTGTCATCATGGGTGATCAAAATGCTGACCCCTTAGATGGTGACAGTTATAACAATGCCATTCGCCAACTGTTACTAAATCCCAGTATCAATACAAATGTTATCCCCACCAGTTTAGGCGCTCCTCAACAGGCAACTTCACAAGGTCAGGCAAATAACAATCATAAAGGTAATCCTGCTTTCGACACCGCAGACTTTGCCGATACTGCACCGGGAAATCTGCGAACAGACTATGTACTTCCCTCCTCTGACTTGCAAATTAGTAAATCAGAAGTGTATTGGCCTATCAATACTGACCCAAATTTCCCATTGGTAGGAACTTTTAACCCTAGTCTTCCTGGTGGTTTCCCTAGTTCTGACCATCGGTTAATATATGCAGATTTGCAAGTTGGCGAAACAGAACCAGGAAAAACTGCTGTTAGCGCTGGATTCAAGGGACAAACTATTTTCAATACTGGCTTTATTCCCTCTGGCGCAGCCGGAACAGTAAATGGTCAACAAGTTGCGTTGGGTGGATTGTCCGGTGTAACTTACGATGCGGTAAATAATTGCTATTATGCCATTTCCGACGATCGCTCATCCAATGCCCGTTTTTATACCTTCACTCTTGACCCTGTTACTAACGCGGTAACTTTTACCAACGTTGTCCAACTCAAGGATATTAATGGCAATCCTTTTTTAAATAATAGCTTAGATCCAGAAGGTATTGCTTTAACCAGCAATGGTACAGTTTTAATCTCTTCCGAAGGGGAAGTGAGACCAGATTTAGGTGCAAGTCGCGTTACCAATCCTTTCATTAAAGAGTTTAATCTAACTACAGGACAGGAAATTCGTTCTTTAGCAGTACCCAAGAAATTTAATCCTGTAGTCCAAGATACTAACAGCAATGGTGTTGTTGATACAGGTGATACTCAAACATCAGGGGTGCGTAATAACTTAGCATTTGAAAGCTTAACCATTACTCCTGACCAAAAAACCCTATTCACGGCTACAGAAAGCGCCCTCTTTCAAGATGGTGCAATTGCTACAACTACTACCAGCGCTCGTTCTCGGATTATTCAATATAATTTGGTGACAGGACAACCAGAGAAAGAATATCTGTATATTACCGATCCTATTGCTAAAGCTCCTACAGGTGGAACTGCTGCCGATAACGGTTTGGTAGATTTATTAGCAATTGATAATCGTGGGACTTTATTGGCTCTAGAACGCTCCTTTGCTGTTGGACAAGGAAACACGATCAAAATCTATGAAATCACCCTCCAAGGGGCAACAGATATCAATACAGTTGATTCCTTGAGTAGTCTCAATGCTAATCAACTAGCGGCAATTCAACCTACTCAAAAACGTCTGTTATTAAACCTTGATTCTCTGAATTTGCCCAATAGTGACGGCAATCATCCCACAGGTACAGATAATATTGAAGGTCTGGCATTTGGTCCAAAATTGGCAGATGGTACGCAATCCATTGTTTTGGTGAGTGATAACAACTTTGGTGCTACCCAATTTACGCAAATCCTCACATTAAGTGCAGATGTAGTTCCCACTGCTACCCCTATTGTAGAAACCCGTCCCGCGCTTTTAGATGATGACAGTTTACCATTTAGTCAAAGAGCCGATGCTGATGATCCGGCAATTTATGTTAATGCCACAGATTCTAGCAAAAGCCTAGTTGTAACTAGCGTTAAAAATGGCGGTTTGCGGATTTATGATTTAGCTGGAAACCTGTTGCAAACCATTAATCCTAGCAATCCAGATATTCGTTATAACAACGTTGATTTGCAATATGGATTTACATTAGGTGGTGAGAAAGTTGATATTGCTGTAGCGAGCGATCGCAACAACGACAAGTTAGCAATCTTCAAGATCAATCCTAACAGCACTAATGGCAATTTCCTAGAAAATATTACCGATAGTAGCGCCGCCACAATTTTCCAAAATGTACCTTTCGCTGCCCCTTATTCTGCATCTACTCGCAGTGCTTATGGATTAGCAATCTATCGCAGTCCCGTCACCAACGATTACTATGTCTTTACCAGCCGTCGTCAAACTGGAGATGTCGCTCAATTAAAATTAGTAGACAAAGGCAACGGTAAAATTGGTTATGAGGTAGTTCGTAGCTTCACCATTCCTTCATCAACAACACCAGACACTACACCGCAAACAGAAGGCATGGTAGCAGACCAAGAAACAGGATTTCTGTACATTGGTCAAGAAGATGTGGGGATTTGGAAATTTGACGCTGAACCCAATGGTGGTTCAACAGGTAAATTAATTGAGAAAGTCAAAGCCGAAGGAGGCAAAAACCTCACCAATGATGTTGAAGGCTTAACCATTTATTACGGTAAAAACGGTACAGGCTACCTGTTAGCATCCAGTCAAGGCGATAACACCTTTGCAGTATATACCCGTGAAGGCAACAACGACTTTTTAGGCAGATTTGGAGTTGGGAACAATGGCGGAATTGACAGCGTTCAAGAATCCGACGGTGCAGATGTTATTAATCTGCCTTTGGGTCCCAATTTCCCTTATGGTGTATTTATCACCCAAGACGGTGCAAATGACCCCGCCACCATTGTTGATGATGAGAACATCAGCAGCAACTTTAAGTTAGTACCTTGGGAAAATATTGTTGCTACCTTACCCCAAGTCCTCAAAATAGATACAACCAAGAATGTAATTAACGTCAACAACGACCAGAAGAATTTTGCAACCTTCACAGGCAACACTTTCACCGTTAAATTACTTGGCGAACAAAATCCTGGATTAGATACTCCCAAAGAGACATTAGATTTGTTTGGTAATGTCCGAGATACTAACCAGTTTATTCTTCAAGATGCCACCAATCCTAGCAAGACTGTTACTATTTTTGAAGGTCCTGATGGAGCCGGTAAAACAGTTAATGTTACTATTGATGATCAAGGTAATGTAGCTATTAATGGGTTACAAGTTGCTACAGGCTTTAGTCAACAGTTTCACTTTGGATTGATTAATAACCTTCCTAATGGTGATCCAACTGGTAGAGGTGCTAAAAAATATACCTTCTCTACCAATAACATAATAAATCCTGATCGCGCGTCCCAATTTGTCACCTATTCTAAAGGTGAAAATGTGTTCGTTCTTGGTGCAGAAGAGTTGCCCTATGCTAATTCCAACCAAGATTTTGATGACATGATTGTTGAAATTAATGGCATCAAACCTTTACTGAACACCCAACAATCAATAGTTTCATTTAACAACAATGCCAGACTACAGGGTTTCTTCAATAGTCAAAATATTGTTGCTAGTAACAGTTATGACCCCCGTAGCCCTTTACCTCAACCACGACTAACTAATTACGAATTTACCAATCTTCCCAAATTAGGAACAACTAGCAAAGGTCAAGATATCTTCTTAGGTGGTTTCTCCGGGTTGTATTTCCAAGGTATTGCGGTAAATGGTAATCTCCAATTTGTCACTCACACCGACAGGGGACCAAATGGCGACCCCACCGGTGCTAATCGTCCCTTCTATTTACCCGATTTTCAACCAGAAATAGTCAGTTTTGAACTCAACAAACAAACGGGTGCAATTACCATCATCAAGAGAACAGGACTATTTGATAAAGATGGGACAACCCCATTAACTGGACTTCCCAACCTGCAAGCAGGGGCAAATGGTACAGCATACACCGATGAAATTGCTGTTAATTTGGATGGTCAAGTCATAGCCAATAAAGCGTTAGGGGCTGATGTTGAAGGCATTGTTATTGCCCCAAATGGCGATTATTGGCTGGTAGATGAATACCGTCCCGCCATTTATAACTTCGATGTGAATGGTAAATTACTTAACCGTTATATTCCCCAAGGGACAGCCACAGCCCTCGAACCAGACGCAGCAGCAGGAACTTTTGGCACAGAGGTATTACCCGCAGTTTATGGTCAACGTCGCAACAATCGCGGTTTTGAAGCCGTAGCTTTAGAAGGTAGTAAACTTTACGCCTTTATTCAAAGTCCCATTGATAACCCAGATAATGCCAATGATACAACATCCAGAAATTCCCGTAATTTGAGAATTTTGGAATTTGACATTATTTCCAAACAAGTCACTGGTGAATATCTCTATTTACTTGACAATATCACTGCTGCTGGTAACGCCAAAACTGATAAAATCGGTGATGCAGTTTCCTTGGGTAATGGTAAATTTGCCGTTGTCGAAAGGGATGATTTAGGAACAAATGCCTCCAACAAATTGATTTATCAAATTAATTTAGCTGGGGCAACTAATATCAATAATTCTGCTAATTTCACCTTACCTGCTGGTAAAACCATTGAACAACTCACACCAGCCGAATTAACCACTGCTAAAATTACCCCAGTTAGCAAAAGTTTAATTGCCAATGCTGCCCAACTTGGTTATACAGGTGTGGAAAAATTAGAAGGTTTAGCTTTAGTCGCACCCAATACCCTGGCATTAATTAACGACAACGACTTTAACGTTTCTGGTAATACCCCGACCGAAAAACTAGGGATTTTAGAACTACCCTATAACTTGACAACTCCTCAACCCAAACCATCTTTAAATATCTTGTTGGTAAATGATGATGGTTATCAAGCCAAAGGAATTAATGTTCTTTACGACAAACTAGTGGCTGCTGGTCATAAAGTCACCCTAGTTGCACCAAAAACCCAACAAAGTGGCCAAGGTACAGCCATTGATACCGATAAAGTTTTCCAACCCATTGAGGTAGTCAACTACGCACCAAATAAATGGTATGTAGATGGTAAACCAGTTATTGCCACTTGGACAGGATTGGATTTTGTTGTTAAACAACGACCAGATTTAGTCATTTCTGGAATTAATGAAGGGGAAAACCTGGGGTTAGAAGGAATTATTTCTGGTACACTCAGCGCTGCGGTTTCTGCTGTACATCAAGGTGTGCCGTCCATTGCCGTTAGTGCTGGCATAATTTTATCAGAACGTGCCGCTGGTTATCCCAGCACCGATAAAGCTTATCAAGTGGGTGCTAATTACGTCGTTGATTTAATTGCCCAATTACAGGCAAAACAAGGCAATCAACCCCAATTATTACCCGACGGTATTGGTTTAAATGTCAATATTCCTGCTGATAACCCAATCACAGGTATTGCTTTCACAGAGTTTGATTTAGCAGGTAGTTTTGACTTTAAATTTGGTCAATTACCACCTAATTTCGGTACAGGTCAAGGCATACTTTACAGCCAAAATTCTCTTCCTGCTGGTGCAACTCCCAAACCCACATCTGAGGGAGAACAGTTTTTAGCTGATAAAATTACCGTCACAGCCTTTGATGGTGATTGGGGAACAACCGCAAGTCAGCGTCAAGCATTAGCACCACGTCTGTCTTTAACTGTACCCAATTTAGTTAATCCCATTGCCACTGCCAGCAAATCCTTAAATATTTTGTTGGTAAATGATGATGGCTACCAAGCTAAGGGCATAGACGTTATCTATAATGCCTTAGTTGCAGCCGGTCATAACGTCATCTTGGTTGCACCAAAAACCCAACAAAGCGGTAAAGGAACTTCCATTAATACCGATAAAATCTTCCAAAATATGGAAGTTGTCGAATTTGATGGGGCGAAAAATAAATGGTACGTTGACGGTACACCAGTTGTTGCCACTTGGGCAGGTTTAGATTATATTTTGCCCAGTCAAGAGAACTTAGCCAAACCCGACTTAGTAATTTCTGGGATTAATGAAGGGGAAAACGTTGGTTTTGATGCTATTTCCTCCGGGACACTGAGTGCGGCGGTTACGGCCTTACAAAGTGGGATTCCGGCGATCGCAGTTAGCGCTGGTATCAATTTAGCAGAGTTCCAACAGGGCAACAAGTCCAGCACCGAAAAGGCTTATGATGTTGCTGCTAGAATGGTTGTAGATACCATTAACAAACTTCTCACCACCCAAGGTACTAACCCAGATTTATTACCCAAGGGTGTCGGTTTAAACATCAACGTTCCCGCCTACAACCCTGATAATGCCAGTCTCAAAACCTTAACAGGTGTAGCATTAACCAAATTTGACGAAACCACCAGCCTCAACTTCAATGTTGCTAAAAACCAAAATGGTGACACCAGCATTCTCTTAGGTTCACCCACAATTACAGGTGACATAGAATCAGAAGGTGGTAAATTCCTAGAACGCAACATTACCATTACACCCATTGATGGTAACTGGAGTGCAAGTGCGTCCAGTCTTCAAAAAGTAGCGAGTGATGCCGCACCTTTACCTGTGAATGGGATTGCCAGTGGAGACACCACCCAAACCTCTACAGTTTTGTGGGCGCGGAGTATCTTCCCCGGTGCAGTTAAATTTGAGTATTCCACCAACTCTAACTTCAGTACCATTGCGGGGACACAAACAGCCAATGTCACTGACATTAACCTACCTGTGAAGGTGGCAGTTAGTGGACTAACTCCCAATACCAACTACTTCTATCGAGTTACAGATACCACCGGGGCAACCAGCATTGGTAAATTTAGCACAGCCGCCGCAATTGGTAACAAAACAGGCTTGAAATTCGGTGTTTCTGGAGATTGGCGTGGCGAACTTGCCCCTTATCCAGCCGTTAGCAATGCTGATGATGCCAACCTGAAATTCTTCGTTGAATTGGGTGATACTATCTATGCTGATGTGGCTTCACCTGCCGTCAAAAACCCTGATGGGACAGAGAAAAAGCAAGTTATCACTGTAGATGAATATCGTGCCAAACAAGCAGAAGTTTACAGCCAAAAATACGGTGAAAATACCCTGGGTGATTTACGGGCTGCTACTTCCATCTTGGCAACTGTTGATGACCATGAAGTAGTCAATGACTTCCAAGGTGGAAAAGATTTAGCCACAGCCTCCAGCGCAGATAAAACTCTATTTGGGGCAACTTCTGGCTTAGTTAACGATTCCCCACTGTACGAAACCGGTTTCCAAGCCTTCCAAGAATACAACCCCATTAGTGACCAATTCTATGGCGCAACAGGGGATACTCGCACGGCGGGAGAACGCAAACTTTATCGTTACAATACCTTTGGTAGTGATGCAGCCACCTTCGTTCTTGATGCCCGTTCCTTCCGTGACCCAGGCTTAACAGATGTTGCTAATATTAGTGATGCCACTCAGGTGACAAAATTCCTGACTGATTCCTTTAATCCTAACCGGACAATGTTAGGAAAAGTCCAGTTGGATGACCTCAAACGCGACTTAATCCAAGCACAGAAGGATGGCATCACCTGGAAGTTTATCATATTGCCAGAGCCTATTCAGAATTTGGGAGTAGCGATCGCTGCCGATAGATATGAAGGCTATGCGGCAGAAAGAACAGAAATTCTCAAATTCATCAACGACAGCAAAATTAGTAACGTTGTCTTTGTCACCGCAGACTTCCACGGCACATTAGTCAACAACCTCACCTACCAATTAGCACCAGGACAGGCACAAATCCCCACCAGTGCCTTTGAAATTATTACTGGTTCTGTAGCTTATGATGCTCCTTTTGGGCCAACAGTGGGTAATTTGTTCCTCACTCCTGAACAAAAGGCATTTTACAATTCCCTACCCGTAGCTAATGACGTTGACAGCACAGTTAATGATAGAGACGATTTCATCAAACAAGTCGTTAATGGTGGCATCAATGCTTTAGGTTATGACCCCATTGGCTTGAATAACAATCTAGCTGTAGCTAACGGTTTGATTGATGCCAAGTTATTGCAAGGTGACTATGTTGCTACTCATACCTACGGCTGGACAGAGTTTAACATTGACCAAGCCACTCAAAAGTTGACTGTCACCACCTACGGCATTGACCCTTACACCCGTCAGGAACTAGAAGCAAATCCCGCAGCTATATCTAGTCGTCAGCCGAAAATTGTCAGCCAGTTTGAAGTCAAACCTAATAACTTTGTAGATTTAGAGTTGAGTCAAACTGCAAATGTCACGAACGCAGTTATCGGAGACCAAGTAACATTCACCTTAACCCTTTCTAATAAAGGTTCTTTACTGGCTAATGGCATTAAAGTCACAGATTTCTTACCACAACCATTTACCCTCATCTCTGCAACACCGGAACAGGGAACTTACAACAGTCAAACCGGTGTGTGGGATGTGGGAGAAATTGCTGGTAATGTTACCCGCACCCTAAAACTCACAGCCAAAGTGACTCAAAGTGGGGCATTAACCAATAAAGCCGAAATTACCGCCCAAAATCAACCTGACTTTGATTCTGGTGCTGGTAACAACAACGCCCAAGAAGATGATCAAAGTTCAACTACCCTAAATATTACTTCTCCTATGGTGACACTCAAAGGTTTTGCTTCTCTACCTGCTGATACCTTCGCAGCAGGTCCTGCTTCAGGTGCAGCCGTAACCAATCCTACCAATGGACGCACTACCCCCTTCCCTGGTCAACCAGTGCAAGGATTCAGTGGTGTGCAGTTTGCCCCCAATAGTGGTGGTTCTGTATTTTGGTTCTTAGCAGATAACGGTTTTGGCGCAAAAAATAACAGTGCTGATTTCCTCCTGCGACTTTACCAAGTTGACCCCAATTTTGCGGGTACAGAAAACGCTAATGGTTCTGTAGCGGTTCAAAACTTCATTCAACTCTCTGACCCCAATAAATTAATCCCCTTTGATATTGTCAATAAAAACACAGCCAAACGGGAACTGACCGGGGCTGACTTTGATGTAGAGTCCTTTGTGATTGATGCTAAAGGCGATATTTGGGTCGGTGATGAATTTGGAACTTACCTACTACATTTCAATAGCAATGGTGTATTACTAGATGCCCCCTTCCCTACTCCTAACCCCGTTAAACTAAATACCCTCAACGGTCAAGCACCAATTGTGATCGGACATCGTGGCGCTAGTGGTGAACTGCCAGAACATACCATAGAAGCCTACCGCTTGGCGATTTTACGCGGTGCAGACTTCATTGAACCAGATTTGGTATCCACTAAAGATGGGGTCTTAATTGCCCGTCATGAACCAAATCTCATCAATACTACTGATGTAGCTAGTCGTGCTGAATTTGCTAGTCGGAAAAAGACGGTGTTGGTAGATGGTGTGGCTGAAGAAGGTTTCTTTGCTTCCGACTTTACCTTGGCAGAAATTAAAACTCTGCGGGCTGTCATGCCTCAAGGTTTCCGAGATCAGTTATACAACGGTCTTCTCCAAGTTCCTACCCTGGGCGAAATTATTGATTTGGTGAAAGAGGTTGAGGTACAAACTGGTAAGAAAATCGGTATTTATCCTGAAACCAAACACCCCACCTATCACGATAATTTGGGCTTGTCACTGGAAGAAAAACTGATTGACACCCTCAAAGCGAAAGGATTTACTGATCCCAAACGGATTTTCATTCAGTCCTTTGAAGTCAGCAATCTCAAGGATTTAAACAATACCATCATGCCGGCTGCTGGTGTGAATCTTCCTTTGGTACAATTGCTTGATGCCTACGATGTCGCCAACGATGGCACACTGTTGTATCAAGATGTTTACGCTCGTCCTTATGATTTCACTGTTAAGGGAGATACTCGCACCTATGGAGATCTACAAACTCCTGCTGGTTTGAAAGAAATTGCTACCTATGCCGATGGTATTGGGCCTTGGAAACGCCAGATTGTTTCGGTGAAGACTGTAGACAATAACAATGATGGTCAACCAGATGATCTCAATAACGATGGTGTGATTAACGATGCAGATAAAGTTACCCTAGCGCCCAGCAGCTTAGTTAGTGATGCTCATAAAGAGGGTTTGCTTGTCCATCCTTACACTTTCCGCAACGAAAGCCGTTCTCTGGCATCAAATTATAATAACAACCCTGAATTAGAGTATCGTCAATTCATTAGTTTGGGTGTAGATGGTTACTTTACTGATTTCCCCGGTACAGGTGATTTGGTTCGGGATCAAATTACGGCGAATCAAGTCCGATCGCCCCAAAATCCCACTGTGCTTTCTACTCCTAAATTTGATACCCTCACAGGTAAAGCCCCCATCGTCATCGGCCACCGGGGTGCAAGTGGTGAACGTCCAGAACATACAATAGAAGCCTACAAATTAGCGATCGCCCAAGGTGCAGATTTCATTGAACCTGATTTAGCTGTAACTAAAGATGGTGTCTTAATTGCCCGTCATGAACCCATGTTAGCAGTCGGTGTTCTCAATACTGACGGCACAATTCAACGAGATACCAATGGCAAGCCAGTTATCAATACTACCGATACAAGCACGGATGTTTACTTACGTGATAAATTTAGCGATCGCCTGAAAATCAAAAATTTAGATGGTCGTAATGTCGCCGGTTGGTTTGCTGAAGACTTTACCCTGGCAGAAGTCAAGGAACTAAATGCGATTGAACGGATTCCTGCTTTGCGTGGTACTACTTTTGATCAAGACGGATTGAAAGTACCAACCTTGAAAGAAGTCATTGATTTGGTGAAACAAGTCGAACTAGAAACAGGTCGCAAAATCGGTATCTATCCCGAAACCAAACATCCTACTTTCTTTCAACAGCAAGGTATCAATACTAGCCAAATCTTAGCAGACACCCTCAAAGCTGAGAACTTTACCGACCCATCTCGCGTCTTCATTCAATCCTTTGAAGTTGCTAACCTCAAGGCACTGAAAAATACCATCATGCCCACCGCAGGGATTGATATTCCTCTAGTGCAATTGTTTGGCGGTTCAGGTCGTCCTTATGATTTTGTAGTCAGTGGTGATACCCGCACCTATACCGATATTTCTACACCAGCAGGTTTAACAGAAATTGCTACCTACGCCAAAGGAATTGGACCGAATAAACAGCGGATTATTCCTCAGTTGACGGTAGATGCCAATAAGGATGGTACTGCTGATGATCTCAATGGTGATGGTCAAATTAGTGATGGCGATCGCGTTTTAGGCACACCCACAACCCTGATTCAAGATGCCCACAAAGCTGGTTTAATCGTTCACCTCTACACTTTAAGAAATGACGAGTTCTTCCTTCCCGATACTTACAAAAACGACCCCGGTGCAGAGTTCCGTAAGTTCATTGATTTGGGTGTAGATGGTTTCTTTACCGACTTCCCCAAAACAGGACGACAAGTTCTAGTTAATGATTACCTAGCTGGTACAGGCTATGCCAATCCCAACGGGAATTTAAATACTCCTTACTTCAATAATTCCCCGGAATACTTTGCTCCCAATCAGCCCTACTACGGCGACCTCGTAACAGCCAATTTGAACCGCTCCCAAGGCTTTGAAGGCATGGCATTTAGCCCTGACCGTCAAACCATTTATCCGATGTTGGAAGGAACTGTTGTCGGCGATCCTGCTGGTTCTGTACGGATTTATAAATTCGATGTAGCCAGTGAAAGCTACCAAGGATTAATAGGACGCTATCAATTAGTAAGTACCAGCAATGCGATCGGTGATTTCACTCCCATCAATAACAATGAGTTCTTGGTCATTGAACGGGATAACGGACAAGGTAGTACCGCCCTTTTCAAGAAGATATTCAAGGTTGACTTCAGTAAAATTGATGCCAACGGCTTTGTCTCCAAGGAGGAAGTAGCAGACCTACTTAATATCCAAGATCCCAAGGATCTCAATGGTGATGGTAAAACCACCTACAATATGCCTTTCCAAACCATTGAAGATGTCTTAGTGATTGACAGCAAAACCATTTTAGTTGCCAACGATAACAACTATCCCTTCTCCATTGGTCGTCCTCCAGGAATTGACAACAATGAAATGGTGGTCTTGGAACTAGACAAACCCCTCGCCCTTGATTCCCGTTTAGGTCTATCTGCAGCTATAGCAGAAGCTACCCAATATGTGGCGGGGATAACTGGTAACGATGATTTGTTTGTCAGTGGTGGCACTGATGGTATCAATGACACCATCTTCACTGGCGCAGGTGATGACACTGTTGATACTGTCTTGGGTGCAAGTTCTCCCTTTGCTGGTAACAATATCGTTGATCTGGGTAGCGGTGATGATACTATCTTTGTCAATAAAGGCGATCGCGCTTTCGGTAGCGATGGTAATGACATCTTTGATGCGAGAGATGGTCAAGGTGGCAACCGCATATCTGGTGGTGTGGGTGATGATACCTTCTACTTGGGTAGCAATGACCGCGCTTTGGGTGGTGATGGTAAAGATATCTTCAGAGTTAGTCTTGGTGGTGGTAACTTAATTTCCGGCGGTGCTGGCGCTGACCAATTCTGGATTGTCAATGCTGAATTGCCCTCTTCGGCTAATACCGTGCTTGACTTCCAACTGGGTACTGATGTTATCGGTATTCAAGGTGCTGTCAGTTTAGGTATTACCACATCAACATTGAAGTTAAATCAAGTTGGTGCAGATACCGCGATTATCTTCAATAATCAAACTTTAGCGACTCTGACTGGTATTCAAGCCAGCAGTTTAAGTTTGGCAGATCCTAAACAGTTTGTCTTTGCTTAGAATCTAATTCTCATATAGGGGTTTAGCGCAATGCGTTAAGCCCCTAATTTTTAGTTTTACGAGGTAAAGTTTTTATCACAAAACCCGTAGGGGCGCAGGGCTTGCGCCCTTTATTGTATTTGATTAACGTGAGAATTGCTGTAACATAAATCTCATTTTCCCACATCCCTATCGCCTTCCCATCATCCCCAAACAGCGATTCCTGCGGTGCGCTAGTTCCCTCCGGGACGCTTTGCGAACGCGATCGCTATATCATCTATCACCACCCGTGAATATTTTTGAGCCAATTGTGTAAATCTTCCAAACCTTCTAAATCAAACAAGTCTTCACTCAATGTATCTAATAGTTCTGGAACTAGCTGATCCAGCAGAACTTTAATTTCATCAGGTATAGTTCCTAGTTTACGAGAAAGTTGTTTTAGCAAAAGCGATCGCATACCTTCTTCTCTACCTTCCTCTCTACCTTCTTCTCGTGCTGTTTCTATAACTCCTTTCATATCTCGATAATACTTTAAGCTATTTTCGTAAGCCTCTCTTTCCTCTTGAGAAAAGCCTGTAATCCGTGCAACTTCAAACAGTTGCATAAATACATTCTCTTGCAATACTAGCGGCGGCTCTTCTAAATCGGGTAGATGTTTCAGTAAAAATAACCACTTATCAAAATGGTCGTTTAGTTGATCAATATTTTTTTTGAATTTTGGTAATTCCAGATAAATAAACTTCAGTTTCTCATAAAAAACTTTGCAATCTTGATCTTTTAGTTCAACAATATGCAAGAAAGCGTCGTCATTTTTATCTTCATTAAAAACAAAATCTAAAATACCAATGGTGTAAACTGGCTCTAGCTTGTAGTTCCAATTTCCTTTTTCTGCTTGGTCTTGAATGGGAAAGGAGGCGTAGTAAATGCTGCGGTCTTTGAAGTAATTATGTTTGGCTTTTTGCATTTCGACAATGAATCTTTCGCCTTTTTCGCTTTGACAGTAAAGATCAAAAATCGCTTTGCAGTCAAGGGGGCTATTCCCAAGATTTTCGGTGCTGCGGTAGGTGAGGTCTTTGACTCGATGTTGGGGCGGTAGTATTACATTCAGGAAGTCAATCAACAGGTTTTTGTTTGGCTCTGTTCCAAATAGTCGCTTGAAGCCAAAATCTGTGAGTGGGTTGATATAGCGATCGCCGCTAAGACGAGGATAAAACATGGTGTTTTTTACTTAACTATTTATTTATGGGAACTATAGCTTAAAACTATTTGCTAATTAATTCTAACAGATTCCAACACTAGCGATTAATAGGTCGAGCTTTGCGAACGCGATCGCTCTCCATTACCCCCAGAAAAAGCGAACAATTAAAATGTAGCTTTATTTTCTCTAGTAATTCTAATCAAAAATCGTAAAGCTTCATTAACAGATTCAGAATTAGGAAACAATTCGGCAACATCTGAATCTAATTTAATGATTGTATTGCCAAAACTTGTACGTTTAGCTCCCATTTTTCTAACTTTTAAACTTTTTAAATCATATTCATCTCTAAGTTCATCTTCCATTATCTTAACCCTCTTGATAAGCTTTTAATTCTTGTTTTGTCACAAGTCTTGCACTAATAATTCTAATTATATCCCCTCTTTCTGTATAAGAAACCAACAAAATCCGACTTCTTGATGATTCTCCTATAATAATATAACGATGTTCGTCTTCAGAATGATCCGGATCATAAAAATCAACATAGAGTGGATCATCGAAAACTGTTTGAGCTTCTTCAAATGAAACGTTGTGTTTAGATAAATTAGATTTTGCTTTTTGTGTATCCCATTCAAATTCCATACATATAATTAAATTTTAGACGCAGTGATTATAACATTATTAAAAGCGATCGCACCCCATCATCCCCAAAACAGCGATTCCTACGGAGCGCTTCGCTATCGCATCCCATCATCCGTGAATCATTTCATTTAAAGCTGTATTAATTATTTCTTCACTAACTCCATGATGTTTTAAATTTTCAATAAAAGTAGAAATTCCTTGATTACGACTTTCTAAATAATATAAAATTGCGGCAGTGGGCGATGGAGGTTCAATAGGATAATTTTGTTGTTCATAAACTTCCACTAAAGTCGTTAAAATATCTAATTTTTCATATTCTGGTGTATTAGATTCAGCCTCAAAAATTTGTTCAATTTCTTTTAAGGCTTGTTGATAATCTGCTGCTGTTCTAATTGGTTTTAAGTTCATGATATCGAACCTCCCTAAATGATTGTAGCATCTATCTTGTCATATTCTTGATGAGTACCAATAAAGCGAATAAAAATAATCCCAATCTCATAACGAATATGGACAATTAAACGATAATTATTACCTTTAATATTAAAGACTACTCGATTATTAGCAATGATACTGGCATTAGCATAAACTTCTTTAATATCTGATGGACTTGGCCAATTTGCACGGGTAGCATCATCAAACCATGCTTTTAAAGGCTGTTCTGTATCAGGATGTTTTTGCCAATATTCTCTTAGTGTACTCCGAGCAATAATTCTCATTGTAATAACAATATTTATCAAAAATTAGTTTACTTGGCATTTGCAGTTTATTGTTTATTGTCAAGATAATAGCAAAAAAGCGATTCCTTTGGTGAGCTTCGCTATCGCACTCCCACCATCCCAAAAGCGATCGCCCTTCCACATCCCCAAAAAGGCGATCGCTCTATTTAATTCAGTATGATTAATCTCAAGACTCTGGGTTATTTTGTAACCATTGTTCTAAATCAGTCATAGAAGAAAAATCTAAGAGAGCTTCACCCAATAATTCTAATTTCTCAATTGTTAATGCACGAATTGAGTCAATCAATGATAATTCAATTTCACCAATTCGCCGATTTAGTAAGCGTATAACTAGCTGTTGCTCTCCCCGTTCCATAGCTAGTTGTTCTGTTGGGCTAATTAAAGGCATTGTTCTTTCCTCCTCGAATTGTTTAATTTTCGTGACCAATCCTGCTTGCAATTGTTTAGGTAAAGTCATCATTGTGTCGATGATTTTAAATAACTTAATAACCTTCTCTTTTGTGAAGCCCCGGTCATAAAGTCCTCTAATTAATATCCATTTCCACTGCTCCCTTTCTGCTAAATTACTGGTGGTGGCTTTAGTCTTTAAATGCGCCATAACTATGGTAGCAAAGGGATTATCACTCTTTTCTAGTTCATCCCACTTTGATTCATAATCAAGGATTTTAGCTATGGGGAATTTTAAATTTAATTCACAATCCAACATAGCTCTATTATAACTATTTGGTCGCCAACTAGGACTTGTATCACCTAAAATTGCTACACTTACTACAAATTGGTGATAAAGGTCGAAGGCTCGGTAATTATAAATGTACATCCGTTCTTCAAAGTTGACATCATATTGACTCTGAATTTCTATGTGGATTAAAATCCATACTTGAGTTTGATCTAATAACCAAACTTTATACAGTTTATCGGTAATTCGGTTCTTGGTTTCTCCTGAAGCTGTAATTTCTTGCAGTTCTTTATCTAAAGATTCAGGGGTTTTTGTCCAATCTATTGCTTGATGGGCTACAGGAAAGAAAAATGCTAGGAAGCTTTCAAAATATTCATTTAATGCTTCTTTCCATGATTGATCATAATTTGCTGTTACTTCACTCATTTTATTTCTATATTACAAAGAAGGGAACAGGTAACGGATAGTATGTTAATTTTGTGTGTTTTGGAGCGATCGCCATTTCTAATGTGATCATTTATTTGTTTATCCTGTAACTTTAAGTTACTTCTATTTTATCAAGCGATCGCATTTCCCACCACTACAGAACAGAGATCGCATCCCACATCCCCACAAAAGCGATCGCCCTTCCACATCCCCAAAACAGCAATCGCCCTCCCACATCCCAAAAGCGATCGCACCCCATCATCGAAAAGCGATTCCTAGGTCGCGCTTCGCTATCGCATCCCACATCGCCTAAAAAGCGATATCTTCGGTCAGCTTCACTATTCCTGTTTCATTAATTTCTTAATAACGCCCGAAATCCCATTTGATTGAAATGCTCATCCGCAGTTAGCACATCAGTAATTTTCCGATTTTGCATCACAATACATGATATGCAGTCAACCAATCCCCATTCTTTATCTTGACGACTTCTGAATAATTGAAAAGCCGCATTGTACAGTTCATTAGTTAGAGGAACTATTTCAACATTTGGATCTGATTCTAGAGATTCAAGAAGTTGAATTGCGGCGGTTCTATATCTTTGCTTAGAGGGTGTTTGAAAAGTTAGAAGTTGAGTAAAAAAAGCTCTCCGGGTATAATCTGTAAATACAAAGATACAGAACCGTAGAGAGCAATGAGTAAAGTATACTCCAGCAACTTAACTAGAGAACA
>NZ_JADEVZ010000001.1 GCF_015207875.1 Dolichospermum sp. LEGE 00240
CAAAATGGAGAGTTTGATCCTGGCTCAGGATGAACGCTGGCGGTATGCTTAACACATGCAAGTCGAACGGTCTTTTCGGAGATAGTGGCGGACGGGTGAGTAACGCGTAAGAATCTACCTTCAGGTTGGGGACAACCACTGGAAACGGTGGCTAATACCGAATGTGCCGAGAGGTGAAAGGCTTGCTGCCTGAAGAAGAGCTTGCGTCTGATTAGCTAGTTGGTGGGGTAAGAGCCTACCAAGGCGACGATCAGTAGCTGGTCTGAGAGGATGATCAGCCACACTGGGACTGAGACACGGCCCAGACTCCTACGGGAGGCAGCAGTGGGGAATTTTCCGCAATGGGCGAAAGCCTGACGGAGCAATACCGCGTGAGGGAGGAAGGCTCTTGGGTTGTAAACCTCTTTTCTCAGGGAAGAAGAAAGTGACGGTACCTGAGGAATAAGCATCGGCTAACTCCGTGCCAGCAGCCGCGGTAATACGGAGGATGCAAGCGTTATCCGGAATGATTGGGCGTAAAGGGTCCGCAGGTGGCATTGTAAGTCTGCTGTTAAAGAGTTTGGCTCAACCAAATAAAAGCAGTGGAAACTACAAAGCTAGAGTGTGGTCGGGGCAGAGGGAATTCCTGGTGTAGCGGTGAAATGCGTAGATATCAGGAAGAACATCGGTGGCGAAGGCGCTCTGCTAGGCCAAAACTGACACTGAGGGACGAAAGCTAGGGGAGCGAATGGGATTAGATACCCCAGTAGTCCTAGCCGTAAACGATGGATACTAGGCGTAGCTCGTATCGACCCGAGCTGTGCCGTAGCTAACGCGTTAAGTATCCCGCCTGGGGAGTACGCAGGCAACTGTGAAACTCAAAGGAATTGACGGGGGCCCGCACAAGCGGTGGAGTATGTGGTTTAATTCGATGCAACGCGAAGAACCTTACCAAGGCTTGACATGTCACGAATCCTGTTGAAAGATAGGAGTGCCTTCGGGAACGTGAACACAGGTGGTGCATGGCTGTCGTCAGCTCGTGTCGTGAGATGTTGGGTTAAGTCCCGCAACGAGCGCAACCCTCGTTTTTAGTTGCCAGCATTAAGTTGGGCACTCTAGAGAGACTGCCGGTGACAAACCGGAGGAAGGTGGGGATGACGTCAAGTCAGCATGCCCCTTACGCCTTGGGCTACACACGTACTACAATGCTACGGACAAAGGGCAGCTACACAGCGATGTGATGCGAATCTCACAAAACCGTAGCTCAGTTCAGATCGAAGGCTGCAACTCGCCTTCGTGAAGGAGGAATCGCTAGTAATTGCAGGTCAGCATACTGCAGTGAATTCGTTCCCGGGCCTTGTACACACCGCCCGTCACACCATGGAAGTTGGTCACGCCCGAAGTCGTTACCCCAACCGCAAGGAGGGGGATGCCTAAGGTAGGACTGATGACTGGGGTGAAGTCGTAACAAGGTAGCCGTACCGGAAGGTGTGGCTGGATCACCTCCTTTTAGGGAGACCTAATCCATTTAGAA
>NZ_JADEVZ010000092.1 GCF_015207875.1 Dolichospermum sp. LEGE 00240
CCCCCGAATCCCCAGCGTGATAGGAACTACGAACCAGAGGACCAGAACGGACGTGATTAAAGCCCATTTCCTTGGCTATATTCCCCAGTTCTGTAAATTCCTCTGGAGTCCAATATTTTTTAACAGGTAGATGGTCTAAAGAAGGGCGCATATATTGACCAATGGTGAGGCGATCGCATTTTACAGATCGCAAATCCGCCATAGTCTCAATTAACTCCTCCATAGTTTCTCCATGTCCCACCATCACACCTGACTTCGTAGGAAGCTGATCATTCAACTCCTTAACCGTGGCTAATACAGCCAACGAACGCTCATATTTTGCCCCTCGGCGCACAGTTGGAGTTAACCTGCGGACTGTTTCGACATTATGGTTAAAACAAGCCGGTTGAGCCTGAATAATCATGGCTAAACTGTGACGTTGAACTGCCACACCCCCACCACCCCAAAAATCCGATGTCAGCACCTCAATTTGAGTATCGGGATTCATCTGGCGAATAGTCTCCATTGTCCTCACAAAATGACCAGCCCCTCCATCAGCCAAGTCATCACGGGCGACAGAAGTTAATACCACATACCGCAACCCTAAAAGCCGTACTGATTCTGCCACCTTTTGGGGTTCTTCCCCATCCAACGCCATTGGCGCATGACCCTTATCTACCTGACAAAAAGCACAAGCGCGGGTACAAGTTGGACCCATTAATAAAAAAGTCGCCGTTTTTTGGGCGTAGCATTCACCCCGATTTGGACAACGCCCTTCTTCACAAATTGTGTGAATTTGTCGCTGCTTAATGATACGTTGGACAGTAGATATTTCACTGGCTTTGCCAATGGGGCGACGCAACCAGCTAGGCATAGTCATAATTTCTGACTTGATATCAACTTGTTGTGGAGAATTCATATAACGATTTGTTAATTAGGCAAAAAGTAAGAGCGCGTAATGACTATTTACATAGAGGTACTGTAATTCCAGAATATACCCCAAACTGAGAAGTTACCTGAGTTCGACATAAGATAATTTTTGGAAAACTGCCCCAAATATGAGTCTCAAACCCTGATGATCTCGTTGAAAAAATCATAACTCTGTTCGCGTAACGTCTCCGAAGGAGAAACTCCTAACACCGAACTCAGGTGAAGTTAGATTCATAAATCTTCCACTACACAGGATATTAGTTGTGTGTAGTCTACACAACTATGATACAAATTGATCAAAACATCAGTGAAAGGTTCCTACAACTCCTGTGATTTCGGAAATTTATGTCATCAAATACTCCTCCCCAATCTACATAAATTTTGGATATAGTGAGAGAATTCCTAAAAGCAATCGGCAACCAGCCATCTAAACATAAAATTTTTAGTAGAGTAACCAGTTGTGACAAGTAACAAAATTTTAGTTATTGACGACACTACCGTTGTCAGGGTAAAAGTACGAGAAATGTTACCACCAGGTAATTTTGAGGTGATAGAAGCCAAGGATGGGTTAGAAGGATACAACCTCATCCTCAAGGAAAAAGTCAGCTTGATCATGCTAGATTTTTTGTTGCCAAAAATGAGTGGTTGGGAAGTTTTCCAGAAAATCCAGTCTCAACCAGAATTGCGGAAAATTCCTTTGGTGATCATGTCAGGACGGAAGGAAGAGGTAACGGAGAAATTAGTAGAACCATTTGAATATTTTGAATTTTTAGGCAAACCTTTTGATCAAAAGCAACTCGTTGGCGCTATCAAGTCGGCAATGCTGAAGTCGAAAAAGGAACGTCCAGACTTAAATACACCTTCAGTCAATCCGGCAAATCAGCAACCTGCCTCAGTTGCTGTAAATGCCGTAGATTTATCTGCTGAGATCAAATTACTAAATGACAAAATTATCAAGATGCAAGGAGAAATTGATAACTTGAAGAAACAGCTTAATCAAGTGGTGACTTTCATTAAACAGAGAATTAAGTAGGGTTTGCTAATAGGGGAGGGGACAGGTGACAATTGCAACTATCTGGATATCCTCAATTTTCCAAATCCGACAAGGAAAAATGCACCTATTTTGAGACACCATCAGCCAAAACCTGGCACTTTTTTGTAATAAAAATCCGCGAAACCCTTATTAATAAATTGATTTTAGCTTTATTTAGCAATCAGATAAATCTAAAAATAATGGCAAACAAATCACATTTTAATAGCGGGCATATCGCCATAAATATGCAAAAGAAAAACGGTATCATTCACAGTTCTTCAATTGCGAAAATAAATGTAGATAACACCAAACATGGTATTTTTAATGTGTAATTAATTTCGCCTACTTACTTAACTCTGAACTCCGAACTCCTAACACCGAACTCAGGTGGTATTGTTGCTGTTTAACAACAAAAATGGGCAATTGAATATTGAAGACCAGCTTCATTACCAATTACCCATTAGCAATTATTTAGGAATAAATTACAATTCCTGTGACTCGTTATTTGTAATAACACTAACTTGTGTACTGACAACTTTTGCTGCTTGCAACATGGGAGTGTTAGTAACAGAATTGTTAGCTAAAGTGAACAAGGGATTGGATAAGATTCCAGAAATGGTAGTAGCTATTAAAGTTACTATCAAACCCACTTGTAAAGGTCTCAGTCCTGGTAAATCCCAACGCACTTGGGGATAGTTCTTCACCACGTCGGACATTTCTTGAGGTTCTTTGACTACCATCATCTTAACTACACGAATGTAGTAATAGATAGAAACCACACTGGTAATTAAACCAAGTAAAACTAACCAGTAAAGACCAGCTTGCCAACCTGCCCAAAATAGGTAAATCTTCCCGAAAAAGCCAGCTAATGGCGGAATACCACCCAAGGATAAGAGAGAGACACTTAAACCCAGTGTTAAAAGTGGGTCTTTTTGATACAAACCAGAGTATTCAGAAATTTGGTCTGTTCCTGTTCGCAGAGAGAACAATACCACACAGGTAAAGCCGCACAGGTTCATAAACAGGTATACCAGTAGATAGAAAATCATACTGGAATAGCCGGCATCAGTTCCCGCAATTAAGCCAATCATCACAAACCCAGCTTGGGCAATGGATGAGTAAGCTAACATCCGTTTCATGCTAGTTTGGGCTAGGGCGACAACGTTACCCAATACCATACTTAGCACCGCAAGGGCAGTGAAAACAAATCTCCATTCATCTGCCACCATAGGGAAAACGGTAGTTAAGAGACGGATAGCCAGGGCAAATCCTGCGGCTTTAGAACCAACAGATAAAAAGGCGATAACTGGAGTTGGTGCGCCTTCATAAACGTCCGGTGTCCATTGGTGGAAGGGTGCAGCGGAGATTTTGAACCCAATACCCGCAATTACGAAAACCAGAGCAATTACTAAACCTAGTGATTGACCAACATTTGCTGTAGCGATACCTTGAGCGATCGCAGTTAATTCCGTTTGTCCACCAGATAACCCATACAACAGCGAGACACCGTACAAAAACACCGCTGTACTAGAAGCACCAATTAACAAGTATTTCAACGCTGCCTCATTGGAACGGGGGTCACGTTTTGTATAACCTGTCAACAAATAAGAGGAAATACTCAAGGCTTCTAAGGAGATGAAAATCATCACCAACTCATTAGCCCCGGATAAAAACATTCCTCCCAAAGTCGCAGTCATCAAAATGGCAATAAATTCGGCTAAAGGCGTACCACTTTGTTCAACGTAGCGAATTGACATTAATATTGTTGACATTGCTGACAGGGCGATAATTCCCCGAAAGACAATACTCAGGTCATCACCATTAAAGCTACCAGTAAAGGCAATGGGGTTAGTTGAATCCCATTGAAAGTATAGAGCAATAATCGCGGCTGTTAAACCCAGGGTAGCTAGATATCCAATCCAGCGTGCAGATGTCCGTCCCAAAATTAAATCAACAATCAAAACCCCCAAGAGGGTAATCATGACGATTCCCTCTGGTAAAATCGTTCCGGCATTTAACTGGGATGCAAAATTAGCAAAATCCATGAGATGTATAGGTTTTAGCGATTAAATATGATTGGCTAACACAAGTTTATTCTATCTATACTTCTGAACTAAAATTGCATTTATCCCTATGTTTTCAACTCGCAGATGCCGATTTGGCATTAAACGTAGCTAATTATACCCATCAAGAAAAACCATCATAATTGATTGTTTATCCTGACTCCTAAACAAACCTATTATTGGTCACAAAAACCTATGTAAAATATTGGCAAACTGTTTATGGCGAACCGACACGGTAATTTCTTAAATTCTTGAAAAACTCTTAATATCTTCTTTAGGAGTGAAGCCAAAATCTCGGACTACCCTTAAAGAGAAAGGATCTGCAAGAGAAAGAGCCAAACCCAAACAAAAGATTTAAACTGAACTATGACACTACAAAGCTTTGGTGTGATTGGATTAGCGGTTATGGGCGAAAATATCGCACTTAACGTAGAAAGAAATGGCTTCCCAATTGCAGTTTACAACCGCTCCCGTGAAAAAACCGATGCCTTCATGGCGCACCGCGCCCAAGGACGGAACGTTAGAGCCGCTTTTAGCCTGGAACAATTTGTCGCCTCATTGGAACGTCCCCGCAAAATTTTGGTGATGGTGCAAGCTGGTAAGCCTGTTGATGCAGTAATTCAACAGCTTAAGCCCTTACTTCAAGAGGGTGATATCATTATTGACGGTGGTAACTCTTGGTTTGAAGACACCGATAGACGCACTCAGGAATTAGAACCCATCGGTTTACGCTATATCGGTATGGGTGTCAGTGGTGGTGAAGAAGGAGCTTTAAACGGTCCTTCTCTCATGCCCGGTGGGACAAGAAGCTCTTATGAATACCTATCCCCCATTTTCAACAAAATTGCGGCTCAAGTTGATGATGGTCCTTGTGTCACCTACATTGGTCCTGGTGGTTCTGGACACTATGTAAAAATGGTTCACAACGGTATTGAATACGGCGATATGCAGTTAATTGCAGAAGCGTACGATTTACTGAAAAATGTGGCTGGTTTAAGTGCAGCACAACTCCACGAAGTATTTGCTCAATGGAATACAACTGACGAACTCAATTCATTTTTGATTGAGATTACCGCGAATATTTTCCCCTACGTAGATCCAGACACCAAGATTCCTCTCGTTGATTTAATTGTTGACGCAGCCGGTCAAAAGGGAACTGGTCGTTGGACTGTACAAACTGCTTTGGAATTGGGTGTAGCTATCCCTACAATTACAGCGGCGGTAAATTCCCGGATTCTCTCTTCCATTAGAGACGAACGGATTGCTGCCTCTAAGCAAATCACCGGCCCTAATGCTAAGTATGGTGGTGATATTGCCACCTTTGTGAACATGGTGCGGGATGCTCTGTATTGTTCCAAAATCTGTTCTTATGCCCAAGGTATGGCGCTGTTATCCACAGCTTCCAAAACTTACAATTGGGAATTGAATTTGGGCGAAATGGCTCGCATCTGGAAGGGTGGTTGTATTATTCGCGCCGGCTTCTTGAATAAGATTAAGAAGGCATTTGACGAAAATCCCGCTTTACCTAACTTGTTGTTAGCACCTGAATTTAAGCAAACAATTTTGGATAGACAAGCTGCTTGGCGGGAAGTAATTGTGACTGCGGCTAAGTTGGGTATTCCTGTACCTGCTTTTAGTGCTTCTTTAGATTACTTCGATAGTTACCGCCGCGATCGCTTGCCACAAAACTTAACTCAAGCACAACGAGACTATTTCGGTGCTCACACTTACAAACGAACTGATAAAGAAGGATCTTTCCACACTGAGTGGGTTCCCATTGCTGAATCTAAGAAGTAAGACACTTCTAGTTAAGCTTTCAAGTTAGTTATTGCCATTTATTTCGGCAAAATTGACTGTAGGGGCGGGCTATCCCCGCCCTTAATTGTAACTTCATTTTCTGGTAAATATATGGATATAATAAACAACAAAAGCAGCTGAGGATAAATACATAATTAAGCCAGCAATAAGTATAGACAGTTTTGATAGTTACTTAATTTTTAAAGAATTACCCGTGAATGTAGTTTTTGCATTGGGATCCAAGTTCGGTGGAAGCGGCTATTAGCGCAGATCAAAAATTTCTTGCTAGTAGTAGCGAGGATGGCACAATTAGAATCTGACAATTACCATAAAGATCTTGGTTTTCAGATGCTAGGGGAACGTAAATTACCTCGTTCCTTGTGTAGCCATTCATAACTCTCCATTCATCTCCCCGGATCATGCAAATATATTGCAGTCAACAACACATAAATAATGGCGGTCATCGTTTTTGTACTCAATGCGGTGAAGCACTACCTTTGACGGTGGGACAAGTTATTGATAATCGTTATGAAATTGCGCGGATATTGGGACAAGGTGGTTTTGGCCGCAGTTATTTAGCGATTGATCGGCAAAAATCTCGAAAAACTTGCGTTTTAAAGGAATTTGCCCCCAATGTTGTCAAACCCCAGGAGTTACAAAAGGCTAAGGAACTGTTTGAACGGGAAGCAAGTGTCCTCAAAAAAATCCAACATCCCCAAATTCCCCGGTTTCATGCTTCTTTTTCCGCCAAAATTGGGACTAAGGATTTCTTCTTTTTGGTGCAAGATTATATTGAGGGTGATAATTATGACCAATTATTTGCACAGCACCAAGGTCAGAGGAAGTCTTTTAGCGAGGAGGAGGTGATTAATTTATTGCATAATGTTCTGCCTGTGCTAACTTATATTCATTCTTTAGATATAGTTCACCGCGATATTTCCCCGGATAATTTGATTTTGCGCCAAAGTGATAATTTGCCCGTATTGATTGATTTTGGAGGGGTTAAACAGTTACCAGCTTCTCAGGGTTTTTGGCGGACACAACTGGCTGTAAATGCGACTTTGTTGGGTAAGAAGGGATACGCACCAGAAGAACAGTTACTTCAGGGAAAAGTTTATAAAAACAGTGACTTTTATGCGTTAGCGGTGACGGCTTTGGTATTAATCACCGGGAAAGAACCACATTTACTTTATGATAGCTTTAATGGGGTTTGGCTTTGGGGTAAGGAAATTAAGGTGAGTCCCAAGTTAGAGACTGTCTTAAAAAAGATGTTGGCATATAAGCCAAGCGATCGCTATCAAAAAGCCGAACAAGTTATTAAAGATCTACCTTTACCATCTACCTCATCTACACCACAGATTATGCAAACTTCTAACAATAATCCCAATCCCTATATTACTAAGTTGAAAACACAGGTGGTAGCACCAGGAATAAAGCGGGTTCGCAGTATTCATGGTGGTGTCCACAATCAGACAAGTTTGTTTGTTCAGAAAATACCTATGCCAAAATGGTTGCGGCCTTTTATGGTCAGCTTTATTATGACTACGGTAATGTTGTCAACAGGTGCGGGTATGTTTGCTTTAGGAAATTTTGCAGTTAAGGGAATAACCTCAATTAAATTTCCGCAAGTTGAACTTCCCAAAATCCCATCTAAGTATGATTATGAAGATGAAAGAAATCAAACTAATCGCACTATTCAACAGGTGTTTAGTCGTCTACAACAGTTAGAAATTGCTCCGGTATTTTTTACTAACACCGTTAATGAAGTTTTTTATGCCGAAAACCCAGAACTAAACAACCGTAAGTTAACTCAAAACCCCGAAGACGCAGCTTTGAGATCACAATGGAATGGTATAGCTAATAAGTTATTAAATAATCTAGAAAAGGCTAATTTAACTGAGCCTGCTAGAAAGAAAATAGGTAGTTATAGTCAACAGGATTCCCAACGCTGGGAACAGTTAGCTAAAGCGGGAAAATTAGGTAATTATAAATCTTTTCAGGATTTACGCGCAGATACATATCAAACTTTTGATCCCTTGTTTCCTGGTCAAGAACGTGGCAAACTAAATCAAAAAACCTTTCTACAAATCTGGTATGCGATCGCATCTGATAAAGTAGAAAATAAGTAATTGGTAATAGGTAATTGGTAATTTATCAGAACGAACAACGAACAACTGACAACTAACAACTGACCAATGACTAATGACTAATATATACTGTTCTCAAGGGCATAAAAATCCGTCCGGTAGTAGGTTTTGTCTCCAATGTGGAGACAGAATTGGCAGCGTACCGACATCTGGAAATCAAGGTATTCAAGCGGGACAAACTTTAGGCGATCGCTATGTTATTATTCGGCAAATTGGTCAAGGAGGATTTGGTAAAACCTACTTAGCAGAAGACCTGAACCGCTTTCGAGAAGCTTGTGTTTTAAAAGAATTTTCTCCCCAGGTACAAACTCCCTACATTGTCCAAAAAGCCGAAGAACTTTTTCAGCGAGAAGCAAGTGTACTTTACAAATTACAACATCCTCAAATTCCCCGATTTCGGGAACTATTACGCATCAACTTAAAAGGGAAAGAAAGTCTTTTTCTAGTTCAAGATTATATAGATGGTGAAACTTATAATTCCTTATTAAATAGTCGGCAAAAACAAGGTTTAAAATTCACAGAAATAGAAATCCGCCAATTATTACAGCAAATTTTACCAGTATTAGAATATATTCACGCCCTGGGGGTGATTCATCGTGATATTTCTCCTGATAATTTAATGCTTCGGAGTAGTGATAAATTACCAGTATTAATTGATTTTGGAGGTGTTAAACAAGTAGCCGCCACCGTCGCCTCTCAATATTACCAAACAGGGGGAATAGCATCTCCCACAAATGGCACTTTGTTAGGAAAAATAGGATTTGCACCCCCAGAACAGATGCAAACTGGTATGGTGTCCACCCACAGTGACTTATATGCTTTAGCCGTCACAGTTTTAGTTTTACTGACAGGTAAACAACCCCAGGAATTAATTGATACTTATAATTTTACTTGGCAATGGCGACGGGAAATCAGACTCAGTTCCGCGCTGGGAGAAATCATAGATAAAATGTTATCACCAATTGCCAGCGATGCCTACGGCGGGTTACACCAACGCTATCAAACCGCCCGTCAAGTTCTTCAAGTCCTCAATCCTCAATCTGTTAGCTATCCGCAAACTCAACCCCCCACATCTGCTACAGTTGCTATTTCTCCCCCGAAAATCCCCGTTCCTGAACCCGTGATGATTCCCACTCCTCCCCAACCAGGTATTTGGACGGGAAAAAATGTTTTGATTCTCGTTTTTGTCCTGACTATTGGGAGTTATTTATATTGGCAAAAACTTAAAACCCCTACCAACAATTTACAGGGAAATAACCCGATAATTTTACCCAGTCCCCATTCCACCGAAACAGAAAAAACAGAAGTAACTTTTTCACCAGAAGAAAGACAACGCAAACAAAAATTGAGCATTCTCCGTGAAGAATTAGATATAAATTATCAATTTTATGTTAAGCTGGTGAACCAACTTTTCCGGGAAAAATATCCCAATTTAAAAGGGCGTATTCTTAGTGATAATCCAGAAGATGAAAATTTAAGGGCAGAATGGGATAAAACCGCCGCCGAAGTCCTAGAAAAGCTAACAGCCATCACTCCTGACTCCCGCCGTCAACTGGGAACTTACACTGGTGACGAACGCGCCACATGGAAAGCCCAAGTTAATCAAATCAACGTTGGTAGTCGGTCTTTATATGATTTAGGTGATGCAGCTTTTTTCCGTGAATTTCCCGAACAAAAGAGTAAAAGTTTTATTAAACAACCCATTGGACAAGTTTGGTACGCATTTGTCAATGATCAACTTAACGCCATTCTTGACAAAAGCATATTGGAAACAATAGTCTTTCCTGAAGGTACTACAGGTAAAACAGTAAGTGGAACTCTCCAACCAGGAAAAGGTAAAGTTTTTATTGTTGGACTAACCAAAGATCAAAATATGGAAGTGAAACTAGAAGCAAATTCCAAAGTTTTACTCTCAATTTATTCCCCCTCTGGGAAAAACCCATTACTACAAGACTCTCAAACACGGACGATATCTGCAACATTACCAGAAAAAGGATTTTATGAATTTGTTGTTGTTTCCACAGCCTCAGAATCCGTAGATTATCAACTCACCCTAACCGCAGAAAATCCCCCAGAACCCGAACCAACAGAAGAACCAACTCTCACAGAAACACCCACACCTGAAAATAATTAGGACTTACGGATAGCGTAGCGTAAGCCATAAAAATTATCTGTGAGGGCTAGGAGTATGGCTTACCAAGAGTGAAACTATTTATCTTCGTCAAACTCAGACTTTATATGTGCGGTGGGGTGACTGGTTGACCCCTTTATTGTTGCTTCTAAGTGCTTTAATTTGGCTTTTTTAATTTCCTCTCTACTGTATTTTCTCCCCCCAATAGAAAGTGGTCTGAAAATAGAAGTATTTACTTGCGGACTAACACTATCGTTTAAACTATCATCTATTTTTTTGCGAAGAGATGATAAAAACATTATATCATTTCCTAGATCAGAAACTTCATCTTCATATTCATCCAAGTCTTCAATTTGATTGATTCTTTCTTGGTATTTTACCATCAAATTATCAACAGCTTCGATCATGAACTTGATATCTTTAAATGATAAATCCATAGCTAATTCCTTCCAATGATGACTGTAACTATTATTAATTAACTTTAGAGAAATACTTACCTATCTGTTGTAATGCTTTTTTATAAGGGAAATGCCGAAAACCCTTGAAGATGTAGCTGACTTAGGAAGCTACATCTGTGCTTTAGACAAGGGATGAAGGCTAGAGGCTTTCCTTTATAATCCTCCAATGGCATATCTTGAATGGGTTTCCACAGCCAGTGATTATCATAGTCATTAACTAATTCTAGCTGTTCTGGTATTTTTGTTCCTGCTTGTAATTGCCACCAATTTTTACCATAACCTGGATTAGCAAATGTTGATATTCCCCCTGTTGATTCCCCATCTGCTAAAGTAGTCATAACCCATACTCCCCCATCCTGATCATAGCAAGCAATATCTTTATCAGGGCGAACATTATCCATTCTGGGGGAATTGGCATTTCCTTGTCTATAAAGAATAATTGGTGTGTTGTTCATTAAGTGGGATTTTAGTCTTTAATTTGTGTATTAAATAGCATAATCCTTGACAAGAAACCATTGCTAGACATACTATATACCCATTTTGCTTATATACAGGATTGTTTATTCTTTGCTTCTTAGCATCTTTGCGCGAAACAAAACATAATTACCAAGTTGGATCACTAAAAAGATGCACCGTCAACTTCTCCTTTCCCGGTGGAACTGCGGTAATACAAGCCCGAATAACTTCCCCATCATCTAACTCTACAGTACAAGCGTGACAAGTCCCCATCAGACAACCCGTAGGAATTGATACCCCAGCCCGTTCCGCCACATCTAACAACGGTTCTCCTACTTCAGCATTTACAGTAATATCATCTGGTAAAAAGCTAATTTGCATAGTCATAACGGGTTTTGATTACTTAAAAAAATAGTTAAAAAGAGTAATTACGAATTATGCCCCTAAGTAGGTGAACACAATAAAACCAAACTGTGTAAAGAAAGGTAAAATCGCCCAAATCCTCTTGACTCTTGCCTTGCCATAACGACGATTTTCAATGCTAACCTACTTAACCAGCAATTCTCATTTTAAGGTTTCATGACATTTTAATCCTTACATTCTGATGGTTTTACAATTCTTAACGAATCCGGCGATGTGCCTCCAGCAAAGTCAGAATCGCGGATTACAGGGATTAAAAGATTGGGCGGATTAGGTTGTTTGCTATGATAAAAGGCACTAAAATCCGAGAAATCAGGGCAATCCGTCTAATCCGTGATTCAGACATTTTTCCCCGCGTAATACATATAATCCGCAATTCTAACCTGATTTTTTTCAAAATGAGAATTGCTATACTTAATCATCTTCACACAAAGTGCGGTAACTTTGCTCTTTATAGCCATCTTTTCTAGTCATATTTGGATTATACAGTAAATAATCTTTTAAAATATGGCAATTGCGTTTCAATAAACTTTCTAATTTAAGATCTGGCAACTTCCGTAAAATTACATTATCTTTATCACTACCAGCAGCCAATATTTGACCATCTGGACTAAAACTAACACTACTCAACTGTTCAGAATCACCTTTTAATATCATCAATAAAACACCTTCCTGATTCCACAACCTGAGTTTATTATCACTGCTTACTGCGAGAGTTTGACCATCTGGACTAAAGTTAACACTAATAAAACCATCACCATACCCCATCAGAGTTTTTTGTAATATACCATTCTCACCCCAAATTTTAACCGTACTATCAAGACTAACTGAAGCTAATAATTTACCATCAGGCGACCATGCTACACCATTTACCCTGCGAGCATGACTAGTTAAATTTTTGACAACTTCCCCATTTTTTGCCCATATTTTTACTGATTTATCATCACTAGCAGAGGCTAGAAATTTACCATTAGGACTAAAACTCACCCAATTAACAGCATCAGTATGGCCATTTAAAGTTTTAAGTAAAGTCCCATCTCGCCTCCATAATTTAATTGTTTTATCCTTACTAGCAGAGGCGATAATTTTACCATCAGGCGACCACGCCACAGCTAAAACTATATCAGTATGACCATTTAAAGTTTTGAGTAAAGTCCCATCTCGACTCCATAATTTAATTGTTTTATCCTTGCTAGCAGAGGCGATAATTTTACCATCAGGCGACCACGCTACACCCCACACTTGATCATTGTGACCCGTGAATATTTTTAGTAATTTACCATCTCGATTCCAGATTTTTATTGTTTTATCCAGACAACCACCAGCAATAGCATGACTATCAGGACTAAAACTAATACTTGTCACCCAATCATCATTAGTTTGGGAATGATGCAAATTCAGACTATTCCAACGCCATAAAATAATATTTTTATCCCTACCAGCAGATGCTAGAGTTAGTCCATCAGGGCTAAAACTGACACTATTTACCCAACTATTATGCCCTCTCAGAGTTTCTAGTAAATTACCGTCAAGACTCCAAATTTTAATTGTTTCATCCATACTCGCAGATGCCAGAGTATGTCCATCATTACTAAAATCAACACTAATAACACCGCTGCTGTGTCCAGAAAGAGTTTTGAGTAATTGACCTTCTCGACTCCATAATTTGATTTTTTTATCCATACCAGCAGAAGCAAGAATTCCACTATTAGGAGACCAGGCTATAGCGACAACAGCATCTTTATACCCCGACAAAGTTTTGAGTAACTGACCTTCTCGACTCCACAACTTTATTGTTTTGTCAGCACTACTAGAAGCAAGAATTTTACCATCACCAGACCAAGCTACAGCTAAAACCGCATCTTTATGACCTACTAAAGTTTTCAGTAGCTTACCTTCTTGACTCCACAATTTTATAGTCTGATCTGTACTAGCAGATGCGATAATTTTTTCATGAGGATGAAAACTGACACTATTTACTACAGATGTATGACCAAGTAAAGTTTTTAGGAGTTTACCTTCTCGATTCCACAGTTTAATTGTTTTGTCTTGACTAGCAGAAGCTAACATTTGACTATCAGGTGACCAAGACACACTATTTACCACATCGTCATGTCCTGATAGAGTCCTTAATAAAATCCCACGAGGATTCCAAAGATTAATTGTTGTATCTGCACTAGCTGAAGCTATTAAAGACTTATCAGCACTAAATTTTACCAGTCTCACCCCCAATAAATGACCTTCTAAGCGGTTACGTTCTTTGACTCCATAAACCGCTTGATACAGTGCAGTTAATACCTTTTCTTGAGTAAAAGTATTTCTCCATAGAGTTTTTTGCAATTTTCTTCCTGCTTTTAAACTTTCTTTAAGAGCATCAATACCTTTTTCAGAAGCAAATAAAGCCTCACTAGACGCACTTAGGGTTTTCATTTCACTATCTGTGGACGTAATCACAGAAGTAGTTAAGCCAAACATAGCAATAATAGAAGCTGTTAAGGCTATTTTGAGGGCAATATTTAATCTAATCGCACTCAACCGTTGTTTTTCCTGGCTGTCGGTTAATTTTGCAATCAATTCTTTTTCTTTTAATTCTGTTCGCAAATGTTCAATTTCCGTTTGACTTTCTTCTTCTCGCTTGCGTAGTTCTCGTAATTCTGCCAGTAAATTATCTGCTTGTTGATGTTGGATATGTTCTAAACTAACACCGTTTTGAGTTTTTCTTAATTCACATTTAAGACGCTCAATTTCTTGATAGCTATTTCTAACTTTATCCCGTAATGTATTAATTTGTGTTTGCAATCCAGATTCTTGTTGTTGTAAATAACGGATTAAGCTGACTAAATAATCATGAATTAATTGATAGCGTTCGGGAACATTGGGAAATATCACAACTAACCCAGAGCGAATTAAAATATCTAAAATTAACTCTAATTTACTAGGGTCTTCCAACTCTGAGAGTTCTAATGTTAATTCTGCGCGGGTTTTAAAAGGTCTTTTGTTATTATCATCGGTTAATAAGTATAAAACTAGAAGCGCGGCTCGTTCGTTTTCTTTGCCACATTCTTTAATTAATTCTTGAATATATGTTTGAATTAACTTATTGGGACGATAGGGTTCATACTGTGCAAGCGTAGTAATATATTTATCTTGTAATTGCGCGCCTACCAATTGCAATTCTATCGGACGAACTTCACCCAGTTCTGAAGACAAATCTGCAACCAAAGCATCAATCAAATCTGGTTCTAATTTGAGTTGGGATTGATAATGTAAACGTTCAGCTAATTTTTGAATGATTTTTCTGGCATTGTCAGGAGAAAAGTTATTCAGTTGATAACGAATATTTTTATCAAGAATATTATTATTAATTGCATCAATTGATGAGAGGTGTCTAAAATCTAGAAGGCGATGTAAATAATCTTCGCGCAAAGTTAAAATAACTTTTACAAAAGATATACCTAAACAATTACTAATAAATTGATCAAATGCTTGTTTTTCGTGAAAATCTGTGTAACCAAAGAAAAATTCTTCAAATTGGTCAAAAACCAAAACTGTAATTAAATGATTATCTGCATTTTCTCGTAATTGTTGTAAAATGTCATTAGCAGTTGTCAGAGGGCAAAACTTAGATCGAGATTCTGTTTCAATGGCTGATGGTTTCCCCATTTCTAACATAGCTTTGGTAAAAGATTTTCCTAATTCTCCTAACCAATCTCTATAAACTTGGAGGACAACTGGTACAGCAATTTGATCACCAATAGCGCGGTTTTGTAGTGCGGGAACTAAGCCAGCCGTAACGGTAGAACTTTTGCCAACACCTGACTGTCCATGAATAACTATTAATTTTTGGTCTGCACGACTAATTCTGCCAATTAAGTGATTAACATCAGATTCTCTACCAGAGGCGGCAATTTCTAAGGCTATACTATTACTACCAAATGTAGATATTAAAGTGGGGTTGGTGACTTGTCTTTGAGGTTGTAACCGTCCAGCCCCAATAAAGGGGACAAAACCATATTGTTGTTCTACAGACCGAAGTTTTTGTTTAATAATATAGGCTTGCAGATAGTGTCCTATTTCGAAGTATAATGATCTTAAATTATGTAATAAGCGAATATAACGATGGGCATCATATTGATGTTCACTGCTTTCTAAAGCTGATGACAGTTGTTGAGATGCCGTATTTATATATTCTTTTGCTACTGTTATTTGTCCGAGATGATTGAGGGCTTTTGCTAAAGTTAATAAATAAATTTGTTCTAAGATCAGAGGAAATAAATAATGATTTGATTCTGGGTGTTTTTTTTCTGTTTCCAATTGTAGTAATGATATATGCGCTAAAATACTAGCTTGTATCCAGTTTGAATTATGTACGGCTACCTGCGCTAAAAAACCATAATCACAAGCTAATTGAATTTTTCGACCATATATTTGATGTAATTCT
The DNA here is from genome assembly GCF_015207875.1 of Dolichospermum sp. LEGE 00240. Lineage (GTDB taxonomy): Bacteria > Cyanobacteriota > Cyanobacteriia > Cyanobacteriales > Nostocaceae > Dolichospermum > Dolichospermum gracile. The sequence goes on from NZ_JADEVZ010000092.1 coordinate 15,856, forward strand.
AGGGATTTTTTAGCGACGACTTCTAATGCTGCCCATGATTTTAAACTATATAAGACTTCTAATAGTTGTTCAATAAATTCTGAAACTAAATCTATCCGTCCAGCGATTTCAAATGTTTGTAAACATTGCTGAAAATATGTTTTAGCTGATTGCCAATATCTTTCTCTCGACTTAGGGTTTTGTTCGGCAAGACGGCAGCAACATAATCCAATATAAAATAATAAGATGGATTGTTTTAAAAGATCGGCATAGGATGAATTAGATAATTCTGCTGTTCTACTAGTTGCATATTCTGTTAGCCCTAAATCTTCTTGATAACGCCAAAAACACAAACTTTTCTGAAAGTTATTTAAGGCAGAATCAATCCGATTATTGACATAATCATCTATGCCAAAAATAAATTCTAACCTAGCATTTAATTCTGCTTCGATTCCAATCCCCCTATCGTATAATTCTTGAATTGCATAATGCAGTTGATCACTGCTAATCCATACTTGTTCTAAGGTGATAGGATTAGTTTGAGCATAATTACTTTGTAAAACTCTCGTAAATAAATCGTCGGTTTCTTGGTGGAGAAATTCTAGTAATCCAATGGAAGTCATTTCAAATCTAATTGGTGTAGCTGCCCAACTAGCAAAATCGGGAGCTAACCGCAGGATTTTTTGTAAAACTTCATCATTTACCCAAAAAATTATCGGGATTTGATAGCGTTTACGAAATTCATCTCGGACTTGATTAATGGAACGCAGGAGATCATCTATGCCATAGATTGATTCAAACCCCATAATCATTAATCCAGCGGGTTGAGCGATGGTAATCTGTGATTGAATTATTGTATATAAACTTGTAGTATTTTTATCTAAAAAAATACTTTGAATGCGCTCATTTCCCCAACCATTGATTGCTAGTTGCCGCTGGATAATATCTCGCAGAAATTTGTAGTTACAGCATAGTAAAATAACTGAAAACTGATTTTTAGAAAAGGTAATTGCTCTTTCTAAACTACGTAGAGACTGTTGATTAGCAGCGATTATATTCTCTGCTTGCTGTCTTTTAAGCATAATTTAAATTTCTCTATCTCTGCTAAAACTGGGTTGAGTGCAAACCAAACTCCTTGATGATCACGATATTCAAATACGAATAAACTGCGTAATAAAATATCGTATTCTACATTGCCTCTAACTCGTTGATCTTGAATTACTTGAAAGATTAATTGACTTTCTTCGATATCAATGGCGTTAGCCCGGTAATCTCGTTGTCTTTGAATGACTAATTCGTAACCGTTCAGGGGGGTAGAAGAGCGATCGTTAAAAAATTACCTCCAAAATGTGATAAATTAAGTGACATGGAACTAAATCGCGTCAATCACTTAGAACAGATACCTCCAGAAGATTGGGGTAAGA
>NZ_JADEVZ010000093.1 GCF_015207875.1 Dolichospermum sp. LEGE 00240
CGATTAGTCAGAGACTACGAGTTACTACCTGAAACCTCTGAGACTTTTATCTATCTAGCTATGATCCGTATCATGATCAGGCGATTGGCATAAATTTTGACTCCTCAAAACTTTTCAAACATCCTCTAAAAATCAAACCTCAACCCCAAAAATTACAACTTCTCCAAATACTCCAAATCCAACACCAGAAAATACAACTTCCCCAAATACTCCAACACCAGAACCAACTCCAGAAATTACAACTTCTCCAAATAATCTCAAAACCTTCAAATTTGAAGTTGTCACCACAGACGCAACTGGAAGCATCACCAACCGCCGCAACGCCAGTGCAAAATACTTCACGGAAGACTTAGGAAACGGTGTTTTGTTGGAAATGGTGGAAATCCCAGAGGGAACATTTATGATGGGTTCACCCGCAAATGAAGCAGAACGAGAATCAAATGAAAGTCCCCAACACCAAGTAACTGTTCCGAGTTTCTCTATTGGGAAATATGAATTGACACAGGCGCAGTATCAAGCTATTATGGGAAATAATCCTGCTGGATTTAAAGGCAATAACCGCCCAGTTGAAAATGTTCGTTGGGGTGATGCTGTTGCCTTTTGTGAAAAGTTAAGTCAAAGAACAGGAAAAAAATACAGATTACCCAGTGAGGCGGAATGGGAGTATGCTTGTCGTGCCGGAACTACTACACCATTTTATTTTGGTGAAAGTATTACTCCAGAACTGGTAAACTATGATGGTAATTACTCTTACGCTTCTGCTCCTAAAGGTCAATATCGCCAACAAACTACAGATGTAGGAACTTTTCCCCCTAACGCTTTTGGTTTGTATGATATGCACGGTAATCTCTGGGAGTGGTGTCAAGATGACTATAAAGAAAATTATACAAATGCGCCTATAGACGGCAGTGCCTTGACAGACCTAAGCAGTGCCTATAAACTGCTGCGCGGTGGTTCGTGGGGCAGCGATCCTGGAAATTGCCGTTCTGCTTATCGCGACTTCAACGACCTCGTTATCGACGGCAACGCTATTGGTTTTCGGGTTGTATGTAGTGGTGCGGCGAGGACTTAGTAGCCCTTTACACTCTTGCTCTTTTGCCCTCTTCTCTTCTTTTTCTTTTCCCTTCTTAACCCACCGCCGTGAGGCGGAAAATATTTTTCTCCAAAAAGCTGATTTTGGTATCTGGATTCAGTATAGCACACATTTTTCATTTTGTCAGAATCAGGATGTCCAGGATTTGAGGATGTACAGGATTTGAGGATGAAGCAATTCTCATTTTGACAAGAATAAAATAAGGTTAGAATCACGGATTTAGACGGATTGCACTGATTTCACGGATTTTAGTAACTCTTATCATAGCAAACAACCTCATCCGGATCACGGATTTAGACGGATGGCACTGATTTCACGGATTTTAGTTACTTTTAAGTTAAAATAAAAGAAATAGCAAAGTCCTCATCAGTATATGGTTACATCAACACAACCAACAACCCAAACCTTATACGATCAAGATTATTACCTGTGGATAAGAACAACCATTAACCAACTTCGCGCAGGACAATTTTCTGCGATTGATTTAGAGAATTTATTAGAAGAATTGGAAACTATGGGTAGAAGTGAAAAACGAGCAATTGAAAGTTTATTAATTAAGCTGCTTGTACATCTGCTCAAACTCCAATATTGGGATACTGAAAGAGAAAGAAATCAAGGACATTGGCAAGGAGAAATTAGAACATTTCGCAGACAAATTAAAAAGGCTATTAAAGATAGTCCTAGTTTAAAACCTTACATTTTAGAAATATTTGATGAATGTTATCAGGATGCTAGAAAAGAAGCATCAGATCGCTCAGAACTTCCTCTTGACATATTCCCCCTTACCCCAATTGCTTCTTTAGAACAAATCCTAGATGAAACCTGGTTTCAGTGAATATAGCTGCAATCATCAGACAATTAATTAAAACCCAGTTAAAATAAAAGAAATAGCAAAGTCCTCACCAGTATATGGTTACATCAACACAATCAACAACCCAAACCTTATACGATCAAGATTATTACCTGTGGATAAGAACAACCATTAACCAACTGCGTACAGGAGAATTTTCCGCGATTGATTTAGAGAATTTATTAGAAGAATTGGAAACTATGGGTAGAAGTGAAAAACGAGCAATTAAAAGTTTATTAATTAAACTGCTGGAACATCTACTCAAGCTAAAATGTTGGGATAGTGAAAGAGAAAGAAATCAAGGACATTGGAAGGGGGAAATTAGGACTTTTCGTATACAAATAAAAGATGAACTTAAAGATAGTCCTAGTTTAAAACCTTATATTTTAGAAATATTTGATCAATGTTATCAAGATGCTAGAAAATTAGTTAGTGACAGATCAGAACTTCCTCTTGACATATTCCCCCTTACCCCCATTGCTTCCTTAGAACAAATCCTAGATGAAAACTGGTTTCCTGAATATAGCCATCCTTAGATCCCCGACTTCTCAAAGAAGTCGGGGATCTTGTAGATCAACTAAAATAGATACTTAACTCACCTGAGTTCGACATAAGATAATTTATGTCGAACTCAGGTTGTAACACTCAAGGTAACATTAGCGACAGAGAACAGGTAATATCTGCACTACAACTAATTCGAGAAGATTTAGTCCGTGCTTTAAAAAGTGAACGGATTTTGCGCGATAATAAAAAACTGCTTGCTAATAACCAAGATTTAGTGGTAAATAATTTAGCTAATCTGCAAACCTTACAAGTTAGTAGTCAAGCTAGTGAATATGCTCAACTTCTTAATCAATCATTGCAGATTGCCTTAGATGTCCAAGCAGAACTCAGAAAACTCGCAAAGGTGTAATCATAAATTTATTCCCCAAAATTAATGCTTAAACCCTACCAAACTGGAGAACCCTAAATGATATCTAAATTATTGAGTAAAACTCTTTATGAACAAGATTATCCCCAGTGGTTAGAAATTACCTTGCAACAATTAGAGAAAAAGGATTTAGAAAATATTGATTGGGAAAATTTAATTGAGGAGATTGCGGCATTGGGGAATGAACAAAAACACAAATTAGAAAGTTATCTACTGCAACTTCTTAAACATCTGCTATTGTACCAGTATTGGAGTATTCCCGACTGTAAAAATCATTGGGAGGTAGAAATTGATAATTTTCGGGTAGAAATCAGGAAATTAACCAAATCAAAAAACCTCTACAATTATCTGTTAACCGTGCTGGATCAAGTTTATAATGATGCAGCCCGACAAGCAAAGAAAAAAAGTGGTTTAAATTGCTTTCCTCCAATTTGTCCTTACACAATTGACCAAATTTTAGATGTCGAATATCTACCACCATGTCCATATTTATGAATAACCAACCTAAAATAATTGTCCTTGATGATGATCCTACAGGTTCACAAACTGTCCATAGTTGTTTACTATTAATGCGCTGGGACGTAGAAACTTTACGTTTAGGACTAAAAGATGATGCTCCGATTTTCTTTATTTTAACAAATACTCGTTCTCTGACTCCAGAAACAGCCGCATCTGTAACTAGGGAAGTTTGTCATAACCTGAAACTTGCCTTAGCAGCGGAAAAAATCGCCGATTTTCTCGTAGTTAGTCGTTCTGACTCTACCTTACGGGGACATTATCCCATAGAAACTGATGTGATTTCCGAAGAACTCGGTCCCTTTGATGCTCATTTTCTTGTACCAGCATTTTTTGAAGGGGGAAGAATTACCCGCGATAGTATTCATTATCTAATTATTGATGGTGTTCCCACTCCTGTACATGAAACAGAATTTGCCCGTGATTCTGTTTTTGGGTATAATTACAGCTATTTGCCTAAATATGTGGAAGAAAAAACCAAGGGACGGATTAAAGAAGATCATGTTACGAGATTTTTACTCCCAGATATCCGTGCTGGTAGTTTAGAAAACTTATTACAACTTGAAAATAATCAATGTGCTGTAGTAGACGGTGAAAATCAGCAGGATCTTAATTCTTTTGCGGTAGATGTATTAACAGCCGCAAGTCAAGGAAAACGCTTTTTATTCCGTTCTGCTGCTAGTATTTTAACAGCTTTGGCTGCCTTACCACCCCAACCCATTGCTGCTGAAAATATGGCAAAATATGTGCGCGGTGGTAAACCTGGTGCAATCATTGTTGGTTCTCACGTTAAAAAGACAACTCAACAGTTAGAATCATTATTACAAGTTGAGGGGACGGTAGGCATAGAAGTGAATGTGTGCCTATTACTGGAAAATGGGGTAAAGAATCAAGCTAAACTGCTAATGGGGGTTCTGGAAAATGTCAAAGCAGTACATAATGCTGGTAAAACTCCAGTAGTATACACTAGTCGTCAGGAATTGGCTTTTAAAGATGTCAAAACTAGATTAGATTTTGGCAATACAGTTTCAGCTTTACTGATGGATATTGTTCAGGGTTTACCATCTGATCTAGGATTCCTCATCAGTAAGGGGGGTATTACTTCTAACGATGTCTTGAGTACGGGACTAGCCTTAACTTCAGCCCGATTACTTGGTCAAATTTTAGCAGGTTGTTCGATGGTAATTACACCATCTGATCATCCTTTGTTTCCTAATTTGCCAGTGGTGTTGTTTCCCGGTAATGTCGGTAATGCTGATGCTTTAGGATTAGTTTATCAAAGATTGATAGGGAATGGGGAATAGGGAATGGGGAATAGGGAATGGGGAATGGGGAATAGGGAATGGGGAATAGGGAATAGGGAATAGGGAATAGGGAATAGGGAATGGGCAATAGGGAACAGGGAACAGGGAACAGGGAACAGGGAACAGGGAACAGGGAACAGGGAACAGGCAAAAGTCTTACCAATTACCCATTACCCATCACCAAACTTTTATGAAAATCTCAAATGTTAGTGTATTTTGGCTAGTGCTACATGAATTCTGATTCTGCTAAACCTGATGAAATAAAGTCTGAATTTCTTAAATCAGAGTCAATTTCTGATCAGGTTGATCAAGAGGTAAATAATTCTCATTCGGACAAGAAAAACATGGATTTTGCTGATCGTAAAGTAGAAGCTGATCCTGTTATTCCTAATTCAGAGTTAAGTTCCGTAATTGCTTTTTTACAGGGTAATTCTACTGCTGAAAATCCAAAATCGAATATTCCTAATGGGGGGGAATCTGGTTCTCTTTTAGCCGATTTACCAAGTGCTGATTTAGAATTACTAGAACAAAAGGTAGATCATAATATCCAAGTTCAGTTAAAAACTGAAGGAGAGCGACTATTATTAATTTTACCCACCGAGTTGCAAGTACCGGCATCAGAATTTAATTGGGGGGAAATTTGGCAACAAATGAAACAGCGTCTCAATGCGAGCGATCGCCTACGGAAACCCAACACAGCCCTGCATCTGGTAGCCAAAGATAGATTGTTAGATAATAGACAATTGCAAGATTTGGCAGAAACTTTAAATACATACCAAATTCAACTAAAATCTGTAGCTACCAGTCGGAGACAAACAGCGATCGCTGCCTGTACCCTGGGTTATTCCGTCGAACAAATCCAAACCCAAACATCCCTCACATCCGGTATTCAACCGACTCCCAGCGCCCTAGCAGATGCCCTCTATCTGCAAATGACAGTCAGATCAGGTGTAGAAATTCGTCATCCCGGTACGGTCATCATTTTGGGAGATATCAATCCTAGTGGTATCGTCATTGCCGATGGGGATATTCTCATTTGGGGACGATTGCGGGGAGTTGCCCATGCTGGTGCTGCGGGGAATCGGGAATCACTGATCATGGCCTTGCAAATGGAACCAACCCAATTGCGAATAGCTGATGCTGTTGCTAGATCCCCAGAAAAAACCCTCACCAGCTTCTTTCCTGAAGTTGCACATATTACACCTGAAGGAATTCGCATTGTTAAAGCCGCTGATTTTTCCCGCAGTCAATTAAGTAGTCGAACCCAATTAGTTACACAAAATCTGATCTAAAATTCTTGCTTAGTAAAGAATCTACAGCAGTTTTCAACAGTCAGCAGTAAAACCCCTGCGGTGCAAAGTTTGAACATTAATATTTGTACCCCATTTACCTGCAATATACTGGATATGTAATTAATTTCTGTTAGGTTACTAAATTAGAATCAATCAATAGCAATAAAAATATTTTATTGTTGTTCCCTGAACTTTCATAAAGCATTATCATGACTCGCATTATTGTCATTACCTCCGGTAAAGGGGGAGTCGGTAAAACCACAGTTTCAGCTAATTTAGGGATGGCTTTAGCCAAAATAGGCAAACAAGTAGCCTTAATTGATGCAGATTTTGGGCTGAGAAATTTAGATTTACTTCTAGGACTAGAAAATCGTATTGTTTATACAGCAGTAGAAGTTTTAGCAAGGGAGTGTCGTTTAGAACAAGCTTTAGTTAAAGACAAACGCCAACCTAATTTGGTACTCCTCCCCGCCACCCAACATCGCAACAAAGAATCCGTCACACCCGACCAAATGAAATTGCTGGTAAATGCACTAGCGCAAAAATACCAGTATGTGATCATTGACTGCCCCGCCGGCATTGAAATGGGGTTTAAAAATGCCACAGCACCGGCTAAAGAAGCCCTAATTGTCACCACTCCCGAAATTTCCGCTGTCCGTGATGCTGACCGGGTAGTAGGATTACTCGAAGCCCAAGGTGTCAAAAAGATTAACTTAATAGTTAACCGGATTAGACCAGCAATGGTACAGGCAAATGATATGATGTCTGTAGAAGATGTTCAGGAACTTCTCGCCATTCCCATAATTGGAGTTATCCCCGACGATGAGCGGGTGATTGTCTCTACCAATCGTGGCGAACCTTTAGTATTATCAGACACACCCTCTTTAGCTGCCGTCGCTTTTGAGAACATTGCTCGGAGATTGGAAGGGGAAACTGTCGAATTTCTGGAGCTTGACTCATCTAATAACAACATCTTCTCCCGGTTGAGAAAGATGTTGTGGTCAAAGATTGTTTAATTTACTTGCCAGTGTTTCTGCCTTACACATACCCGCAATGATTCTTGAAATTTTAGAAAAATTTTTTGTTCGTAGTCCCGATAACAGCCGCGATGACGTTAAACGTCGTTTGCAAGTGGTAATCTCCCATGACCGTGCGGACTTAGACCCCCAAACTTTAGAAAAAATGCGTCAGGAAATCCTGGAAATAGTTTGTCGCTATGTGGAAATAGAAACAGACGGTTTGGAGTTTTGCCTAGAAAGCAGCCAACGGACAACGGCTTTAATTGCTAATTTACCAATCCGTCGGGTTAAAGAAAGCCTGGATGAAACAGTTCTAGAAAATAGTGATATCTTACTGTAGGGGCGCAGGGCCTGCGCCCTGAATTGTCTTGAGTTGAATATTAAAAGGCGAATGGGGGCATTAATTTGACCACCTTCCCGTGACTTGACCAATTACCGCCAATTCTGACATTAGTTTATCAAACAGGTCTGGGGTTAAAGATTGGGGTCCATCCGATAAGGCTTTAGCTGGATTAGGATGTACTTCTATCATTAACGAATCCGTACCCGCTGCGATCGCAGCCTTCGCCATGGAAGGAACAAACTCGGACCAACCCACACCATGACTAGGATCAATCATGATGGGTAAATGGGTCAGTTTCCGCAAGACCGGCACAACCGATAAATCTAAAGTATTGCGGGTATATTGACGGTCAAAAGTTCTAATTCCCCGTTCACACAAAATCACATTCGGATTACCCGCCGCTAAAATATACTCAGCCGCCATTAACCAATCTTCAATAGTCGCCGCCATACCCCGTTTTAACAGCACTGGTTTGGGTTGCGCTCCCACTTTCTTCAGCATGGAGAAATTCTGCATATTTCTCGCTCCCACCTGAATCACATCAGCAACTTCGCCAATTTTCTCCAAGTCTTCCGTATCCATTACTTCTGTAATAATCCCCAGTCCGCTGACTTTCCGGGCTGTAGCTAACAATTCCAAAGCACTTTCACCATGACCTTGAAAAGCATAAGGTGACGTGCGGGGTTTATATGCACCACCCCGCAGAAACTTAGCTCCTACCGCCTTTACCCGCAGCGCCGTTTCTACAATCATCTCCTCATTTTCCACAGAACAGGGTCCAGCGACAACTACCAAAGGATGATGTTCACCAAACACCACATCACCTTCAGGAGTATTCACCACCACCTCAGAGGCTTGTCCATGACGGAACTGACGACTAGCTCGTTTATAGGGTACTTCCACTCGTAATACTTGATCAATCCATTGACTTAATTCTTGAATACGAGGTGGATCTAAATCCGCAGTTTCCCCCACTAAAGCAACGACTACTTTATGTTGACCAATAATCTTTTCTGGTGTTAGTCCCCAGCTAGATAATTCTGTGGTAATCCGATTTATTTCTTCCTCTGGGGAACCAACCTTCATGACGATAATCATTTATGAGTTCCTTTTTAAGTAAATTTTTGATTAACTAACTTTAGATTAACAACGAAAACTCATGAAAAAAAATGTAGCGTTAGGTACTTTTTCTTCAACAGGGAGTAATTGGTGCTTTTAATTTTACTAAAAAAATTAAAATCTATGTCTTTGTAAAAGGTTTTGTGCATAATTAAACATATATCTATAGTTATTAGTTTATCAATAGACTGACAGGATGATGATTGTCAGAATCAGGATTTCCAGAATTTAAGGATTTACAGGATGAGGATTTTGAGAAACCCCTGACTTCCTCATCATAGAAGAAATCAGGAATTAAATATTATTGCTTTGGCTGTAATTCTGCATCAATTAACTTTTGAAATTCCTCCCAAGAATTAACACTAATACTCGATAACAGTAGATTTTCTAGAATCGTCATATCCTCAATTTTCTTGAGAGAATCACTCATCAATTCTGGAACAGAATCAAATCTATTAGCGAGAATTTTGATAATATTGTTTTGGCAGTTTTCTCTAGCACCTAATTGTTTACCTTTTGCTTCACCTCTTTCTTGAGCCATTTCTTCAATAGTGCTTAGGAAAGGCATATTTAACTCCTTTTCATGCTGTTCTAATTTATCGTTGAACTCTGTTTGTAATGGTGGTGGTAAGGTCATCATTTTATCAATGAACTTAATTAAATTGATAATATCATGACTTGATGCGGTAATTTGTTCTAGTTCTTTATCTAAAGATATTGGTGTTTTACTCCAATCAATTTTTTCGTGGAGGTTGGGGTAAAAGAACTGGATGAATAATTCAAAATATTCTCCTATTGCTTCTTTCCATGTTTGATCATAGTTGGCGGTTGTTTCTGTCATTTTTTTTGTCTGAATCAGGATGTCCAGGATTTAAGGATTTTCAGGATGTGATTGTCAAATATTCTTTCAGTAAATTAAACTTTGGCTTTGAGATAGGGAATCTATTCCCTGGATTATTAAAATAATTTAATTTTTATGTATTTCTTTTAAGAGGGTGTTTGAAAAGTCTAATTTATTACTTGCAAGGGCGACTAGAAGTCTGTCAAATAAATTTTGACGGATAAAGGAATGAACCACGAAGACGCGAAGAACACGAAGGAAGGAAGAAAGAAGGAAAGAAGGAAAATTTATTTACCCGTCAATTAGTTCTTGACAGACTACTAGAAGTCGCGGAACCACACAGACGAAACCCACCTATTCCTTCGGTCCCGTAAGGGATACGTGGGTTCAAAAGCCTTGATTTTTCGTTAGTCCACGCAGGTGGACTTTGTTTGTGTAGTAGCGATTTCTAATCGCCGGAAACTTTTCAAACATCCTCTTAATCACTAAACTTTTATATCCCCGACTTCTGAGATTAATTGATTCATGTATTTTTCAGAATCAAAAAAGAAGTTGGGGATTTCATGAGATAGTTTACAATCTTTTGCAGTTTTATGTGAAAATTTGCTATAATAGCTTTATAAATCCAGTCATGCACATTATTTCTCGTAAAGTCCTGCGTCAATTTTGGGAAAAATATCCTGATAGTGAAACTGCGCTAAGTCGTTGGTTAAAACTTATTAATTCAAACACTTTTGAAAATTTTGATGAATTACACTCTGTTTTTCCTAGTGCTGATATCGTAGGTGATTTAATAGTGTTTAATATTGGTGGTAATAAATATCGGTTGATTACTTGTATTCACTTTAATCGCCAAAAAATTTACATTCGTTATATCTTAACTCATTCAGAATACGACAAAAATCTATGGAAAAACTAACCACTCTTCCCCCAGATATTAATACCCACTGGAATGCTATTTCTCCTTTACTAACAATTCGTAATCAAGAAGAATATGAACAAGCAATTACAAGATTAAATGATTTACTTGATGAAATTGGTACTAATGAAGAACATCCTCTTTATCATTTATTAGACACCTTGGGAACGATAATTGAAGCTTATGAAACAGAACATTATCCTCTTCCTAATTGTCATGGAAATGATGTTTTAGCTTATTTAATGGAAGAACACAGACTGACTTTATCAGATTTACCGGAAATTGGTTCATCTGAAACGATAAAAGCTATTTTAAACCAAGAAAAAGCATTAACTTTTAATCAAATTCAACAATTAGCAGAACGTTTTCATGTAAACATTAAAGTATTTCTGAATTAGTATCCAAGTTATTAGTCCAAGAAATAAACTTTGCTGATTGTTTAACCATTTCAATGGATCAAAAATATCTGTTGTTAAATATATAAATAAAAATGTAGCGCCAGGTACTTTTTGCTGAATATTGGGTATAAACTAGAAAAATACAGTCTTTTAAACTTGAAGTTAAAGTGATAAAAATTCAACTTCAACACTCATTTTCCAAATTACCCCACATTACAGTTATTACCTGGACGCTGCTGGTTAGACGTTACCCATTACCCATTATCTTCTAACCTGTAAACACTTCTGCGGGTAAGCGATTAAAGGCAAGACGCTCATTTTGCACATCTACAAAAATGGTGTCACCGTCGCTGAAATCACCGCGTAAAATGGCTTTGGCTATTTGGGTTTCTAGTTCCCGTTGAATTGCTCTTTTTAATGGTCTGGCACCAAAAACGGGATCATATCCTACTTCAGCTAAAAAGTCAAGAGCAGCACTGGATAATTTCAAAGCCATTTTCCGGTCAGTTAATCTTTGTCTTAACCTATCTACCTGTAACTGGACAATATTCCGCAATTCCGATTTTTGTAAACTGTGGAAAATAATTAATTCATCCAGACGGTTTAAGAACTCTGGACGGAAACTATTTCGCATTGCTTCCATCACCCGATTCCGCATTTCATCGTAACGAGTATCATCTCCAGATATATCTAGGATATATTGAGAACCAATGTTACTGGTCATGATGATGATACTATTTTTAAAGTCTACTGTGCGACCTTGGGCATCTGTCACCCGACCATCATCGAGGATTTGTAAGAAAATATTAAATACGTCGGGGTGGGCTTTTTCGATTTCGTCGAATAAAATTACCGCGTAGGGACGACGACGAATAGCTTCTGTTAGTTGCCCTCCTTCTTCATAACCGACGTATCCGGGAGGCGCACCGATTAGTCGGGAAACGTTGTGTTTGTCCATATATTCGGACATATCAATCCGCACTAAAGCTTCCTCGGTGTCAAACATATAGGCAGCTAAGGCTTTCGCTAGTTCAGTTTTACCGACACCGGTTGGACCAAGGAAGACAAAACTAGCTATGGGACGGTTGGGGTCAGAAAGTCCAGCGCGAGAACGTTGAATGGCATCAGCTACAGCGGTGACGGCTTCTTGTTGACCGATGACACGATGATGTAATTCATCTTCTAAATGCAGGAGTTTTTCTTTTTCTGATTCGACTAATTTGTTGAGAGGAATGCCTGTCCATTTAGAAATAATTTCGGCAATGTCGGCTTCTGTAACTTCTTCGCGTAATAGTGATTTTCCGGTTTTTTGAGTGTGGGAAAGTTCAGTTTCTACGGCTTGTAATTGGCGATGTAGGTCTGTGAGTTTACCATATTTTAATTCCGCAGCCCGGTTAAGATCGTAGTTTCTTTCTGTTTGTTGAATTTCTAGATTAACTCGGTCAATTTCTTCTTTAATTGATTGAATTTTGGTGATAATCCCTTTTTCAGATTGCCATTGTGTGCTAAGGGTTCTTTGATCTTCTTTGAGATCAGCGAGTTCTTTTTCTAATCTTTCTAACCGTTCCCGGGAAGCGAGATCACTTTCTTTTTGGAGGGAAAGTTTTTCCATTTCCAATTGGAGGATTTTTCGGTCTATTTCGTCTAGTTCTTCGGGTTTGGAGGTAATCTCCATCTTCAGTCTAGCAGCGGCTTCGTCTACTAAATCAATAGCTTTGTCGGGGAGAAAGCGATCGCTAATATAACGATTAGAGAGAGTGGCCGCAGCGACGAGGGAACTATCAGAAATTCTCACCCCATGATGGACTTCATAACGTTCTTTCAAACCGCGTAAGATGGAAATTGTATCTTGAACGTTGGGCTGATCTACATAAACTTGTTGAAAGCGTCTTTCCAGAGCGGCATCTTTTTCCAAATATTTGCGATATTCATCTAAAGTTGTCGCCCCAATGCAGCGTAATTCACCCCGTGCTAACATGGGTTTTAATAAGTTTCCGGCATCCATCGCCCCTTGACTTGCACCTGCACCGACAACGGTATGAATTTCATCAATAAATAAGACAATATTGCCACCAGATTCGGTGACTTCTTTTAATACGGCTTTGAGACGTTCTTCAAATTCACCTCGGAATTTTGCTCCCGCAATTAAAGCCCCCATATCTAAACTGATGAGTTTGCGATCTTTGAGAGATTGGGGAACATCACCCGCTACAATGCGCTGTGCCAAACCTTCGGCGATCGCAGTTTTCCCCACTCCAGGTTCACCAATTAAAACCGGGTTGTTTTTGGTTCTGCGGGAGAGAATTTGTACTGTCCGTCTAATTTCATCATCACGACCGATTACAGGGTCTAGTTGACCTTTGCGGGCGGCTTCTGTGAGATCACGTCCGTACTTCTCCAGTGATTGATATTTACCTTCTGGATTTTGGTCAGTCACCTTTTGTTTCCCTCGAATTTCTTTGATAATATTTTTGAGTTTGGTTTCATCTAAACCGAATTCTTGCAGTAAACTCTTGCCAAACCGATCATCTTTGGCGTAACCTAACAGCAAGTGTTCAATAGAAATAAATTCGTCTTTAAATTCTTGACGATATTTTTCTGCCCGATCTAATAATGTATCTAAACTGCGTCCTAAATAAACAGAAGCACTAGCACCGGATACCTTGGGTTGACGTTGGATAAACTGCTCCGTGCGATCGCGGACTTTTTGGAGATTTGTACCGGCTTTGGTGAAAATGGCGCTGGCCAGTCCTTCCTGTTCCAGTAACCCTTTCATCAGGTGTTCACTCTCTAGTTGCTGTTGCTGATATTGTTTAGCGACATCGGGAGTATGAGCGATCGCTTCCCAGGCTTTTTCTGTAAATTGATTGGGGTTAGTCGGCTGCATAAGCTTTTAGAATAACAAACTACCGTTTAATAAGATCATTGTAAAAATATTTGGCGGAATAGCTAGATCGGTCTTCACATCTTTAAAATGTAGTATTATTGCCCAATGTGGAGTAATAAGTTGTCAGTTGTCAGTTGTCAGTTGTCAGTTGTTAGTGTTTTTTATCTGTTCCCTGTTCCCTGTTCCCTGTTCCCTGTTCCCTGTAACCTGTAACCTGTAACCTGTAACCTGTTCCCTGTTCCCTGTTCCCTGTAACCTGTAACCTGTTCCCTGTTCCCTGTTCCCTGTAACCTGTAACCTGTAACCTGTTCCCTGTTCCCTGTAACCTGTTCCCTGTAACCTGTTCCCTGTAACCTGTTCCCTGTTCCCTGTTCCCTGTTCCCTTTTTTGTAATTAAAACTTAATTACCAGATTGGACTTGTAGGTTTTTCAGAGGTGGATTTTTCCAGTCTAAAGGATTTAATTATGGTGTCTTCCACAGTTTTCGCAAACTCTGGATAGGATTTATCTTCAGCGCGATAGGTGAGAATATAGGCTTTTTTATCATTAACAATCCATACTTGCATTTCTTGGAAATTTACCTTGTGGATATTATCTCTGCCTTCATAAACTACTTGATAACCTTGTGTTTCACCAAGTTGTATTTGTCCAGATTTGATAATTTTCGCATTTTGTCCTAATGCTTCAATTTGTCGGATAGAAAACTGAGTATAATCTGCCAAAGTTTCCGAATGGAATAACTCATCTATAGTGATAAAAAATTCTGGAGTTAGAGAAGAAGATGAAATCGTATTTTTCGGGACAATTCGCGTTAATTTATCTATGGCTGGCGTTTCTTGCCAATTTTTAGGATATTTAAACTTAATCCCAGATTTTGCATATTCTACTACGTTAATTGGTGGTTGCAAATAACTATTAACACCTATCACACCAACAATTATTGGAAATATCAAAAACACCGATTTAATCAGTAAAGGCTTTAATGTTTCAAGTTGTTTAGGAATAATTGTCGGTGGTTCAGTCGGTGGTGTAGTTATTCGAGATTCATTTACAGCCGTCATAACTTCTGCTGCTGATTGAAACCGGTGTCTAGGGTTAATCTTGAGCATTTTATCTAAAATAGTAACCGTTCACGGGGGGTACAAAAAACGCTCTATATGAGATTCCACGAAAACAGCATGAAAAACGTTATAGATTTGATTTTTTTAGGTCATTTGAAATTCGCAAAATCTCTATATCGGTCTGCAAATCGTTTTCCAGCCAATTTAAGAACCATTCGTTAATATGTCAAGTTGCCTGAAAAACCCAACAGACAAAGCTTTCAGGTTTTTTAATAAATTCTCACCCCCTGTGAACGGTTACCTAAAATATTAGCTAGAGAAGAGCTAATAATTCTACTAGCTTGTTGTCGCCAATTTTGGTAATTGTTATTAAGATAATCAACGGGAGTTGTACCTGTGAGTAACTCCAGACAAGTAACAGCCAAACTATATAAATCACTAGACGGATAAATTTCTCCTATTCTTCCTTCTTCAGGTCTTTGTTCAGGAGAAGCATACACTTTTGTAAAAATAGGTACAGATTTTTTTATATTTGTTTCACCAGAAACAACTTGTTTCACCGCCCCAAAATCAATTAAAAATAGTTTTTGTGTTGCTGTTTCTCTAACAATATTACTGGGTTTAATATCTCGATGGATAGAATTTTGGTCATGAATAAATTGTAAAATCGGTAAAATTTGCTTTAAAAAATCTAAAGTCTCTGTTTCGGAAAAACGACCTTTTCTTCTGAGTTCCTGAGATAGATCTTCACCTTGGATATATTGTTGTACTAAATATTTAAACTCAAGCTCTTCTTGTTGACCAAAAGCAGGAGCGGTCAAGGAAAAATAATCATATAAAGTGGGAATATTCCCGCTATTATCACCTAAAAATTCTAAAGCCTGAGCTTCTCGATCAAAAGCTGCTTTGATTCCTTCAACAAGTTTGTCAGAAATTTCCGGGTTGTCATTAATATTCAATCGTTTGATCACACATTGACGCTGATTCACAGAATCTAAATCAATAGCTTGAAAAGTAGCACCAAATCCTCCTTTTCCCAGAGGTTTAATAGTTTGATAATGTCCCTTTCTCCCCTTTAATATTAGGGGCATTCCACAAGCTTGACAGAATATTCCCGACTTAGTATGAGAATCTGGAGAGTCGGGAAAACGGTTTTCGGGACTAGGGCAGTGGGGTCGGGTACAATAGTACATGATAGATAAAATAGTACATGATATAGTTACAGTGTTAATCCATCAAATCGGATTGTATCATAAAATTAACTTCTAAGTAAACATCTGAATATTTTCAAAAAATTAGTATACAATCAGTTATGTGTGTATCAAGTAGCCTTGCTGAATTGAGACATGAAAATCAAAGATTCCATGCCTCAAACTCTGCGCCTCTGGGTGAGAAAAATTCATATTTTCACTCACCAACACCTATAAAGTTTAAAAAAAGTAGCACCATAATCACCAAAATTCAGTAATCAAAGGTCAAGCATTATGCAACTACCAGCATTAACTAATACCTTAGCATTCACCGCATTAACAGTTACCCTGAGTGTTAACCCCGGTTTGAGTCAAGAGATTCCCAAGCAAGAAGTTAGTTTTGCTTGTCGTTCAATTTCTTACCAAGGTAATACGGAAAGAGTTCCCACCACCATGGCCTTCGTTCCCGACAAAAAACCTAATCCTTATGTACCCATAATTGCTTGGAAATCTGACTCTTTTCCCAGTAGTGAATGGACTCCTAAAAGACGCTGTGAACAAGTAAGTAGAAAATTCCAGCAATTTTACCAACAAGGCCGATTAGATTATTTAACTACCGGTAAGTTGAATGGTTTGGGAGTTATCTGTGCGGCTAAACCTGGTGAATGCAATAAAAACAATATTTTATTTAGTGTCAGACCAGGTGTAAACCCCACTACAGTTCTAGCTGAACTTAATGAAATCAGAGAAGGTAGAACTTCAGACTTAAATTGGCAAAATTCCGGTGAAAATACTTACTTAAATCTGGGTGAATATCTCAGAAAAATCTCTAAATCAAAATAACAAAACACCCCACCCTCACCC
>NZ_JADEVZ010000094.1 GCF_015207875.1 Dolichospermum sp. LEGE 00240
CTGTGCCTTCTTTGCTTCCACAAGTTACTGCTGATTCTGATGATTCTGACTTGTTGAAAGCTGCTTAATTTTATTGCTGGATTTTGGGGGTTGTTTTTCGTTTTCTTTGTACCCCCTGAACGGTTACCAAATAAGGATGACCACCTACTAATTGTATTAAGGGGTCTACTGAAAATGAATCTTCCACTAATCCATATTGTTGGGCAAATATTTGAACTTCCTCTTTAGTTAATTCTGGTAATTCTATGGGTAATCCTATACTTAAAGGCAATTGATTAGTATTTGCGTGCATATAAATGTTCGTAGAATAGGCGATCGCTAACCGGAGTTTTTTCCAGTGGGAACGGTTTCTAGCTTTCTCATACCAAGAACGCAACAATCCAAAAAATTCTTCATAAAGTTCAGGATAAGGAAAAAAGCACATCTACATCATCTATATATAAAACTAAAGGACTATCATTTGCTGCTAATAAATATGTTTCTAAATAAGTTGTACAACTTATTTTAGCACCCATCCCTTCTTCATCCCAATAGACATCTCCCGAAATTAAATATGCGTATCCTAGAACCCTTGTAGAGACGTTCCATGGAACGTCTCTACATTCTTTTTTGGAGATGTCTAATAGTCATCTAAGCGATTGGGTAGGTTGAGTTCTCGACTGAGATTCAGACAGAACCAGCGTAGAAATTTATTCAAGTTTCCAAAGTGAGTTTTCTTATCTGCCATATCTAAACTTAAACTAACTATGCGATAGTCTTCCTTGGATAACTTCAGTAATACCCGCTCCATTAAGGAAGTTTTGCCCATTAATCTAGGTGCTTTCAACCAAATTAAAGAACCAGTTTGCAAGAGATTTTCATAGCAAATAAATTCGAGAAAATAGCGATCTATATATAATTTTGTATTTAGTAAGCTGTGTTTAGCTTGGCTTAGTAAGTAATATTTATCTGTAAATTGCCTATTCCAACATTGCTTTTCGCAATATCGTTTTAGGGCTTCTTTAAAATTACTTTTTTTATTGTGCTTTTCTACTTATTTTATTAATTAGCACCCTTTTAAAAAACTTGGTTGTTGATTACTTCACTTTCAAGAGTATCATGTAGATCACAAAATTTAATCTTTTCCCTGCTTACAACCACCAAAGACAAATTTTTGCTCTTTTGGTTCTTGGGTAGGTTCAGACCATTGGTGACAAGTTAAGGAAAAGGGGAAATTGTCAAGGGTGGTATTTGTAGTGGTCAAAAAGATGGGAAACTCAGTTCGGACAAGTAATTGAGCGATTGAGTCTAGCCACCGTAGTTTACACCGAAAGTATCTGTTACAGGAACTTTCTCATAAAAATATGCGACACATTTTGTGCATTAAGTCTTATGGGATAAGGGATTCAGAGTTAAAACACTAGGATTTAGGTGAGAAATCTGGGTTAAATAAATCAAAGAAAATGTACTCTTTAATACAGAACGTTTTTTTTATCAAGTATATTCTACTTAGCAAACATCAAGATATCGGCAATTACTGAGTCAGTAATGAGAAAAACAACTATGAATAGACGTGTTCGTCCTTTGTATCGTCTTTTAGCCCTGGCTATAGGTGCAATGGTTTTGGCAATTTTTGCCCCCACAGTTGTCAAAGCGGCAGATCCTGTAACACTGGAATCCTTAGATGCCACAACCAAGCAATTACAAGTTTCCATTGATACTACCTGGGTACTACTCACAGGCTTTTTAGTATTTTTCATGCAGACTGGTTTTTCCATGTTGGAGGCAGGTTTGCTGCGCCAAAGAGGTGTAGTTAATGCCCTATTAGAAAACTTTATTGATGCGGCTCTCACCATTTTAATCTGGTGGGGTGTAGGCTTTGGCATCGCTTTTGGTACAAGTGCTGGCGGGTTTATTGGTACAGACACTTTTTTCTTAAGTCAATTACCAGTTGACGGTACTTTTACTAATAGTGGTGTACCAGGAATAGCTTCAGGACTCAATGCTTATACTTTGTTCTTCTTTCAGTTTGCCTTTGCAGCTACTGCCAGTACAATTACGACTGGGGCAATGGCTGGGAGAACGGACTTTATCGGTGATTTAATCTACAGTGCTGTCATGGCTGCGTTCAGCTATCCCGTGATTGTGCATTGGGTATGGAACTCCAGCGGCTGGTTAGCGAAAATAGGTTTTCATGATTTTGCCGGTAGTACAGTGGTTCATACCGTTGGTGGTTGGACAGCTTTAGTTGGTGCTTTTTTACTTGGTCCACGCCCTGGACGAACTCCTTGGGGGCAGATTCCTCCAGCCCATAACTTAGGTTTGGCAGCTTTGGGAACTATGATTCTCTGGTTTGGCTGGTATGGCTTTAACCCCGGTTCAACCCTCGGTACTGCTAATCCTGGCTTAATTGGTTTAATCACCCTGAATACGACCCTGGGGGCTGGCGCTGGGGCGTTAGCGGCAATGTTTTATCAATATAGTCGTTCACGTAAATGGGATTTAGTCTATTGTCTGAATGGTTCTTTGGCAGGTTTGGTGGGTATTACCGCTGGTTGTGCTTTCATAGCACCTTGGGCGGCGGTGGTGATTGGTTTAACTGGGGGAATTTTAGTAGTTTTAGGAATTGACATTATTGAATCATGCAAAATTGATGATCCTGCGGGAGCATTTGCCGTTCATGGTATTAATGGCATGATGGGTACACTTGCTGTTGGTTTTTTAGGTCAACCAGAACTGACTTTGAATAAAAAAGCTGGATTGTTATTAGGTGGTGGTTTTGATTTGCTGGGTGTGCAGATTTTGGGCGTAGTCGCAGTATCAGTTTTCACTATTGGTTTTGCCTTTTTAATGTTTACTGGACTCAATGCTATTGGTAGGCTGCGTGTTAATCCTGAAGCTGATAAGGTGGGGATTGATAACTATGAACATGGTGCAACTGTCTGGCCTGATGTTTATGCTGTTGAGGAGTTTGTAGACCAAGAAAAAAGTTACTCTAATCAATACAAATTGGAAAAAAGCCTTGATTTGTAGATTGGGTTGTTCGCGTTAGCGTTGCGGAGCAATTAGCATGAAATCCAACGCTCATGTTGGGTTGCGCTGTCGCTTAACCCAACAAAGCAGGAAATGGACAATAATTCGAGGGCGCGTGAGTTCGACATAACGATAATTTGTGGAAAACTCGCCCCACGTAGGAGTCTCAAGCCCTTATGATCTCGTTGAAAAAATCATAACTCCGTTCGCGTAGCGTCTCCGAAGGAGAAACTCCGAACTCCGAACTCACGTGAGGGCGGGGAGACCCCGCCCCTACGGATGTATTTAATTCTTGGCTGCTGGTTGAGTACCGGGAATGGTAATGTCTATGGTTGTGACTTTGGCGGCTAGGTTGGTTAAGGGTTGTTTCATGGCTGCTGGGTTTCCGACTACTAAGGTGACTAAATTTTCTGGTTTTAAGTATTTTTGGGCTACTCGTTTCACGTCTGCGACTGTGGTGGTAGTGATGGCTTTTTGATAGCGAAAGAGGAAATCGGCGGGATAACCATAATATTCGTATCGCATTAATCTGGATAATGTTTGGCTAGGATCTTGAAAGTTAAAGACAAAGGAGTTGAGGGTGGAGTCTTTGGCTTTATTTAATTCTTGGACTGTGATATTTGCAGTTTGTAACCGTTTAATTTCTGTTTCTAGGGATTTGATAAACTGAACTGTGGTTTCTGTGCGGGTTTGTCCTCCAGCGACGAATGTTCCTGGGTAGTCGAAACGGGGACTCCACATTCCATATACAGAGTAAGCTAAACCTTGACGCGATCGCAATTCATTAAATAAACGTCCACCAAAACTATTTAACACGCCATTCATGACATCTAAGGCTGGATAGTCGGGATTGTTGAATTTTCCGCCTAAATGACCAAGTAAAACGCTACTTTGGGTGAGTTGGGGTTGATTAACGAAATATACACCACCTAAGTTAGCTTGAGTGACTTGTGGTAATGGGGTTTTGGCAATTTGCGGATTTGGTTGCCAATCACCTAATTTGGCTTGTATAAGCGATCGCATTTTTTGAGTATTAAAATCACCCACAATCCCTAAAATGATATTATTGGGGTGAAAATATTGTTGATAAAATTTCAGCAAATCATCACGGGAAATTTGATCGAGAGTTGCATATTCTACTGTTCGGGCATAAGGACTTTCTTTGCCATAAATTAATTTTCTCAACTCTCGACTGGCAATACTATTAGGATTATCATTGCGACGAGCAATACTGCCGCGAATTTGAGTTTTATCCAAATCTAACTTTTCCTGGGCAAAAGCTGGTTCTCGCAGTACCTCAGTAAATAACCCAAATACCATGTCTATGTCTTCAGTCAGGGCTTCAAAACTAGCACTTCCAGCAGCTTCACCCATATCTGTTTCCACAGAGGCAGCCCGTTGTTCTAGAAGTTCATTTAATTTATCTGCGGAATGTTTTTGAGTACCACCACTTCGCAAGGTAGAACCCACTAAAGTGGCTAAACCTGCTTTTTCGGATTGTTCCCAACGACTACCTGTTCTGATTAGTGCTGTACCATTTATCAATGGTAGTTCATGATCTTCCATCAAATAAACTACTAAACCGTTTTTCAGAACATACCGTTCATACTTGGGTAATTTAATTGCTGAAACTGGGGGAAATTGTAATTCATCGTAATGCTTTGCTGTGGTTGCTGCCCAAGAAAAATTCAAATTGACGAGCAAACAAGCAACAACAATCACCAATGTAAAAACAAATCTTTGTCCCTTAGAAAAGTGGAATTTTTTGCTTTTCAAATCAAACCTCAACATATCTATCTTCAAATTTGGATCAGGATTTATGGCTAACGCCACGCTTCGCTATCAAGATTAAAGGATTGACAGGATTAATCTTTAATCCTGTTTGAATTTTTAATTTCTAGCCTGGTTGTTTGGACAACAACTTGCCAACTATGCGATTTTCTGGTGTAAATGTGGCTTGGGCGACTCTTTGAATATCTTCAGGAGTGACGGCGGCAATTTTATCTAATTGCTGAAATAAATTGCGCCAAGAACCGGTTTTGACTTCATATTCTAACAACTGTGCTGCCATGCCGGAATTAGAATCAAGACTGCGTAATAAACTAGCTCTGGCTTGGGTTTTGAGTCGTGCCAATTCCACCGCAGATACAGGTTCAGTTTTCAATTTATCAATTTCTTGGCGTAAGGCGATCGCCACTTCATCAACTGTTTTCCCTGGAGATGTGAGAGCATAAAAGAAGATCAGATTCGGATATTTATCTCCTGGAAAGCCACTATAACCTTGAGCGTTTAGGGCTAAACTTTGTTTTTCCACTAAAGACTTATAAAGTCTTGATGTTCTCCCGTCACTCAATAAACTGCCAATTATTTCATAAACTGCATTATCAGGATGGGTAACAGCCGGACGATGATAACCTTCTAAATACCAAGGTTGGGTAGCAAGTTCTAAAGTAACTTCTCTGGTGGCGGTTTGCTGAGGTTCTACGGGCAGTTTTTGTTGAGGTTTAGGTTTAGCTTGATAACGCCCAAAATAAGTTTGTGCCAGTTTTTTGACTTCGGCAGGATTGACATCGCCGACAATGGCAATTGTTAAATTACTGGGAGCATAATAAGCATCAAAAAATTTCCTCACATTCTCCGGTGTTAAGTTGCGAATATCTTGATCATAACCAATTACTGGTCGGCGATAAGGATGAACTTTGAAAGCAGCATCTATGAATTTTTCTACCATCTGGCCGATAGGAGAATTTTCCACTCGTAAGCGTCTTTCTTCCAAAATTACTGCTTTTTCTTGATAGAATTCTCGAAATACCGGATCTAAAAACCGGTCTGATTCTAAGGACATCCATAATTCTAATTTATTCGAGGGAAAACTATAAAAATAGCGAGTAGCTTCGGAAGAAGTCGTTGCATTTAAACCCACACCTCCAGCTTGTTCAACTATTTGCCCCATTTCGTTTTGTTTAACTAATTTCAGGGCTTGAGATTCTACTGATTTAAATTCAGTTTCTAATCGGGCTATTTCATCTTTTTTACCGCTATTTTTGGCGGTCTTGATTTGGTTATCTAAATTTTCTAACTTGGCTAAAAGTGGTGCTTCGGCTTGATAGTCTGTAGTGCCAATGCGCTTTGTGCCTTTAAATGCTAGATGTTCAAGAAAGTGGGCTACCCCTGTTTGTCCATCTGGTTCATCAATGCCACCAACATCAGCATAGGTGAGAAAGGAAACTACTGGGGCTTGATGTCTTTCTAAAACGATGAATTTTAGCCCATTATCCAGGCGAAATTCGGTGAGACGATTAATTACTTGTTCTAGGTAAGGTTGAATGGAATTTGGGGATTTTTGCAGGGCTAAAGCTGTTTCTGGTATCCATCCTCCACTAAATACTATTAACGCCAAAGTGGTGGCTAATAGCCGACGAAATGGGAATTTTTTAACGTTACCCATGAAGAAATTTAAAATTGTTTGGGGCATAAGCAAAAGTTAAAGTAAATTTACATTACTTGAGGAATAGACTACTTAACAAAAAGAGAGTTATCTTCTATTAAGCTTTTTGTATTTTTAGCATTTGGTGTTGCACAATAGGGCTACGAATCTTGTTTTAAAGATATCAAAATAACTACTATGCGGATTTTTAGTTCTCCTCCATCATCAGAAACGCAGACGCGCGGACGTATTTTGCAAGCAGCACAGCGGTTATTTGCTGCCAAAGGGTTCGAGGGAACTACAACCCGTGATTTAGCACAAACCGCCGGGGTAGCTGAAGGAACTCTCTTTCGTCATTTTGCCAATAAAAAAGCAATTTTGGTGGAAGTGGCCACTAGCGGTTGGGTGGATATTCTCACAGATTTACTGACAGAACTGAGCGAAATGGGTAGCTATCAGGCGATCGCTCAAGTTATGCGGCGACGGATGTGGAATTTACAAAAAAACGCCGATATTATGCGCGTTTGCTTCATGGAAGTGCAATTTCATCCAGATTTGCGCGATCGCATTCAAACAGAAGTTATTGATAAAATGACAGATGTTGCGGAAGCATTTTTTCAAACCGCAATAGATAAAGGCATCTATCGTCAGATGGATGCCAAACTTGGAGCTAAAGTTTTTCTCGGTTTGTTTGCGATCGCTGGTTTCTCTGATCATACCCTCATGGATCCCAACGCCTCCCCCCAAGAAATGCAAAAAATGGCGGAGGGGTTAGCGGATATCTTTCTTAACGGTGTCCTAGCAAGGGAATAGGTGACAGGTGACAGGTGACAGGTGACAGGTGACAGGTTACAGGTTACAGGTGACAGGTGACAGGTGACAGGTTACAGGTGACAGGTTACAGGTTACAGGTTACAGGTGACAGGTTACAGGTTACAGGTTACAGGTTACAGGTGACAGGTGACAGGTGACAGGTGACAGGTTACAGGTTACAGGTTACAGGTTACAGGTTACAGGTTACAGGTTACAGGTTACAGGTTACAGGTTACAGGTGACCAATAACTAATTACCCATTGCTTGCGCTTGATGACTCCACTGTTGCACTAATTCAACTGCTGGACACAAATCACGATTATGCAATGTTGCTACTTGCAAACGCATAACTTGTCTATGCAATCTGTGAGTAGGAGTTTGCGCTAATTGTTGCACGGAAATAACCCCAGAGTGAAGCAATACACCACAATATTGAGTTCCTACACTGGGAACACGAGCTAAACCTGCTAAAACAACCCATTTATTCACAGAATGAATATTTACCTGTAATTTACCCGCCAATACTATTCTTTCTTCTGGAGTTTTTCCCCTATTAATTAGTTCTTCTGTGGTATTGATGCCACAATTTTTTAATTGAGCTTGATCTTCTGCACTTAATCCTGGTAAATCTTTGACAGGCCAATCGGATTTTTGAAGTAAATTTCTATTAGTTGCACGGTTAATGGTCATTTTTTGAGTTTTTAGTATGGGTTAATTTATGTAAAAATTCAGAACTTACTAGGATTTTACCTTCTGAATTCTCACACTCTCATCAAATCGCCATCCATCTAGAGGACGGTATTACTAACATTATCACCTATAAAAGATGTCAACTCCAATTTATTTACTGTTCAACTTCCCACATTAAAGGAGATTCACAGCCAATAATGCCCGATAAGTGTCATCTGAAATCTAAAAATTTAATTACAAATATTAACTTTAGAGGAGAATTAAGGAGTCAGTAGTCAGGAGTCAGGAGAAAAAAAGAAATAAAAAGGGAGTGCCGTATGGCTTTTGACCTAATTTTTGTATTTCATTCAAGCGCATATAGCTATAATAAGTACGTAGGCGAAATTAATTAGATAAAAGATTTGGATTGAATGTAGGGGTAGCGCCCTTCTACCCCGGTATTTGGGGCAACCAGAGGGGGTTTGCCCCCTACAAAATTAATTGGTTTAGGGATTTTTAAATGTTCAATTAATTTTGCACAGGTACTTAATTGTAAAAATTACGAAACTTTTATTCCCCTATTTCTTTAAACAGTCAATCCTTAACCTCAAGTTAATTTTCCTTGCATTACTGTTACAGCTTGTCCAGATATAAAGACGCGGGTTGCACCTGGATAGTATAGTTTCACCACTCCACCGCGATTGGAAGCTTGATAGGCCAAAAATTCATCTTTTCCCAATTTATCCCGCCAAAAAGGTGCTAAACAACAATGTGCTGCACCCGTTACTGGATCTTCATTAATCCCTAACATGGGGGCAAAGAAGCGAGAGACAAAATCATATTCTGAATCAGAATCAGCAATGCTAGTAACGATAATATCCGCCTTTGTTAAGGTTTTCATCTGCTGGAAATTCGGCTGTATTTCTCTGACTAATTGCTCAGATTCTACTTCTACTAAATAGCCGAGAGAATTTTGCACAACAGATTTACAAGTTACTCCTAAAATTTGACTTAATTCTGGAGGCGATTCCACAGATTCAGAGAAATTCACCGGAAAATCTAACTGAATCCAATTATTTTCCAGTCTAGCTACCAGTGTACCACTTTTTGTATAAAAACGCGCCTCTTGATTTGGTAATAAATGCCCTTGTGACCATAATACATGAGCGCTGGCTAAGGTAGCGTGTCCACACAGGGGAACCTCTACCGTTGGAGTAAACCAGCGCAGATTAAAACCGTCATCTTGTTTAACTAAAAAAGCGGTTTCCGATAAATTCATTTCCTGGGCAATATTTTGCATCCATGCTTCAGATTGTGGACTATCTAAAACACATACAGCCGCGGGATTTCCTTTAAATGGAGTATTAGTAAAAGCGTCTACTTGAGTAATGATTTGCGTCATTTTATAACTATCGTGATCCGATTTGATTTATGAATTTTTCGTAGAGGCAAAATCATATTCAGAATACTTAATCCCACTCGTTACCTATCCTTGCGGGACTAAGTACCATATTTGAGCATAAAAACTAATTATGTTTACTGACTCGGCTGATTAAACACCTCTAAAATTTGCTGACAAACCTGTTTAAGCTTTTCCCCAACAACAGCCGAGGGTACAGTGTCACCAACAAAACTCCAGGTTTCAATTGTGGAAAGTCGCCAAACTTCCCCACTGTGGTCAAATCCAGCGGCTTCGACACCAATGGCGCGACGGTGATTATTGATCGGATCTTGATAAAATCGGATTTGAATTAAAATACTCCGACAGCGCCAAGATTTGCTAAGGCCAGGAAAGTGAAAACCAATGTCTATGGAATCTGGATCTACTAGTTCTCTGGTTTCTGGATCATTGTGCCAAGGTTTAAGATCGGATTTGACATCAGGAAATTCATATTTAAATAAATTTACTACTGTCGCAATTTTGCTGGCAAATTCTAGGTTTGTGGCTTGTTCGGCTGCGTTCACTCAATAATACTCCTCTATGCGGTTGGTCTGCGGGGAAGATCAAGACAGAAAAACCTGAGTTAATTGTAACGGTTCAATACATAGCGATCTAAAATAACACTGTTAATCTGTAAACAAACAAAAAATTAATTTCCATTTATGGTGCGTCAACGTTCTATTTTCTCACTGGTTTTTGTACTACTAGCCACATTTTTGATTAGTTGTGGTAGTCCTACTGTTGCTACAGTACCACCATCTTATACAGCAGCGGAAGTTGCGAAAATTCAGGAATATATTCCCGGAATCCAGACGGTGCGCGATCGCTCTCTCGAATTCCAAAACCTGATTAAAGCAGGTGAATGGGTGAAAGTGGGTAATTTTATTCACGGACCGATGACAGAAGCTAGATTAAATATGACTTATATCATTCCCAACCTAGCCAAGCAAAACCAAGCTCAAGCTCGACAAATTAGCAAAGATTTGTTGAATGATCTTGTCAGAATTGATCAAGCTGCTGCTGCGGGTAATACTAGCCTAGCTGCGAGTAAATACCAAGAAGCGTTTGCAGATATTGACAAATTCCTACAACTAGTTCCCGAAAAGAGTAGCTAAGAGAGGAGTCAGGAGTCAGGAGTCAGGAGTTCAGTAGTTCAGAAGAAAGAAATTGAAAAATAGAGAATGAAATTTCTCCCCTGCCCCCTGCCCCTCTGCCTCCTTTCGAGTCTTGAATCACAAAATGCTAGGGTAATGGAGTGATAGGGTGGAGAGGAAGACTTTTGATTCTTCACCCCTAACTCAATCGCAAAAACTATGAATGTAGTAATTATCGGCTGTGGCGTGGTTGGGGCGGCGATCGCCTATGAACTCAGCCAAGTTAAAGGTTTAAACATCACCGTTTTCGAGCAAAAACAACCAGCACAAGGTTCTACCAGCGCCGCTCTCGGTGTGTTAATGGGTGTAATTAGCCATAAAACCAAGGGTATTGCTTGGCGAATGCGACAAAGTAGCATCCAACGCTATGAAACATTAATTCCTGAATTAGAAGCAATTACAGGGCGGAAAATCCCTTGTAATCGGCAAGGAATCGTCATGCTATTATCAGAAAACTTAGAGCGTCCCTTAGAAAGTGGCGTTGAAGTCCTTTCTGAATGGGAACAACTACGAGAAATTCGTCAATCCCAAGGTTGGGAATTACAAGTTTGGGATCAAGAACAACTGCAAAAATATTGTCCCCAAATCAGTCATCCGCAAATTATTGGCGCTGTCTATTCTCCCCAAGACTTACAACTAAATGCCACAGCCTTAACTTTAGCTTTAGTAGATGCAGCCCAACGTAATGGCGTAAATTTCAAGTTTGGTGTGTCTGTGACCGGCACAGAAACTCCTCCTCCTCCTCCTCCAACACCTTTACACATCAAAAAAGGATTGGGAGAAGCGCGTAAATGTAATTTTATTGAAACTACAGAGGGCAAAGTTACCGCTGATTGGTTTATTATGTCTGCGGGTTTGGGTTCAACAGCCTTAACTGCACAATTAGATCAAATGGTAAATATTCGTCCAGTGCTGGGACAAGCTTTATATTTGAGCTTAGGACGCAGTTTAGGAAATCCCGATTTTCAACCTGTAATTACTGGTAATGATGTGCATATTGTGCCAATGGGAAATGGTGATTATTGGGTGGGAGCAACCGTAGAATTTCCCAATCATGAAAATCAAATATCTGCCAGTCAAGAATTATTGGATATTGTCAGACAACAGGCGATCGCCTTTGCCCCAGATTTAGCCGCAGCCAAGGTTCTCCGCACTTGGTCAGGATTGCGTCCCCGTCCCGAAGGCAGACCAGCACCAGTAATTGATCAACTACCGGGTTTTACTAACGTCCTCCTAGCCACAGGACACTACCGCAATGGGGTTTTACTCGCCCCAGCCACAGCCACAGTCATTCGGGAAATGATTTTACCCCAAGATTCTCGTTCTTAAATTTTCCTATATTCCTAGACCACCTTTCATTAATAGGGCAATTCCCTGTGATTGCTCTTATCCTCTAATTCTGACTCCTGACTCCTAGCCCTCACGAAAAGACTTTTATGGCTGACACCACGCTATCAGCAAGCCCTAATTAACCTGAGTTCGACATAAGATAATTTTTGGAAAACTGCCCCAAATATGAGTCTCAAACCCTGATGATCTCGTTGAAAAAATCATAACTCTGTTCGCGTAGCGTCTCCGAAGGAGAAACTCCTAACACCGAACTCAAGTTAATTAGAAAAATATAGTGCTTGTTGGGACTTATGTAATACGACTATAATAATGATTATCATTTTTGCAGAGCTATTATGTCGTCTGAGAACTCGTCTACCGATAAACCCTTACATCTGACTAAACGTCCCCGTCGTCTCCGTCGCACTGAAACCTTACGGAAAATGGTGCGGGAAACGATTTTAACTGTAGATGATCTGATCTATCCGATGTTTGTCATGGAAGGTGAAAGCGCAAAACTAGAGATTGCTTCCATGCCAGGATGTTATCGTTATTCTTTAGATCTACTCTTGGAAGAAATAGCCGCAGTGTCACAATTGGGTATTAATGCGATCGCACTATTCCCAGTCATTCCCGAAGAACAAAAAGACGACATAGCTACAGAAAGCTACAACCCAGAGGGATTGGTACAGGAAACCGTCAAAGCCATTAAAAACGCAGTTCCAGAAATCATCATTATTACTGATGTTGCTCTAGACCCCTTCACAACTCATGGCCATGATGGTTTAGTTGATGAAAATGGCAAAATTCTCAATGATCAAACCGTAGAAGTGTTAGTCAAAATGGCACTTTCCCAAGCAGAAGCCGGCGCGGATTTTGTTGCTCCTTCGGATATGATGGATGGTAGAATCGGCGCAATCCGCCAAGCTTTAGACGCTGAAGGTTATATCAATGTCGGGATTTTGGCATACTCAGCAAAATACGCCTCCGCCTACTATGGACCATTCCGGGACGCTTTAGATTCGGCCCCCAAATTTGGCGACAAAAAAACCTATCAAATGGACGCAGCTAACGCCAAAGAAGCTTTAAAAGAAATTGAATTGGATATTGCTGAAGGTGCAGATATGATTATGGTGAAACCAGCACTAGCATATCTAGATATAATCTGTCAAGTAAAAACAGCCACAAATTTACCCGTTGCAGCTTATAACGTTAGTGGCGAATACGCAATGATTAAAGCTGCGGCTCAACATGGTTGGATTGATGAGAAAAAGGTGATTTTAGAAACTTTAACCAGCATGAAGCGGGCTGGTGCTGATTTAATCTTGACTTATTTTGCCAAAGAAGTAGCACTGATGTTGATGTCATAGTTGCCAGTTCTTATAAAACTGACAAGTCATTGATCAGAGGTAAAAAAGATGCAAAAGTATATATGTAGGGGTTGCTGAAAAAGTTGTCTGTGAGGGCAGGCAAGAGGCAAGAGTTTGGGCTATCTGTTATCCCTAAATTTTGTGATTTATTCAACCCAAAATGCACGCTTTTGGGACTATCTCCTTCAAAAATCTTGCACCTATTTTCTTTTTTAGCAGACTCAAACCTTTGATATATATAGGTCTTGCATTTATTCAGCAAGCCCTATGTACGGTTTGTGATTATGTCTATGACCCAGAAATAGGTGATCCTGATGGTGGTATAGCACCAGGAACGCCCGTTGATGATATTCCCGATGATTGGGTATGTCCAGTTTGTAGTGCAGCAAAATCAGACTTTGAGTTATATGAAGAGTAATATGGAGATAGGTATAGATCCCCGACTTCTCAAAGAAGTCGGGGATCTGAAACCTGAAACATTAAAAAATTTTTGAAGTTGTTACCTTTGCAAATTGTAGTTATTGGTGGTGGGGCGGCGGGATTCTTTGGTGCAATCGCTTGTGCTGAAGCTCATCCCCAAGCCCAGATTACTTTAATTGAAGCTAGTCGTCAACCTTTGGCGAAAGTGCTGATTTCCGGTGGAGGGCGTTGTAACATTACTCATGCTTGTTTTGAACCCAAAGTTTTAGTCCAGAATTATCCTCGAGGTAGTAAGGCTTTATTAGGTGCTTTTACCCGGTTTCAACCTTTAGATACCATAGCTTGGTTTGCGGCCCATGGGGTGAATGTGAAAACGGAAGCTGACGGACGGATGTTCCCAATTACGGACCGTTCAGAAACCATTGCTGAATGTTTAATTAAGGCGGCTTTTGATGCCAATATAGAACTTTGTATTGGCACACCTGTTACAACTGTCAGCCGCAAAGATACAGGTTTTGAAATTCTGCTCAAGTCGGGAGAAACTCAAGAATGTCATCGCTTACTCTTGGCTACAGGTAGCAGTTTAGCTGGTTATAAAATCGCTAGAGAATTAGGTCATGACATCCAAACTCCTGTACCTTCTTTATTTACCTTTAATATTGCTGATTCTCAACTGCGGGAATTAGCGGGAATTAGCGTTAGTTCTGTGAATCTGCGCTTACCAGGCACAGGGAAAACCCCATTACAACAAACAGGTCCATTATTAATTACCCATTGGGGTATAAGTGGTCCAGCAGTGCTGAAACTTTCGGCTTGGGGTGCAAGAATTCTTAATCAAAATCGCTATCAACACAAATTACTGATTAATTGGTTGCCAGATTTGTCACAAGAAGAAGTGAGACAAAAACTTTTAACCGTCAAAGCTGAATGGGGACAAAAAGCGATCGCCCTCCATCGTGGTGTAGACTTACCACATCGGCTTTGGCAATATATTATCAATCGTACCCATATTCCCACAGAAGAACGTTGGGCAACCATATCCAACAAAACCTTAAATCAACTAGTCCAAGAAATCTCCCAAGGAGAATACCTAATCACAGGTAAAGGTGCATTTAAAGAAGAATTTGTCACCTGTGGAGGAGTCAACCTCAAAGAAGTCAACTTCAAAACAATGGAAAGTAAAATAGTCCCCGGCTTGCATTTTGCTGGTGAGATATTAGATATTGATGGTATCACCGGTGGCTTTAACTTCCAAAGTGCTTGGACAACAGCCTACTTAGCCGGTCAGTCCATGACAAAAGCAACAGCAGATAATTAACTTATTTCTTCCTTTGCTTATTTGCGCCTTTGCGCAAAACAAAAATCTATAAATCGTTTTAGTGAAGTTAGAAAATAAACCATCAAACTCTTCTTAAGTTCGCTCTTGCCTCTTACCTCTTGCCTATTCCCTTCTTTTGTAAATCAGTATGAAATTTAGTGAAATTCTCAATCAACTTGGTGATTATATTACCGAAAGTAGCCCTAACATTGATTTAGAAATTACTGGAGTTGCAGCCATAGATGAAGCAACATCTGGGACTCTCAGCTATGTAGAAGGAGCTAAATTTTCCCCATTGCTCAATTCTACTGGTGCGAGCGCTGTAATTTTGCCCCCAGATGAAAAATTGCAGAATCAAGCCGGAGAAAAGGGTCTAGCTTGGTTATCAACAACTCAACCCAGACTGGTATTTGCGAAAGCGATCGCCCTATTTTATCAACCTTACCGTCCTACTCCCGAAATTCATCCTAGTGCCGTGATTCACCCCAGCGCCAAAATTGGTGATGATGTGTATATTGGCGCTCATGTTGTTATTTCTCATGATGTAGAAATTGGCAATCATGCCATTATTCATCCTAACGTCGTTATTTATCCAGAAGTAAAAATAGGCGATCGCACCACCCTCCACGCTAACTGTACCATCCACGAACGCAGCCAAATCGGTGCAGATTGCGTTATTCATAGCGGTGCTGTCATTGGTGCAGAAGGCTTTGGCTTTGTCCCTATTCGGACAGGTTGGTTGAAAATGGAACAATCGGGTTATACCATTTTGGAAGATGGAGTAGAAGTAGGTTGTAACACAGCCATAGACCGTCCCGCAGTCGGAGAAACAAGAGTTGGTAAAAATACCAAAATTGATAATTTAGTACAGGTAGGACATGGCAGTCAAATAGGTTCTGGTTGCGCCATAGCAGGTCAAACAGGCATGGCGGGAGGCGTAAAGATTGGAAATCGAGTAATTTTAGCTGGACAAGTGGGAATTGCCAATCAGGCTAAAATTGGAGATGGGGCAATCGCTTCCGCTCAAACTGGTATTCTCAAGGATGTTGCACCGGGAGAAATTGTCTCAGGTAGTCCAGCCGTACCGCACAAACTCTACCTCAGAGCATCAGCAATTTATAGCCGCTTGCCAGAAATATATCAAAATCTCAAAAAATTACAAAAGAGGGAGTAGGGGGCAGGGGGCAGGCG
>NZ_JADEVZ010000095.1 GCF_015207875.1 Dolichospermum sp. LEGE 00240
CGGGGAAACCCCAATCAAGGGCGGGGAAACCCCGCCCCTACGCAGCAAGGCTGATTTTTTTAGGTCGTATATTCAGCGTTAATTTTCACATAATCATAACTCAGGTCACAACCCCAAGCCTGACCTGTGCCATGACCATTACCAACACCAACGGAAATTAATACTGTGTCTGATTGCAGATATTCACCATGAGCGGCTGCTTTTAAATATGCACTAGCCGCTGCTTTATCAAAGGGTAAAGGTTGACCATTTTCAAATAGTAAAATATCCCCTAATTTAATAGAGAGGTTTTCCTGTTCAAACCGGACTCCAGCCCGACCAGCAGCCGCCGCAATCCGTCCCCAATTAGGATCATGACCGAAAATGGCGGCTTTGACTAAAGATGACCCGGCAATGGTTTTGGCGATTTGACGGGCTGCTAATTCATCATGAGCGCCACTGACTTGGACTTCTATTAAACAAGTTGCCCCTTCGCCATCACGAGCGATCGCTTTCGCTAAATGCTGACATACATAAGTTAACATGGCTTCTAGCTTCTGTGCCTCTACTCCCATTTCGGTAATTGCTGGGGTGCGAGATTGACCGTTTGCTAAGGCAATTAAACAATCATTTGTACTTGTGTCACCGTCAACTGTGATCGAATTAAAGCTTCTATCTGCTGCTCTGGTTAACATTTGTTGCCAAAGCGTCGAAGAGACTGCTGCATCACAGGTAACAAAGGCTAACATTGTCGCCATGTTGGGGTGAATCATGCCTGAACCTTTCGCAATTCCACCAATTCGCACCGGACGGTCATGGATAATGGTTTCTAAGGCGATGGATTTGGTGACTAAATCTGTGGTGACTATTGCTCCTGCGGCTGCGTCTGAGCCTGTTTCTGATAGTTCTGCGACTACTTTGGGGATACCACCCCGCAATATATCCATTTTAATCCGTTGACCAATTACGCCGGTGGAAGCTAATAAAATGGATTCTGGGCTAATACCCAATTCTTTACCTAATAAGTCTGCACATTCTTGAGCATCTTTAATGCCTTGTTCACCTGTTGCGGCGTTGGCTTGTCCTGCATTACAAAGTATGGCTCTCGCGCTATGTTTCCCTTGTAATACTTGACGACAGTAATCTACACAAGCTGCTTTAACTTGGCTAGTGGTGAATACACCAGCAGCGATCGCTTCCACATCTGATACAATTAGGGCTAAATCTGGTAATCCCGAAGCTTTCAGTCCTGCTGTAATTCCCGCTGCTTTATACCCCCGCGCTGCTGTCACACCACCAGTAATTATTTGCCAATCTGCCATAATTCTGCTCACAATTATTTATATCGCGTTTGCTGTTTAATTACTTTCCGCCTCTGGTTTGATCTCAGCGTCCAGTATTTATGTCTATAAGTGAGTTTATCTGTTGATGACAATCTTTTTTTAATCACGAAAATTAAACCCACAATAAATAAAAGAGAGCCACTTGGATAGCTCTCTAAAATCATCAGGGTGCATTTACTTAGCACGTTATATGATTCTAGCACCAAGGGGTCAAACCCCCTATTTTTTATTTTTGTCAGTTGTCAGTTGTCAGTTGTCAGTTGTCCGTTGTCCGTTGTCCGTTGTCAGTTGTCCGTTGTCAGTTGTCCGTTGTCCGTTGTTACCCATTACCTATTACCTATTCCCTATTACCTATTCCCTGTTCCCTATTCCCTATTCCCTATTCCCTATTCCCTATTCCCTATTCCCTATTCCCTATATAAAGAAAGAGAGCCAATCTAAACTAGCTCTCCCGATAATCAAGTTGCGTCTTATTATCACACTATACCATGACTGGGGTGAGGGGTGTCACCCTACATTGGTGCATTGAGTTTCTCTTCTACCAATTGATTGGTAAGTTTGGGTTCTGCGCGTTTATCGGTTTTTTTCAGGACTTGTCCCACGAAAAAGCCTTTGAGATTGGTGTTACCTTTGCGGTATTTTTCGACTTGTTGAGCATTAGCGGCGATGATCTCATCAATAATCGGTTCAAGAATGGTACGATCTGAAATGAGTTCTTGACCGGCAAAAGCCTCTTCTGGAGAAACTCCATTGAGTAAATCTGTGAGTTTTTCCTTAGCTTGGGCATTACTGATTTTACCATTTTCAATGCGGGTAATCACATCCGCCAGGTTAACAGCAGTCAGTTTAATTTCCGAAATGGTGAGTTTTTGTTTGTTTAAGTAGCCAGCGATATCTTGAGTAATCCAGTTAGCCGCAGATTTAGGATTTGCTCCTTTAGATATCGCACTTTCAAAATAGTCCGCAACTGGTTTATCCTCAGTTAAGACCCGCGTATCATAAGCAGACAGTCCCAACTCATTTTCATAATAATGGCGTTTGTTTGCAGGTAGTTGGGGTAATTCACTTAACCATGAATCCAATTCAGCTTGGGTGACTTCAATGGGTGCTAAATCAGGTTCAGGAAAATAACGATAATCACTAGAACCTTCTTTCACCCGCATACTACTGGTACGTTGCGAACCTTCTTCCCAAAGCCGAGTTTCTTGAACAATCTTTTCTCCTGATTCAATGGCGGCGATTTGGCGTTCAATTTCATAATCAATCGCTTTTTGAATCGCACTAAAGGAGTTCATATTCTTAATTTCCACCTTAGTGCCAAATTTCTCTTGTCCCACCGGACGGACAGAAATATTTACATCACAACGCAGAGATCCTTCTTGCATATTCCCATCACTGACACCAAGATAGCGGACAATCCGCCGTAGTTCTTGGGCATATTCCGCCGCTTCTTGTCCTGTCCGCAAATCTGGTTCAGAAACAATTTCTACCAAGGGAATCCCCGCCCGGTTATAATCTACGAGAGAATAGGTAGAACCGGAAAGCCTTTCACTCCCCGCGTGGACGAGTTTCCCCGCATCCTCTTCCATGTGTAAACGAGTGATACCAATGCGTTTGCGGCTGGGGTTTCCCGCATCATCTACCAATTCAATTTCTATCCAACCATGTTCAGCTATGGGTAAATCATATTGAGAAATTTGGTAATTTTTGGGTAAATCAGGATAAAAATATTGTTTGCGGTCAAATTTACTATACCGAGCGATTTGACAATTTAGCGCCAAACCAGTTTTCACGGCGTATTCAAGAACTTTGGCGTTGAGTACGGGGAGAACTCCTGGTAAACCCATACAGACAGGATCAATGTTAGTATTGGGGTCAGCACCAAAGGCTGTGGAACTGTTGGAGAAAATTTTGGTGTTGGTGCTGAGTTGACAATGGGTTTCTAAGCCAATAATCGCTTCATATTCAGTTTTTACGGGTGTGGCTGTGGTCATATCCAAATTTTACAGTTTTTCTGATTTGGTACTATTTTAACGGTTTTGTGTTGATATTAAGGGTAGGGCGCTATTGATTCAGGAAGTATGAGAGGGGGTAATGATCTCTTATAGCGTTTCCTAGTCTAATGAGGGACAAAATTATCTGTGTTCATCTGCGTTTATCTGCGTTTAATTCTGACTTCCTGTACCTCACTTGCATGGGAATTGCTATAAGAGCTAAGGTATGGAAATTCATAACTACTTTTTTGCAAAGCACAAGGCACAATAAGGATAAGTATCATTTATTTTAATTATGGCTTGCTGATAGCGTGGCGATCGCCATATAAACCAAAAACCTAGATATATGAAGAGTTTTCGGGTTGAAAAAGGTGAATTAGGTGCAAGGAATAAGCGCTGAAACCGTTCATTTACCTATCACTTTCTCAAATTTGAGACTATTGCTTCTTCCTTCTTCCTTCTTCCTCCTGACTCCTGACTCCTAGCCCTCACGAAAAGATTTTGTCAGCAAACCCTAATTATGAGTTATTGTCTTAATCCCCATTGTTCTCAGCCAAAAAACACTGACGATGTTAAGTTTTGTCAAACCTGTGGCACAAAACTACTCTTAAAAGAACGATACCGTGCTATTAAACCTATCGGACAAGGTGGTTTTGGGAGAACCTTTCTCGCTGTAGATGAGGATAAACCCTCAAAGCCACCCTGTGTAATTAAACAATTCTTCCCCCAAGCTCAAGGGACAAATACGGTACAAAAGGCGATAGAGTTATTTAACCAAGAGGCTGTTCAATTGGATGAATTGGGGCAACATTCCCAAATTCCTGCCCTGTTGGCATATTGTAGCCAAGATGACAGACAGTATTTGGTTCAGGAATTTATTGATGGACTGAATTTATACCAAGAATTAGAACAAAATGGGGCTTTCAATGAAACGCAAATTCGGCAATTACTGAATGATTTATTGTCAGTGCTGCAATTTTGTCATGGTAAACAAGTTATACATCGAGATATTAAACCAGAAAATATCATTCGTCGTCATAAAGATAATAAATTAGTTATAGTTGATTTTGGAGCAGCCAAATCCGCCACAGGAACAGCCCTAAATCGCACGGGAACAAGTATAGGTAGCCCTGAGTATGTTGCCCCGGAACAAATGCGTGGAAAGGCACTTTTCGCCAGTGATATCTATAGTTTAGGGGTAACTTGTATTAATCTATTAACAGAGCGATCGCCCTTCGACTCCTACGATACCCATAACGCAGCTTGGATCTGGGGACAATATCTCAAAACTCCTGTGAGTCCAGAATTGAGTCGAATCATTAACAAAATGGTAGAAACCATCCCCAGTCACCGCTACCAAACAGTTGATGAAGTGATTAAAGATTTGAATTTTCAACCATCATCTTTACCTCCCAAACAAATAACTCCACCCCCGTCTCCACCTCCTGCTGTGGTTAAAAATTCGAGTCAAATTGAGAAAGAATTACAAGAACTAAAAACTCAATTTACAGGTGGTAAACCCCAACCCAAAAACGTTAATTCTCCACCACAATCTCCTAGCAATAATCCCATAGATAAAGAATTAGAAGAAATGAAAGCCAAGTTTCTGAA
This sequence comes from Dolichospermum sp. LEGE 00240, assembly GCF_015207875.1. Lineage (GTDB taxonomy): Bacteria > Cyanobacteriota > Cyanobacteriia > Cyanobacteriales > Nostocaceae > Dolichospermum > Dolichospermum gracile. Next base: position 4,928 of record NZ_JADEVZ010000095.1, read on the forward strand.
TAATGAGTAAGTAGGGGTTGCTGAAAAAATTGTCTGTGAGGGCAGGGAACAGGCAAAAGCTGTAGGGGTGAGATTTCTCCACCCTCAATCAATTAATTTTTTCTAATTGTATTGGTGTTGCCAGTAGCTTGTTTACCTAATAATTCCACAGCTTTAGCAAATTGAGGATCTTCAAAAGTCCCTAATTTATCCCTTCCACCTAACCATAAATCTTGACGTTGGGCATCAGTCAGTTCTACTTTTACATCTGGATCAATACCATGTTTATTAATATCTTTCCCGCTGGGAGTATGATATTTAGCAATAGTTACAGCCAAACCAGCCCCAGATTTTAAAGGTTGTACAGACTGGACTAAACCTTTACCAAAAGTCTGATTTCCTACTAAAGTCGCTCGTTTATTATCTTGCAATGCCCCGGAAAGAATTTCACTAGCACTAGCTGAACCCTTATCTACTAATATTATCAAAGGTTTATCAGTCAAAGCCATGCCATTGGCAACTTGTTTATCCTGTGTACCTTGACGGTCAATAGTAAACACAATTGTGCCTTTATTGATCCACATTTGAGCAATTTCTATACTCGCGTATAGCAGTCCTCCAGGATTACTACGTAAATCTAGAATATAACCAGAAACCTTTTTAGCTTCTAACTTTTCAATAGCATTTTTCATTTCCTTGCTGGCATTGGCGCTGAATTGATTCAAGCGAATATAACCAAGATTTCCCGCTGGGGTTTTCTTTTCTGAAAAGCGGACGGGATGAATTTCAATCCGCGTTCGTTGAATATTAAATTGTTTTTTCTGACCATTCCGCAAAATTGTCAGCTTCACCTTGCTACCTGATTCTCCCCGAATGAGGGATACCGCTTCATTGGTGTCCATGCCTTTGGTACTTTTACCATCAATCTCCAGAATAACATCTTTAGCTAAAATCCCGGCTTTAAATGCGGGTGTATCCTCAATCGGGGCGATAACAATTAGTTGTTTTGTTTTTGCATCTTGACTGATGGTGATACCAATACCTGTAAGTTCTCCAGAGGTATCAACTTGCATATTTTTGAATTCTTCTGGGTCCATGAACCGGGTGTAGGGGTCTTCTAGCTTTTTCAGCATTTCCCGGACAGACTTATAGGCTGATTTATCATCAGTATAGGACTTGCTTAAATATTCCTTGCGTACAGCTTGCCAATCCACCTGATTAAAGGTACCATCTACATATCGGTAGTAAATAATTTGCCAGACTTCATCTATCAAATCCTTGTGACTATCTTTAAATGAAGCCTTGCCAATTGAGTGAATACCCAAACCAGTAACAGCAATTGTAGAAAGCGTTACCACCGTAGCACTCAAAACCAGTTTACTTTTTGTAATTACCATAATGGCGGCCGTGTCAGGGGAAAAAATATATATCAAGTATGCCCAATCTAACACAGCGATCGCTAATTGGTAATTGATAGTTGTCACTCATCACCGTAACATTGGCAATTCCCACTCCCTGGGGATATTAAGAGACTTCCAAATAAAAAAATGTCCCAAAACTGATGCAAAAATTCTCTCTCTGTGTACTCTGTGCCTCTGTGGTTCGTTTCTTGGGATAATTTATTTCTGGGAAGTCTCTAACTGAATGAAAACAATACCAGAGCGATCGCTCCCTAATGAGGCAGTGTCTGTTTTAACCTTTAAAGAATGGTACTAACAACAGTTAATACAATACATTTTAACTATTAAACGGAGTCAACAAAAAACTAGAGTTTAGTACCTGCATAAATAAGAACCTATGTCAAAGAAAATAAAAGGTTCTTCGGTACTTGTTATGCTATTGAGAGAAGGGAACTCTTAAGAGAAGGAATGTCAGATATTAATGACTTTAAAGACTTAATAATTTGGCAAAAGGGATGGATATTGCTCAAAGATGCTATTTCCTCACTAAAATTTTTCCCAAAGATGAGCTGTATGGTATGGTTTAATCGTAACTGTTCACACTCCCCCCTATCTTTAACGAGAGATCAAGGGTTTCGATAATTTTAGAGGACGGGAGTGAATAACTACGTTCCCTCGTAAATAAAAATAGGAACAATTAATGAATAAGAGATGCTTACGACAAGCCAAGCTACAACTATTTATCTTAGGATTCAGTTTAATAACTTTGACTGCTAATGAATTATCAGTATTAGCCCAGACTCGACAGCCCACAAATACAGAACTAAGAAAATTACGTCAAGAACTTCAGCAACATATTATTAGATTAACTAAAAACAATACTGTAGGCACTGGACATCTTCAAGATAGCCGTACTCAAGTAGAAAAGAACACAAGAGAATCCTTTGTACGTGCTTGGTCAAAGACAGAACCAGAATTAGCACCTTTCTTTGGTCGGTGGGTGGGATACGAAAATAGTAGTCATATTTATCCATCAAATAGTAAGGGTCGTGTTTGTGTTGTTGAAACAGCTGAAGGTTCTGGTCGTTTAACTACTGGTGTTTTCTCTAATGGAGTTATCAAAACCAATATTGGAGAAGTGCTATTCAAAGAAGGAAATTATTATTTAGGATCAGCATTGCTCAAAAATGGCAGATTTGTCAGCAATAATGGTGAGATTCCTTTACATAGTCCCAGACCTGTTGAATCACTAAGTGGATTACTTGAAAATATATTTGAAGCATCAGAAAAAAATCAAATTTCTCAACAATTTAAAGCTGCTGGTTGTACTTCTAGTATCGTGCGGAGTAAGTAATTTTTTTGCATTACTATATCACGCATATCCCTACTTGTACATACCCTGCAAACTCTTGAAAGTGGGGGGGAGAGTGAAAAACTACCAGAAATTTCTGTATTGCTTTCCTGTTCCCTCTCCTCAATATGAAATTTATTTTGTCGGACTACTTGTAAGCTGTTAGACCGTCAGGAGATAGCGTTAACAGTTTTCATGTAAAAACTAAGATATTGCCATTTTTTTGAGTAGTTCGGGAATTTGAGCGGGACTGTTAGCAACGGGAATTTTGGCGGCCTCAAAAGCAGCCAATTTACTTTCTACTGTCCCAAAAGTTGCCGAACGTCCAATTACAGTCGCTAAAGTCCCTGTTTGTTGCCAATTTCGCGCTGGTGGTGCGTGTCTACCGGCAATATAGGCAATTACAGGTTTGTCAATTGCTTCTGTAATATATTGTGCTGCTGCTTCTTCACTGCCCCCACCAGGCTGTCCGATTAAAACAATCGCTTCTGTGGTTTCGTCTTCATCGAGAATTTGTAACCATTGCAGGAATGAAGAACCAACAATAGCGTCACTACCAATACTGACACTAATTGATTGACCTAAACTCGCTTTTGTTAATTCCCATGCAACTTCATAAGTGAGGGTACTGCTACGACTAACAATGCCCACAGAACCAGGGAGATAAAATTCGCTAGGTTGAGTACCTAGGAGAATTTTTCCCGGAACGATAATTCCTGGACTATTTGGGCCAATAATTAAGGTCTCGCAGGCTTCTGTTTTGCGAAGGAGTTGTACCATGTCCAGTGGTGGAACACCGGCGGTAGTAATAATAACTTGGGGGATATTAGAGGCGATCGCTTCTAATGCTGCATCCAAAACTTGATAAGGTTGAACACAAATAATTGTGGTGTCAATCTGTCCAAATTTGACCACAACCTCCTCTACCAAGTCAAATACTGGCAAATTATATATTTTTTGTCCACCATAACCAGGATTGACAGCAGCTACTAAATTTGTGCCATAAGCTTGCATTTGAGCAATATGGGTTGGGGAAATAAATTCACAAAATCCCTGGATTAAAACTTTACTTTCTGGTGTTAAGTTCATGGTTTATCAGTTGTCAGTTGTCAGTTGTAATTGGTAAAAATATTGCCTCTTGCCTATTGCCTTTTTTTTGTCATCGGGGTTTTTGTTAAACGAACTGCTTCCTTGACTGCTTCATCTAAATTTTCTACAACTATTAGCAATTGATCAGCGGTTTTCCGTGCGGCTAATTCTTTTCTGACATGATTGAATTCCGAACCAGCTAAACGGAGGATTAACCAAGGAAAATTCAATGGTTGCTGACTTTTATTACCATTAGAGGCCGACACCCCAGATGTGATTTTGCTTCTGTCCGAATGGAGAAATTGGGTAATAATTTCTGGGAGTTGGTCAACTTGCGGAATAGTCCCCAAAAAGTTGACTAAAATGACTTGAGTATTCTGATCATTGACCAAATTTGTCAAACTATTAATGAGGCGATCGCTAAAAGTAGTCTGTGTTGTATCACTCATGAAAGTATGGCGCAAATTGACACATTTACCAGGATGACCATGAGCATTAACAACCTCATCCAATGTTGTTAAAACAGAACCTTTACCATTGCCTATGATGCAGATTTTACCCTGCATTTCTATCCCATCCCACCTACTCAACAAACCGTTATTTTTTTTATTACCATGAAGAAGACCAACCATTTTGGCGGCCATATCGGCTATTTCAGGATGACGGTTAATAGCCTGTTTATTAACACTGATCTTACCATTAAGAGCCATCACTTGACCCGCCGAGTTCACACCCAGGGGATGAATCTCCACCAAATCCAAATCCTTTTGGACAAATAACTGGTACATTTTCTCCACAATATCACTCACAGTCTGGATTAACGCCCCCTGTAAGCCCATTTTTAAAGCCAGCCGTCTGGCATAAAATGGAGAAAATTCCTGTTCTACGACAACGTGCTGAAATTTTTCTCCCGCTGTCTCCCACTCAATATTTGCTTCTGTACAACCCAATAAAACGGGACGACACAGCGCAGTATCTAAAACTACAGCTAAATAAAACTCCTTCTGGGCATCATATTTTGATTCTGCCAATAAAACTTCTGGCAGTTGCCCCCAAATTGGTAGATTAAATATATTCTGTGCTGTAGCGATCGCATCAATCGTGGTTTCTACAACTCTAACTCCACCCGCCTTTTCCCTTTCCCCCGCCTGCACCTGAGATTTCAGCACAATCGGGTAACGAATTTTTAACCGTTTTAAATCTGTAGGATGGTCTATTCTTTGAGATGGTAAAACAGGAATCCCAACTTTACCAAACCACTCTTTAACTTGGTACTCCAATAAATCCATTGAGATACACCTTGTATTAACAAGTCCAACGCGCTTTCTCTGATGCTATCTGATATTTTACCCAATACCAAAAATTATAAAATTTGGTTTTGCTTAACATTGGATTGTCTCATTTATAATCTAGCTGTATAAAAAAATAGAAGTCTAAATCAATACCCTAGTACCCCAAGGCGGAAGTCAAAAGTCAAAAGTCAAAATGAATACAGTATAGGCTTTTGGAGGATTTAGAATGGTTGGTTTATTTACGCTGCTTTGTACTAGACTGTGTTCTTCGTGACAAATTTAACCTTCTGCTAGAAACTGATTCTATAAGATGTAAAACTAGGATTTGCATCCCATCCCCAGTACCTTCGATAATCAAAACTATATAGAAAGAGTGGCGGTAACGCTTTATGAAAGCAACAGTTCAAAAAGAGGATCTCAAAGTTTTAGGCGATATCTTACAAGAAAGATTAGTCGCCGAAGTGCTTGCTGGTAAGGAATTCCAGGTAAAATGCGCCGTCCAAAATGATGAATTAATGATTTTAACTCAACACCCTGCTGAGGTCACGGTTAATACACAGCAAGTTTTTGAGGTGTTAGAACAAGCACTACAATGGCAATTTAGCTACCAAACCCAACGGGTACGATTTTTCTTGAGAATTTCTGGAGAAAAGCGTCCCTACACTCAACACTTCCTAGATTTTCAGATTCCCAGCATAGACACAGATAGGGAAAGTGAATATGGTTTTCAGATTCCCAGCATAGACACAGATAGGGAAACGGTGGAAATAGGACGTGAGAGAGACTCTTTCTTCCTTAATTCTGATCTGCAAACGCCATCATCTCCAGTTACAGAAACGGAACAAGCACCTGTTGCTGATTCATTTTTCTCTAATTCCGCAGAATCTTTTTCAGACTATTTACTGCCAGACTCAAATCTATCTGGGGATGAATCTGAGACAATGGAGGATATTGAAGGAAATTTTGATCCCTTTGGGAATATTTCAGAACAACCCAAAAAAAGACAGCTATCACTATCACTTCCCCCCTTACCGATGATGATTGGTGCGGCTGTAGTAATTGCCGTTCTTTCCGGTGGTGGTGCATTCTTTCTCCATCGTGGTTGTGTAATTTCGGAATGTAAAGAATTGCAAACAGCCCAGCAGTTTAAAAATGAGTATCAGCAGCAGATCAAACGGACCAAATCAGAAAGAGACTTATTAACAGTGCAACAACAACTAGATGTGGTAGTTGCCGATTTGCAAAAAATTCCTCAGTGGTCTCCCCGTTATCAAGACTCTCAGCTATTAGTTAATAGTTTTTCTGAACAGTCAACGAAAATCAACCAGGTGCTAAAAGCCTTACAAATGGCATCTTCAGCCCAAAAAACAACCCAAACTCCTCCTCAGAGTTTAGATGAGTTACGTAATAGACAAAAGTTGTGGAGACAGGCAATCACCTCATTAGAGATAATTAAGCCGAGTCATGAACTTTATGGATTGGTAAAAGCTAACTTACCAAGTTATCAAAATACTTTAAAAAGTGTTAATGATCAGTTACTCAAAGAAGAAACCTGGTTACAGAAAATCGCCAATGCCACAACTCTCGCAGCAGCCGCTACTAAACGTCAAATCACGGCTAAATCTGCCCCTGAATGGCAAAAGGTAGAATCTGATTTCCAGACAGCAATTAGTACCCTCAAAATTATTCCTATAGGTAGTTTAGGATCTGAGGATGCCCGCAAGCTGTTGGCAGAATACCAACTAAAAATTATTGTCGCCCGCGATCGCGCCAAAAAAGAACAATTAGCAGCCACATCCTATCAACAGGCTATGAAAGCCGCTAGTCAAGCCAAAATCTATGGTAATCAAAATCAATGGCAAAGTGCGGTTAAGTCTTGGGAACAGGCTGTAGAAAGTGCTAAACAAGTGGGTCAAGATACTTTCTATTTCAATCAAGCTAAACCCCTGATTGAAACCTATACGGCATCACTGAAACAGGCACAAGAACAATTCCAAATCTATGGGGATTTAACTCAAACCCGCGTTGAGCTAAAAAGCACTTGTACAAATACCATTAGAATTTGTACTTTTAGTATTGAGAATCAGAAAATTAGTGTCCGCTTAACTCCTGAGTATGACAGATTATTCCAAGCTAATAATCCACAAATACAAAGTCACTTCCAAAGCTTGAAAGATGCTCTCAAAGCCATTAGTCAAAATGCTCAACTTCCTGTATTTATCTATAATTCCCAAGGACAGGAAAGGTATATGCGGCAACCACAGTAGGGGTAGGGGAGAAATTTTCTTTCTCTCTTTTCTTCGTCCTCCCGACTCCTCTCTTACTGTGAAAATTGACTACGATTGGCCGCGACTTTGCTGCTCATGGGGGAAACCCCCAAGACCGCGCTGCCTCGCCTTTGCGTGAGACTAAAATTCATACCCTTAATCAGCAACGCCCTCATTTTAACTTTGAGATGAGATGATTGTAAAATAGAAAAAAGCCCGGAGGTAGAATTACGGTTTACGCACGTCCCCTAGCCAAATTAATAGAACAATTGCAACGGCTACCCGGAGTTGGTCCCAAAAGCGCCCAACGTTTAGCTTTGCACATCTTAAAAAGACCAGAAGCAGAGGTAGAAGCCTTAGCTCAAGCACTCATTGACGCGAAAAAACAAGTAGGTTTATGTAAAGTTTGTTTTCACCTTTCCTCAGATCCAGTCTGTGAAATTTGTCGTCACCCTCAGCGAGATAATACAACTATTTGCGTAGTTGCAGATTCCCGTGATGTAATTGCTTTGGAAAAAACCCGTGAATATAAAGGTAAATATCATGTTTTAGGTGGCGTAATTTCCCCTATGGATGGTATTGGACCTGAACAGTTAAATATTCAACCTTTAGTGAGAAGAGTCAGCGAACAAAAACCCCAAGAGGTGATTTTAGCCATTAGTCCCAGTATCGAAGGAGAAACCACAACATTATATATCGGTCAATTACTAAAACCATTTACAAAAGTCACCCGCATTGCTTTTGGTTTACCTGTCGGTGGTGATTTAGAATATGCTGATGAATTAACTTTAGCAAGAGCATTAGAAGGACGGAGAGAACTAGATTAAAAGTAGCAAATTTGATTACCAAAATGTTTTTTACCAACTCCCTAGAAAATCAACTGCAAGAGTGGAATAATACCATTAACATTCAGCCAAATAATGTTAATGCTTATGTTCGTCGCGGCATGGTTTATTTTAAATTAGGAAAAATTGCCGCATCAATTCAAGATTTTGATCATGCAGAAAAGTTAGATATTCAAATTACTCCCTATCTGTGGCAACGAGGATTATCTTATTATTATGCAGAACGATTTGCTGAAGGTGCAAAACAGTTTGAAATAGATTTAACTGTTAATGCTCAAGATGTGGAAGAAACTGTCTGGAGATATCTTTGCATAGCTAGATTATCCGGTGTGACAGAAGCTCGTAATTCTTTATTACCAGTGAAAAATGATCCGCGAAAAATCATGAAATCTATCTATGATTTATTTGCAGGTAATTGTACAACAGATGATGTTTTGAATGTGGGAAAATTGGCAGGATTAAAAGGTAAGTTTTACGGTCATCTTTATTTGGGTTTATATTATGAAGCTGAGAATAATTTGCCGTTAGCGCAGGAATATATAGTTAAAGCGGCTGATGAGTATAAAATTGATGATTATATGTGGTATTTAGCCGTAGTACATAAGCAGTTAAGGGAATGGGAGTAATATATGAAATTTATTATTATATATCTTAATAAACGGTCAGAATCACGGATTATACGGATTAAAGGATTTCACGGATTTTATTTTATGTATTCCTATAATAGATCACTTATACTATAACAGATCAATAAATCCGTGCAATCTGTGTAATCCGTTTAATCCGCGTTCAGGATTTTATTTTATGTATTACTATAACAGATCAATAAATCCGTGCAATCTGTGTAATCCGTTTAATCCGCGTTCAGGATTTTATTTTATGTATTACTATAACAGATCAATAAATCCGTGCAATCTGTGTAATCCGTCTAATCCGCGTTCAGGATTTTATTTTATGTATTACTATAACAGATCAATAAATCCGTGCAATCTGTGTAATCCGTCTAATCCGCGTTCAGGATTTTATTTTATGTATTACTATAACAGATCAATTAATCCGCGCCATCTGTGTAATCCGTTTAATCCGTGTTCAGATGTTTATGTTTTTATTAATCTTTTAAATTGTACGCTTTCACTACCAAAATTAATCAATAATCCAACTTCTAATTTATATACTTTGAGATAATTTAATGCTTGGGCAAAGTGGACATCTTCTAGTTGTTTGGTGGCTTTTAATTCGACTAATATTTTTTCTTCTACTACAAAATCAGCGCGGCGTGTTCCAATAGGTTCGGGTAAGTTTTTGTAATAGATTTGTTGTTCAATTTCTCTGGCAAAATTTAAGCCGGCTTGATGGAATTCATAGGCTAGGGCGCGTTGATAAATTACTTCTTGAAAGCCGTTACCTAGAAATTTATGGACTTCAAAGGATGCACCGATTATTTTTTTGGTAATGTCTTCGTATTTTAAACTCATACAGGATCACGGATTATACGGATTACAGGATTTCACGGATTTTCATTGTCTATTACTATAACAGATAACCTAATCCGCGCAATCTGTGTAATCCATTTAATCCGCGTTTAGCCTTTTTATTTAATAAACGGTCAGAATCACGGATTATACGGATTAAAGGATTTC
>NZ_JADEVZ010000096.1 GCF_015207875.1 Dolichospermum sp. LEGE 00240
GTAGGGGGAGTGGGGGAGTAGGGGAGAAATTTCATTCTTCATTCTTCATTCTTCATTCTTCATTCTTCATTCTTCATTCTTCAGAACTCCTACTTGCCCGGTTCTTGGACGAAAATCAGGGGAAGCAGCCCTAATAGTCGGCACAGGCTAGAAAGGGCAAATAAACCTAATAAACCGCCAAAATTAGGACTTTGGGCGATAAAACCGCCGATTGTTGTACCTAAAGCTCCACTTACGCCCCCAACAGCCGCAACAATGGCAAAATAGATAGATTTATTTCTTGTCGGAGCAATTCCCAGATACATATTAGTGCTACATAAATCAACACCTGCCCAGGTGATGCCAGTGAAAATATGTAAAAGCGGCAACCATAGCCAAAAATCAAGTTGATGATTACCAATTCCTAACCAGAATAATGGTGTAATTGCGACTAAAACGCCAACACAGACGAGAATGGGACGATTACCAATTCTATCAGCTAATTTCCCCCACAAAATCAACACTAATAGATTTGCCCCAGTCTGAAGACTGTTATAAACAGTTACTAAAGTCACATCTAAATCTAAAGTATCTAATAAATAGAAGTTGAAAAAAGGTGCGCTCAAATGCACAGCCAACATCCAAATACTAAAATAAAGTAGAAATAGTAAGAATTTAGAGTTTTGCTCAATAATAGTAATCCAATTAGTTTCTTCTTGGCAAATATCTTCAGGAGGACTTTCACAACCATTCCAACTGTACTGATTTTGTAATTGCGGATTGACATCTACTTGGAAATACTGGCAAAACAAACTAATAATCCCGCAAATAGTCCCTAAGGATAGAACTAATCCATAACCTTGGATAGTTCCACCATACCAATGTGATATTACAAATCCCGCTAAAGGAATACATATTAAATTCGTCAGATGACAAGCACTATTCCGAATCCCAAAATATCTCCCTCGTAACCTGCGGGGAACAATAATTGCTAACCAACTTAGCCAAGATGCACTTCCTAATCCCCCTAAAAGATGACTAAAAAGCACAATTGACAGTGTTAATATTATCAATTGTTGGGAATTTAGGACACTGGAATTATTAGCAAAAATACCAATTACCAGAATTAGCCATAATAAACGAGAAATTCCAAAGGTGAATAGAGAATACTTGAATCTACTGGTAGTTTGTTCGGAAATATAAGCACCCACAGGTTGAACAAAATTTACCAGCATGGGAATTGACGATAACATTCCAAATATCACGGGAGTAGCCCCCAACTCAACTAACAAATTACTAACTAAAATTCCTCCCGTACTCAAAGAAAAAATAGACGCAAAAATAGCATCTACCGTAGAAGCTTGTAAACTGGTACGAATATCATTTTTAGTAAATTGCTTAGGAAACTGTTTAGTCAGTGAAGAGTCGAGATGGGAAGTCTGAATATCCAGTGGTTCAACGATGTCAACTGGAAGAGAATTCATATTATCATGTCAATTAATGACAAATTAGAGAGTGGATATAATTACTGATAAATTGCTATCTTTTGCTCTTGTATGTTTCAACAAAAAGTTGTTTTTCTTCAATATCAGTTTGCAGACTCACAGTCTATAAAACACCTCAGAAAATGTCATCAGTATTGCATAATTAGGAGATTAGTCGAGTTTTTGCGATTAATAATTGGGGAAAAGATCCAATTCTCCCTTATTTCTCCCCATGAAAATAATTGTTTATATTTATACTGATCCATTATTAGATACCGTTCCCAGCCCAGATGATTGGGGTTGGGAAGTAGATAAAATTTATGAAGATTTGGCAAAACGCACCCAATTACAACAATTATTAATTAATTGGTAAAAACCAGTACCAAACTTCATTCTGCGATTAATTTTTGTGGTGGGTTTGATCTCAAACTGCTGTAAGTACCATGATCATATAAAATCAGGTATGAACCTATTTGACGTAGTAGTGTACAGAGTGCAAAAACCATGAGACGTAGATACAAAAAAGGCTTTCAATTATTGATCAGCTTTAGCCTATTTACCACCTTAATCACCCTATATCCCGTCACCGCTACCCCTCTACGTAACCCGGATCAGACCGTCAACTGTGAGCTTCTCGTTGTGGGTGGTGGACTCTCTGGAGTAGCCACAGCTTACGAAGGGTTACTCGCAGGACGCACAGTTTGTTTAACAGAAATAACCGACTGGTTGGGGGGACAAATCTCCTCCCAAGGGACATCTGCATTAGACGAAAGACCAACTCAACGAGCTAAACAATTCTATTCTCGCGGTTATTCCCAATTAAGAAACCGCATTGAACGCAAATATGGCAAACTTAACCCTGGTGATTGTTGGGTAAGTGACTCCTGTTTTCTACCTCGTGATGCTCACAATATCATGACACAAATGCTCAAAGATGCTGAAAAAAAAGGTAGAGGAAAATTACAATGGTTTGCGAATACAGTAATTAAAGATTTAGAAATTAGCAAAGATGGCAAAATTATTAATAATGCCATAGCTATTCAACATCAACCAGCAAAAAATCAACCCCCTTTAAATACTTATCCTTTATCCCAAACCATTGAAGATGCTTATAGTTATAAAAACTCATCACAATTTAGTAAAACTATTATTCGTTTTCTGCCTAAACAATCTCTAAATAATCTCAAAAAATGGTATGTTATAGACACAAGTGAAACCGGGGAAATTATCGCTTTAGCCGATGTTCCTTACCGACTAGGAATTGATGCCCGTTCCTATCTTGAACCTTCATCTTCTAGCACGACAGATGATCCTTATTGTCCTCAAGGTTTCACCTATACTTTTGCAATGGAGGCAACAAAAGAACACCAAAGCCAAACAATGCCACCATTTTATTTACAATATTCACCATATTTTAGTTATGAATTAAAGCGATTAGCAAACTTTGATTTAGTCTTTACCTATCGCCGAATTTGGAGTCCGCAAAGAGGACAAGTAACTACATTTAATGGGGTGAAATTTACTTCACCAACACCGGGGGATATTTCTATGCAAAACTGGACTTGGGGAAATGATTACCGTCCAGGAACAGCCGCAGATAATCTTATTTACAGTCGTCAACAATTAGAAAATTCTGGACAGTTGAAATCTGGAGGTTGGCAAGGTGGACTACGCACAGAAACTTTGCGTAAAGCTGAAGAAAAAGCATTTTCCTATTTTTATTGGTTGTATGGGGGAACTACAGATTCTCAATTAGGTAATGGTGTTAAACAACCGCAAACAAATATCCGTTTCTTAACAGGTTTAGATTCGCCAATGGGGACGGTTCATGGTTTATCTAAATACCCTTATATGCGGGAAGGAAGACGGATTATTGGTCGTCCAAGTTGGGGACAACCGGAAGGTTTTGGCATTTGGGAAGTTGATATTTCTCGGCGTAATTATAATGATGAATATTATCGGAAAACTTTGCCGGCAAATATGTATCGCAATCTAAAAGCAGCGGTGGCTGGTTTGGAAGCGACATCTGTAATTAGGGGGGAAATTCCTCCAGAAAAAGTTATTCGCCGGAGTCGTTCGACAATTTACCCTGATGCTGTGGGTATTGGTCATTATGCCATAGATTTTCATCCCTGCATGACAAAAAGTCCAGTGGAAGCACCTGGTAATCAGGAACGTGCTGGAGAAAGGCGGGGTGCAGGACTTGCTTATCCTTTTCAAATTGCTTTGCGGGCAATGATTCCCCAAAAAATTGATAATTTATTAGTAGGAGGAAAAAGTATTGCTACTAGTCATATTGCGGCGGCTGCTTATCGGGTTCATTCTTTTGAATGGTCTTCTGGTGCGGCTGCGGGAACTGTGGCGAGTTTTGCACTAAAAGAAGGAATTGCACCATATCAATTGGTTGATGATTTACCTCAACAAGAACCACAATTACAAATTTTAAGAAAGTTGTTGGAGGCGAATGGGAATCCTACCGCTTTTCCTGATACTTCTATTTTTAATGAAAATTGGGATGATTGGCGGTAGGTAAAATATGATGGCACAAGATACCCGACTTCTCAAAGAAGTCGGGTATCTAAAATTTAATCTGCAAGAAATTCAGAATTGAGGGTTTGTTCGCAGGTGTAAGGACATATTTGGGGAAATATCTGTTGACCTAATTGAGTTTCTCTCATTGCTAATGCTAAACCTAGTTCATAAGCTGTGAGAAAAACTTCTTCTAAATAAGGTTTTAAACTGGGACTATCTTGTAAAAGTAGTTTTATTTGAATCCGTTGTTCTCGAATTGTACTCAACCAACTACTGCTGCGTTTTTCTGATTGAAATTGCCATTTTAATAAATGTCCTAGCAACACAGCCAATCTATTTCTAAGTTCTTGTCTTTCTTTTCTTCCCAAGGTTTCTAATTCTTCAATTAGGTTGACAGTATCTAATGTATCCCATTGTTGAGTTTTGAGTAAATTAACCTGTTCTTGAGTCCAAGCATGAAAGTCGTTTGTATAGAGGAGAAATGTGTTCATTTCCGCACCTATTATAGGTTTATATATTCTTAGTTCAATTCTATTCTATATCTCATATAGGAAGTTATTAAAAGGTAAAATGTCAATTACTTCATAGATATAAATTAATATTTTTACATATTATCAGCTTGTGTCTGACTACTAACTCAGCCAGCAATGGATTAAACTGGTTATTTGTAATGTCAGTTTTTACAATGTCGTTTTTGGCTCATTTTTCTATGGTGACAAGAATTGCAGATGTGTACAGTATGGCTTCAGCACCAACTGTGACACCTGACCGGGTTAATCAGGTGACTCGGAAAACCTATCCTAATTATAAGGTGATTGTGTTGAATGATGATTTCAATACTTTCCAGCACGTGGCTGAGTGTTTGATGAAGTATATTCCGGGGATGTCGGGCGATCGCGCTTGGGATCTCACTAATCAAGTACACTATGAAGGACTAGCAATTGTCTGGACCGGTCCCCAAGAACCAGCAGAATTATACCACCAACAACTTCGTCGGGCTGGGTTGACAATGGCTCCCCTGGAAGTAGCCTAATTATGTCAAAACCTACTGATGGTAGACTTGTTTGGAATCACTCTACCCATATTCCTGGTCTAATTCCCATTTTAGAACGTTTGTGTCAACAGCATGGTATTGGGACTGTGACACCGGCGGTGATTGGTAGAGCTAAGGGTCATGCACCAAAAATGCAGTTGCGGGTGTCTGTACCTATTCGTGGTGGCTATAAAATCATTGCTCGTCAAGGTAAGACGGTGCAGGAGGTGTTTATCCTCACAACTTTACTACAGGATGAACTCGAAGGTGCGATCGCTATTGCTATGAGAATTGCCTAAATTATGAATTTACCAATAGCAAGGTTGGAGCTAAATTCAGTTCTAACCTTGACTTTTGATTATTCTTCAATTTTATGAACTGCAAACTTATGTAACGGTAAACTCAAAATACAAGAAAATGTTAAAAAATATGACAAAGCTGTAGTAATTCTTAAAGTTATCATTACAGATTCCCCGTCAAATAAGAATACCTTTTCTATCCCAAAAGCGACGCAATAAACTAACCAGTACGCAAAGCTCATTCTTAAGAGACTTTCTTCTGTTTCTTGAAAATCATCAATGGCTTGATTGTCATCTTTTAATAACCATAGACCGACAATACAAGCGATTGAGGAAATAGCCACCACAAACTCATGGCAACATAAATTTACCGTAGACATTGGTTTTTGTCTCCATTTTCAATATTTTTATATTCCTATGGAAATTTAGTCTAAAGGAATATGCTGGAAAGTTGTGCAAAATATTTACAAACTGCAATCCCTCAACAACTTTCTTGACATTCTCAGCGGCTGCAGCCGCTGAGATTCTTTAATCAAAGACATGACTTGCTCACACAGGATTTCTCCAACCTGATAAGTATGTGAACACAATAAAACCAATCTGTGTAAAGAAAAGTAAAATCCCCTAAACCCTCTTCACTCTTGCCTTGCCATAACGACGATTTTCAATGCTGACTACTTATTATATTGATTTTTTTCAAGTTAGTGGTGCAAAAGTTATTGATCATCAATTAAAACGCGCGATCGCTAGAATATCACCGGAAGATCCGATCTGTCAATAAAAATGGGCGTTGCTGATTAAGGGTATGAATTTTAGTCTCACGCAAAGGCGAGGCAGCGCGGTCTTGGGGGTTTCCCCCATGAGCAACTGCCGTAGCAAAGACGCACTGAGGTTTGAGCTTTAAAGGTTCAATTTGGGAATTTCATACCTCAATTCAGCAACGCCTAAAAATGATAAACTACTATTTTGTACATCCTCAAATCCTGAAAATCCTGATTCAGACAGAAAGGATTTTCAGGATGTTTTGGTTAAAGAAACGTTAAACATTAGTCCCCATAATCATACAATGCCTAGCAAATTAAATCTCGAGAGCGGTAAAACTCTCCGAAAAGGTGCAAGAGGATCACAAGTTACACAACTACAAGAAATCTTAAAAGCACTTAATCTAAATCCAGGAACAATAGATGGTGATTTTGGTAATAACACTCTCAAAGCCGTTAAACAATTTCAAAGTCAAAAAGGACTTGAAGCTGATGGTATAGTTGGGAAAAATACTCAAAATGCCTTAAATAATGCCCTGGGAGAAGCAACAACAAGCGCAGCATCATCTATATCATCCTCAACTTTAAGCACCCCTACAAAAGGTTTTGGTGGGAGAACTGGAAAACTACCACTTCCAGGTATTCCTCTCATCAAAGAATTTGAAGGTTGTTATTTAAAAGCTTATCCAGATCCTCTCAGTGGCAATTTACCTATTACCATTGGTTGGGGTTCTACTAAAAAAAGAGATGGTAGTAACTGGAAATTAGGTGAAAGCATTACTCAACAAGAAGCAGATGATTTATTGATGCTTCAGCTAGAGAATAGCTATCTTCCACCTCTGCAAAAAATTCCTGTTTGGAATGAATTAAACGCCAATCAACAGGGCGCTTTATTGAGTTTTGGTTATAACTTGGGTGCTAACTTTTATGGTGGGTCCAACTTCTCAAGCATGACTAGAGTTTTGAGAGATAAGAAATGGGATGAGATTGAAAAAACTTTTCTCAAGTATAGAAATCCTGGTAGCAATGTAGAAGCTGGATTAAGACGCAGAAGACAAGCAGAAGCTAATCTATTTTTAACTCCTGTTTAATTAAAAATACCTTGTCAAAACCGGAAAAAGCCTTGATTTGTAGCGACTGTCTTGATTGTCAAGCGATAGCTTCGCTTGCCGCAGGCATCGTCAAATAAGTAGTCGGACAAAATTAAATTCACTCGTTGAGAGAGGAGACTCTTAACTGGGAACAGAAAAATCAGTTGTGTAATTAATTCTGTCCTATTACTTAAAAAGTTAAACTCTAGGAAAAAGCACATTGGTAGGGTGCGTCAGACTGCGTAAATCCTGCAAATAAACAGATTGTTGATATCTGACGTACCCTAAAACCGATTTTTAGAAACCCAGAATCCAGATTTTATCAGGGTTTGAGGATTTTGGTGAGAAATCCGGGCAAAGCGGTGTTTTCTGAGTTGGGAACTTCCTCTAAGATACAAAGTTGGGTTGACATGAGAAAACCCAATAAATTTTCTACTAAAATTAAAAATTAAGTGAAAAGATGACTTGGTATGGAGCAGATAGAATGATGAGAGTTTGGCTTATATGTTTTTTTATTCTGTTTGCTTTAGCGGAATTTTTTAAATGGTTACGAGGTTTCTCTGTTCCTGTTCCGTTACCAGTATATATTTTAGGTGGGGTATGTTTAGCAGTTGCCTCTAATTATGATAAGATATTTGGCTATTACCTCAGTGATGTTAACGCAGTTAAACATACAGAAATTTCCCAGGGAATACTTAAGTTGGCATCACCAGCAAACTCAACTCCAATTCCTGGATTAATTTCTAGTGATGTACCTGAACCCGATGTTCAAGAATCTGTGAAGGATTGAATTGTTATATAGCAGAAGTTCAGAAGTCAGGAGTATGGCTAACGCCACGCTTCGCTATCAGAAGTTCAGGAGTCAGAAAAAAGAAAAAAGAAGAAAATTGTCACCAGCTTGTTGTCTACATCAGGACAATATGTAGGTGTTGCATCAGAAAATAAATAAGTCTGTAAATATAACCCACATAAAACATAAAATTTTTGTTAAGCTTACTGAAAAATTAAAAGTTGAGTAGTTTTTAAGACAGAAAAAAGTAGCAAATACTACGAATTGTATTGAATGAAGACAAATATCGTAGACACAGAGGAATGAAAATAAGTGTTCAAAAAATTGACTATCATTGGGTGTTTAACTCTATTTGTACTGGTAGGGTTGTTAACAGGAAATGCTTGGGCAGAAACCTCAGCAACCGTATCTGATCCCAATGCAGGTGATACAGCATTTATGCTGATTTCCTCAGCTTTAGTATTGCTAATGACACCAGGATTAGCATTCTTTTATGGTGGGTTTGTGCGATCGCACAATATTCTCAACACATTGATGATGAGTTTTGTGTTGATGGCGATTGTGGGAGTCACCTGGGTGCTGTGGGGTTATAGTCTTTCCTTTGCCCCTGGTTTACCCTTCATTGGTGGTTTACAGTGGCTAGGGTTAAATGGTGTTGGTGTAGAAACCACAGGTTATCTCCAAGGTTCAGCCCCTGCGGAGGTAGTTTCCTATGCGGGGACAATTCCCCATCAAGCATTCATGATCTATCAAGCCATGTTTGCAATTATCACCCCAGCTTTAATTTCGGGAGCGATCGCCGAACGCATGAGTTTCCGTGCCTATTGCCTATTTGTAGTCCTGTGGTCAACCTTTATCTACACACCCCTAGCACACATGGTTTGGGCAAAGGGAGGATTCTTAGGTTTATACGGCGGCATCGGCGCTCTCGACTTTGCTGGTGGTACAGTAGTGCATATTAGCTCTGCTGTTTCGGCACTAGTCGCAGCCATTGTCCTTGGTCCGAGAAAAAACTATCCAGATCGTCTGAGTCCTCCCCACAATGTCCCCTTTATATTGTTAGGTGCGGGCTTACTTTGGTTTGGTTGGTTTGGTTTTAATGCTGGTAGTGCCTTATCCGCCGGCACAGTAGCTACAGTCGCCTTTGTTGCTACTAATACATCCGCTGCCGCCGGGTCGTTAATGTGGTTGATTCTAGAAGCTACATTACGGGGAAAACCCACCGCTGTAGGGGCAGTTACCGGTGCTGTCGCTGGTTTAGTGGGAATCACCCCAGGAGCAGGATTTGTCACCCCTGTAGCCGCAATTTTAATTGGTTTTATTACCTCTTTCCTCTGCTTCTATGCTGTCAGTTTTAAACACAAATTGCAGGTTGATGATGCCCTAGATACCTATCCTGTACATGGTGTTGGAGGTACTATCGGGGCGATTTTAACAGCTTTTTTTGCCACAACTGAAGTAAATAGCGGTGGTAAAGATGGGGTACTGCGCGGTAACTTCGGTGAATTGTTTGTAGAACTAGCAGCGATCGCCATAGCCTATATTATTGCTGGTGTAGGAACTTGGATCATTCTGAAAATTATTGCTGCTACAGTTGGTTTACGAGTCCCAGATCAAACCGAAGATCAAGGCTTGGATATCAACGAACACGGGGAAGAAGGTTATAACTCCGAATTTGCAGATCGGATTTCTAACAAGTAAAAGGCAGGGAAGTAGGGGAGAACATTTTTCTTCCCACTGACAACGAACAACTGACAACTAAACTCAATATCCGTAATGTTTTTTCGTCGTGTCTAATCGTGTAAAAACTTTTCCTATCTGGGGACTATTCGCACTGTTAACTAATATTATCCTAATGTTAGCGGTCATCTTATTGATTTGGCGACAGCAAAAGCTAACCCCTGTGTTAGCAACCACAGCTATTCCAGATCCCCCAGAACCAGTTAACCTGAACTGGAAAAATCAATATGTAGCACCAGAGTTAGGACCCCGTCATAAACTCAGTTATCCCCAATGGTTGGATATTCTCAAGCAAGAAGCTAAAATAACTGCTAGGAAAAATCCCCAGCGATTAACCATACTAGCAGGAGATTCTCTGAGTTTATGGTTTCCACCGGAGTTATTACCTGAGGATAGAAGCTGGCTAAATCAGGGCATATCCGGGGAAGTTAGCAATGGATTATTGCAAAGATTAGATTTTTTTGATCGCACCAAACCGGAAAAGATTTTCATTATGGTGGGCATTAATGATCTAATTCGCGGGTTAGATGATCAGGAAATTTTAGCTAATTATCAGCAAATTATCAGTTATTTGCGAAGAAAACACCCCCAAACAGAAATTGTCGTTCAGTCAATTTTGCCCCATGGTGAGGAGGGGATAACTTGGGAAGGAAAAGAAAAACTTCTAGCAATTCCCAATCCTCGGATTCGTAATTTGAATCAGGAATTGAATCATCTCGCTACTGAAAAAGGGGTGAAATATCTGAATTTACATCCCTTATTCACCGATAAACAAGGTAATCTTCGGTCAGATTTTACCACCGATGGTTTGCATCTGAGTCCCCCAGGTTATCTAGTTTGGCGGACTGCCTTACAGATGTATACTAACCAACAAATAACATCCCAAGCGACTAAACCTGAAAAGATCAACTCAAAAAGTAGGATATAAATCCAAAATTTTCCATCTCAATTGCCTCGAAACACGAGAAAATCAAAAATAGTAATTATTAGTGGTCAATCTAGAATGGATACAAAAGCTTTTAAACGTAGCCTTCAACATTCAGACAATTACAATCGTAAAGGTTTTGGTCATCAAGCGGAAGTCGCTACCCAGTTACAATCTGAGTTTCAGAGTAACTTAATTCAGGAAATCCGCGATCGCAACTACACCATCAAACGTGGTAATGTCACCATCCAACTAGCACAAGCATTTGGTTTTTGTTGGGGTGTAGAACGGGCTGTAGCTATGGCTTATGAAACCCGGCAACATTTTCCCACAGAACAGATTTGGATTACCAACGAAATTATTCACAATCCATCTGTGAATAAACGAATGCAAGAAATGCAGGTACAATTTATTCCCGTTATTGACAAACTGAAAGACTTCTCAGTTGTTAATAGTGGTGACGTAGTAATTTTACCAGCCTTTGGTGCAAGTGTTCAAGAAATGCAAATATTGCATGATAAAGGTTGCCAAATTGTTGATACTACCTGCCCTTGGGTATCCAAAGTATGGAACACCGTAGAAAAGCACAAAAAAGGTGATTACACCTCAATTATTCACGGAAAATATAAGCATGAAGAAACAGTTGCCACCAGTTCCTTTGCCGGGAAATATTTGATTGTTTTAAACATAAAAGAAGCAGAATATGTCATTAATTATATTCTCAACGGTGGCGATCGTGAAGAATTTTTAGCCAAATTTTCCAAAGCCTGTTCAGCAGGATTTGATCCTGATCAAGACTTACAACGGGTAGGAATTGCGAACCAAACAACCATGCTCAAAGGTGAAACCGAACAAATCGGTAAAATGCTAGAGCATACCATGATGCAGAAATATGGACCAACAGCATTAAATCAGCATTTTCAAAATTTCAACACCATCTGTGATGCCACCCAAGAACGTCAAGATGCTATGTTAGGATTAGTCGAAGAAAATGTAGATTTAATCATAGTTATTGGTGGGTTTAACTCATCCAATACTACCCAACTACAACAAATTGCCTTTGATCGAGGTATTCCCTCTTATCACATTGATTGTGGAGAACGGATTCAATCAATTAATAACATTGAACATCGGCAATTAACAGGAGAATTAGTAATTACAGAAAATTGGCTACCAGCAGGAGAAATCAAAGTTGGTGTGACTTCTGGTGCTTCAACACCGGATAAAGTAGTTGAAGATATAATTGAGAAAATTTTCGCCCTCAAAGCAACAGCAGCTTTAGTTTAAAATGTCATTTCTTTCCTTACCTATCCTTCAGAAAAGGTAGATTAGTAGGGGCAAACCTCCTGTGGTTGCCCCATAATCCCCTGTGATCACCCTATAAATCGGAGTAGGCACGGGGCGCTACCCCTACATCAAATCCAAATATTTTATATAAGTAGGTGAACACAATAAAACCAAACTCTGTAAAGAAACGTAAAATCGCTGAAAACTTCTTTAATCTTGCCTCTTGCCTTTTGCCTTTCTCTAACAACGATTTTTAACGCCAACCTACTTAATCAATTTTGCTTACCTATCTGCCGAGTCCTGTGCAGATATCCTCTAAAGAAAGTGATAAAATAGCCCCATATCATGCTAACTTAAGGAATCTATAACAATGACTGGTAATACGTTTTTTGATCAACTCCAACCTGCAAGCCAGCAACAATCTATCGTTTACCTACCGTACATTCAGGGTAATAAGCGGAATTTGTTACCTTATGCTATCAGTCTTTATCAAAAAGGCGTGTTGGAAGGACAGCGCAAAATTGAAGGTAGTGACAATATTCCCTTCGTTGCTACTTGGAATGTTTCTACCTTACCTTCAGACTTAACCCGTTGCCGAATCCAGTTTGATGGTAACGCCGAACTATCTTATGAAGTAATGATGGCAAGTTTTGAATTTATGATTTGTTTAATTGAACTAATGGAAAACTATAAGCGGGATAAAATCACGGATTTTTCTAAATCCTTTTACCGCAAATTATTACGTTTAGATGATTGAAGCAAAATAGAAAAAGCTTTCTTAAACCTCGTTTACTGGGAAACCTCTAGATTTTTCCAACATAACTAGCTATTATACGGAAATTTAGGTTTATACGCCTTACAAAAATCACTATGAACACACCACTAACAAACCAACCTATCCGCGTTGGAGTCCTGGGTTTTGGCGGACTTGGACAAGCAGCCGCAAAACTCCTTTCCAGCAAACGAGAAATGATTCTTGTCGCCGTCGCCGACCAAAATGGCTACGCTTACTCTACTGAGGGTTTAAACACCCAAGCTTGTATTACTACTTACCAAAATCAAGGTACAATCGGTCATTTAGAAGCATTCGGTACATTAAGCAACAACAGTATTCAGGATTTAATTCAAGTCACTGGTGACGCTGTAGATGGTTATTTTCTGGCTTTACCCAACCTCCCCAACGACTTTATCCCCTCTGTCGCCAAAGAATTTATTCAAGCCGGTTGGCAGGGTGTTCTCGTAGATGCCATTAAACGCACCAGTGCAGTCGAACAACTCCTATCCATGAAAGATGAACTGCAAGCCGCCGGAATTACCTACATGACGGGCTGTGGTGCTACTCCTGGGCTATTAACCGCTGCTGCCGCCTTAGCTGCCCAAAGTTATGCGGAAATTCACAATGTGGTCATTACCTTTGGTGTGGGAATTGCTAACTGGGAAGCCTACCGCGCCACTGTTAGGGAAGATATTGGTCATATGCCCGGTTATAGTATAGAAGCCGCTAGAGCCATGACTGACGCAGAGGTAGAAGCGTTACTTGATCGAACCAATGGGGTGTTAACCTTGGAAAATATGGAACACGCCGATGATGTGATGTTAGAGGTGGCGGGAATTTGTTCACGGGATAGAGTCACGGTTGGCGGTGTAGTTGATACCCGCAACCCCAAAAAGCCCCTGAGTACAAATGTGAAAATCACTGGACGCACTTTTGAAGGCAAAATATCTACTCATACCTTCACGTTAGGGGATGAAACTAGCATGGCTGCCAATGTGTGTGGTCCTGCCTTCGGTTATCTTAAAGCTGCTCAAGAATTGCGTCAACGGGGCATTTCTGGCTTATTTACGGCTGCGGAAATTATGCCTAAGTTTGTCAAATAGGTGGTCGGTAATTGGTTATAGCGGTATGCACTCTTTATGAGATCCAGTTAGCAAATCGTAAAGCCTGTAGGGGCGGGGTTTCCCCGCCCTCTGTGGGTTTCCCCGCCCTCTGTGGG
>NZ_JADEVZ010000097.1 GCF_015207875.1 Dolichospermum sp. LEGE 00240
GCAGGGGGCAGGGGGCAGGGGAGAATATTTTTCCTAATGACCAATGACTAATGACTAATGACTAATCACCAATTCTCTAACTTTTGAAACAATAGGGCTACTTTATCTAAATCTTTCTTACCTGGTGAGTGTTCGACACCACTAGATAGATCAATACCATTGGGTTTAATTTGACTTAAAGCAGTCAAAATATTATCTGGTGTGAGTCCTCCGGCTAAGAACCAAGGAAGATTAGGGCTAAATTGCTGATTTAGTTGATGCCAATCTAAGGTTTGTCCTGTTCCTCCTAGTTGTTGGGGATGGTAAGCATCAAGTAGTAGAGTATCTACATAATCGGTGTAATGTATGGTGGTTTGTAGATGCTCTAAACTGCGGACTCGCAAGGCTTTGATAATTTCCACTTGGGGTAGGGATTGACGTAATTGCTGGCAAAATTCTGGTGTTTCGTCTCCATGTAGCTGGACACCGGTTAAACCAGACTTTTTCACTATTTGACTAATTTCAGAAATAGTAGTGTTAGCAAAAACGCCGATTTTATCAATATTTTCGGGAATGGGGATGATCGCTGCCTGAATTTGGGCTATGGTAACGTAACGAGGGGAAGTGGGAACACAGATAAATCCTAGTGCTGTTGCACCTAAGGCAGCTATAGCTAGGGACTGTTCTGGTTGGGTAATACCGCAAATTTTAACCCGCATTTTTATCAGAAAAGTTACAAATAATCACAAAAGTATCTTAATTCAAGTTAAAAACTTTTGCTTTGTCCTGGGTAATTTTATAATTCTGTAGAACTATATTCATTTTCTCATTTAGGAGAACACAATTTCATGTCATCAATTTTATTAGCCGCAGCATCCGTTCCTGTTACACCAGTGTGGAGTCCTACAGTCGGTATCATTATCAGTGCCAGCAGCGCAGTTGTATTATTATTTACTTTTGCACTGAAATCTGCTAAAGTTGGACCTGGGATGCCTGTATTGCCTGTAAGTGTACCAGGATTCATTGGAGCAATGGCTTTTGGTCATGTAATTGGTATTGGTATTGTGTTAGGACTAACTAATATTGGTCGTTTGTAAGTTGGATTAACAAATACCAGATCCCCGACTTCTTGGAGAAGTCGGGGATCTATGCTATTTAAAATTGTCTATCCTAGAGTTATACATACATTTCTCTCTATAAAATAATTTCTGGAAATATCTAATAATGCAAACAAATTGGCAAATAGGTTCTTTATTTGGCATTCCTTTATTTTTAGACCCCTTATGGTTTGTGATTTTGGGGCTAACAACTCTGAATTTTGGGTTAGCTTATCAGCAATGGGGGGCTATTGGGGGTTGGAGTGCTGGTTTGATGATGGCACTGCTGTTATTTGCTTCGGTGCTGCTACATGAGTTGGGACATAGCTTGGTGGCACAATCCCAAGGTATTAAGGTGAATTCGATTACTTTGTTTTTGTTTGGGGGGGTGGCGGCAATTGAGGAGGAGTCAAAAACTCCTGGTCAGGCTTTTCAGGTGGCGATCGCTGGTCCTGCGGTCAGTGTGATGCTATTTGTCTTACTGCGTCTAGGTGCAAGCGTGATTCCTGATAGTAACCCCTTGCATGAAATGATGGGGGATTTATCGAGGATTAACTTGGTGGTGGCTTTATTTAATTTAATTCCTGGGTTGCCTTTAGATGGGGGACAGGTGTTAAAAGCGGCTTTGTGGAAAATTACAGGCGATCGCTTTCAAGCGGTACACTGGGCAGCAAAGGCTGGACAAATTTTGGGTTATGGTGCGATCGCTTTGGGTTTTGCTATTGACTTCTTTACCAGAGAATTTATCACGGGTTTATGGATTGTTTTGATCGGTTGGTTTGCCGTGCGTAATGCTAACAGTTATGACCGTGTTACCACATTACAAGAAACTTTACTCAAGTTAGTAGCAGCCGATGGTATGACTCGTAATTTTCGGGTTGTTGATGCCAATCAAACATTGCGAGAATTTGCTGATTTATATCTTTTAGAAACCACTGCACCGCAAGTTTACTTTGCGGCTGCTGATGGTCGTTATCGGGGTTTAGTTAATATTAATGACTTGCGAACAACCCAAAGAAGTGCATGGGAAAATCAAACTTTACAAACTATTGTTCATCCTTTGACGACAATTCCCACTGTGATTGAATCCACCTCTTTGGCTGAGGTAATTAGGAAATTAGAAACCGAACAACTATCTCAAATTACTGTTCTTTCTCCTGCGGATGCTGTTGCTGGTGTCATTGATAGAGGGGATATTGTCCAAGCATTAGCACAAAAGTTAAATTTGCCAATTACTACTGCGGAAATTAAGCGAATTAAGGAAGAAGGGAGTTTCCCAGCAGGGTTACAATTAGGGGCAATAGCAAAGTCTGTAGAACCATAAGAATGTCTGAATCAGGATACCCAGGATTAAAGAATTTTTAGGATGAATAAATACAACATCCTGTTAATCTTTAAATCCTGTAAATCCTGATTCGGACAATTAATTAAATCCCGCTAATCTTTAAATCCTGATATGGCTTACACCACGCTACGCTATCAAACAATAAAATTCTTATTTAGCACTCACTACCATCTCTAGGGGATTAGGAACATATTGGAATGTTGGTTCAGAATTCCAAGGACCACGCTGATCTTTACCATCTCCATCTGTTGATAAATTATAATAAAGAGAGACAGTTTCATCTGGTTGGATATTCCCAAAAAGAGGTTCAGTCAACTTACCCAGAGAATCCAACGCCTTCATAAACATCTGAGTATGAGAAATTTCTCGCGTTAACAAATGTACTAAAGTCTGTTTAGTTCCTTCATCTGTTGCTAGTTTAATCAACTCTTCGTAAGTTTGCCTAGCACCAGCCTCAGCAGCAATGTTAGCACGTAAATCGCGGACAACATCACCACCTTCATTCAAATAACTTGCTGTCCAAGTATTTCCCTGACTATCAAGAAAATGGGGTCCCATACCTCGAATAGCAAATAAGGTACTTTTATATGCTTCTGTTTGGTCGGTATTTTTTGTGTGTATTTCAATGAGTTTACCAACCATTTCTAAATGGCCAAATTCTTCGATAGCAATATCCTGGAGCATATCCTTAATTCCAGGATTTTCTACATGAAAAGATTGTACCCAATATTGCAAAGCGGCGGAGAGTTCACCAGTTGCACCACCAAATTGTTCTAACATCAACTGAGCAAAACGGGGATTTGCTTCATCAACCTTGACAACATGAATTGATTCTTTTTTGTGAAAAAACATAATTTTAGCTCCTGCAAACTTTCACCTAAAAAAACACAATTTATCATCCTAACTATTGTTAAGTTATACTCTGCTGCTTCTTTGCCATAACCCCCATAAATAAATCGCAATAATTGCCCCTATAACTGCCACTACTACTCCAGGAATACTTAAAGATGCGGATGTAAGTTGTAAAGTCCCTGTACGGATGAGAGTAAATAAAGTTCCACCGATAAAAGCACCAACAATACCTAATATCATGGTGGATATCATCCCCCCACCTTGATAACCAGGATAGATTGATTTGGCAATTACACCAGCTAATAGTCCTAAAATTATCCAAGTAATAATATTCATGGATGTCCTCAAAAATTTGACTCAAGTTATGTCAAATTTATCAAAGCTTCATATTATTTATTTCTATCTAATGACATAAACTATATAAATCAAAAGGTATGTAGTTTTGTTCTCTCCATAAATCATCACTACATACCAATTCTAATTAAATAGAACGAGAGAATTTTGTCTCTCTAGTTCTTGTATGAGTATCGAAAACAACCGCAATATTTCTAACTAGCAATCTGCCAATATCAGTAATATAGATTTCATCAGCTAAGACATTTACTAATCCATCAGTTTGTAGAGGTGCTAATTCTTTGAGTTCATAGGAGAAATATTTATCAAAATTGATCTGATATTTCTGTTCAATTTCTAACTTATTTAGTTGAAAGTGAGACATTATGGACATAATTACATCCCGTCTAATAATGTCATCTTGAGTGAGTTTAATGCCTTTACTGGTAGGAATTACACCACTCGCAACCGCTTTGTAATAATCCTTTAATTCCTTGTGGTTTTGAGCATAGGCATCTTCTAACATACTAATAGATGTAGCTCCAAACCCAAATAATTCGGTTTCTGCATGGGTAGTATAACCTTGGAAATTACGTTTTAGTGTACCATGACGTTGAGCGATCGCTAATTCGTTATTATTTTTAGCAAAATGATCCATGCCAATAAACAGGTACTCGTTATTAGTTAATTCCTCAATTGTCATTTTGAGAATCTCTAACTTTTCTTCCGCTCCCGGTAATGCGTCTTGAGGAATCATTTTCTGCACAGGTTTAATCCAAGGTACATAGGCAAAATTAAACACGACAATTCTATCAGCATCTAAAGCCATTGTCTTGTGTAATGTTTCCCGGAAAGTCTCAAGAGTTTGATAGGGTAAACCATAAATTAAGTCTACATTCACACTATCAAATTCAGCTTCTTTAATCCAACCCATAACATCAAACAGTAATGATTCTGGTTGAATGCGATTCACGGCTTTTTGTACTTCTGGGTTGAAATCTTGAATACCAAAACTAATCCGGTTAAAGCCAATATCCCGCAAGAATAAGATATAATCTCTATTTACATAGCGGGGATTAATTTCAATAGATACTTCGGCATCTGAAGCAATTTGGAAATTATGAGTAATATTTTTCCACAAAAATTCTACTTGATTAAGTTCTAAATAATTTGGTGTACCTCCACCCCAATGAATTTGAAGCACCTTTCTATCTTTATCAATTAAAGCTGAAGTGTTTTTGATTTCCTGTTCCAAATGTTCTAGATATGGAATGGCCATATTCTTGTTATTGGTAATTACTGTATTGCAACCACAGAAATAGCAAGCACTTTGGCAAAAAGGAATATGGAAATACAAAGATAGGGGAGTTTTTCGTTGATTGGAAGCGGTAATTACAGATTGAAACTCTCTTGCGGTGAAATTTTCACTTAATTCTGTTGCTGGGGGATAACTCGTGTATCTGGGAGCGCGAGTATCATACTTTTGAATTAGATCAAAATCAAACTTAACGCCAGGTAATAGAAAAACCATTACAGTCTCCAATAAATGTGAGTATATTTCTGTGTAGTTGGGAAGTAATTAATTTTCCCGATTTAATGTTGTAATTTAGGATTTAGCAAATAGAATATGTTTATTCTATTTGTTTGTAGTTAGCATTATTTTTTGACGAACCACAGAGGCACAGAGAACTCAGAGGAAGAGGAATGTTGTAATTTAGGATTTAGCAAATAGAATATATTTATTCTATTTGTTTGTAGTTAGTATTATTTTTTGACGAACCACAGAGGCACAGAGGACTCAGAGGAAGAGGAATGTTGTAATTTAGGATTTAGCAAATAGAATATATTTATTCTATTTGTTTGTAGTTAGTATTATTTTTTGACGAACCACAGAGGCACAGAGAACTCAGAGGAAGAGGATGGATTTTTATATAATTCATCGTTGTTAAAGTTAATTGGGTGATGAATTATATTTTTGTAAATTATGCGGGGACTTAAACTAAATCATTGTAAGTGGCTCTACCAAGAGCTTGGATTAAGATACTTTCCAATTCTTGAAGTATCTGCATATTTAACTTAAAAGCATGGTTGGCTTCTGCTACAATTTTGTCAGCGGTTGTATCATCAATATTAACTTTATCTAATGCTTGACGATACTTTCCTTTGAAAGTCTGCTTGTCTGGAATTTGCTGAAAATTGTAAAAGGAAGTTCCTTCATGTCCAGAAAGTTTTAAGGCTGACTGAGCAATTTTTTGGAGCATTTGCCCACCAGAAAGATCACCCAAATAACGAGTATAGGAATGAGCTAACAATAGTGCAGGTTCATGAGTGGAAATTTGTTGGATACGCGCGATATAAGCTTGGGCGGCAGGTGAAGGGGCGATGCGTTTGTGCCATTGACTTCCATAATAAAATAACATATCTTGCTCTAGGGAAGATTGGCGATTTAGTTCAGGAAAATAAATCAAACTAATCACAGGATGCTGTTTATGTTTCTCAATTGCTGCTTCTAGTTCACTATAAACAAAATAGAAATTTCTCAACAATTGAATGAAACAATCTCTATCTACAACTCCTTTGACAAAACATTTCATGAAGCCGAGATTTTCTGAATCTGTATGCGCTTGTTGAGTTCCTACACGCAGTTTCATGGCCAAATCATTACTCATTCTTAGTTCCTTCTTGTTTACTTGTCAGGGTTTGCAAATTTCAACGACTTGTTGATCAGTTCACCGTCGTTATCATCACAGGAAAATTGCTATTCTCTGGGAATAGGGTTTTGAGAATAATTTCTCTAGCACAAATTACTACCGATGTGGATTTCGCCTATTTTTACTGCTCCTGAAATTATTTAACTATTATTCTTTGTATAACTATAAGAGTATTCATATTTATTTATGGTTTCATAAATACATTTGTCCCGGAAATAGGTATTTAAACTATACGAAAATTAGAATAATTCAGTATTTTTGTAAGAATTAGTTTCAATAATTTAACTGATGACTAATAACAAATATTTATGCTTATATAATTTTAAGGCAGATAATGGTAAAGGGACTACTTATGGTTAAATCGTTGGATAAACCGCCACTTGATTTATCGAAATCGGGTGTAAAAACACCAGTTCAAGAAACATTATTAACACCCAGGTTTTATACCACTGACTTTGATACAGTGGCAAAAATGGATATTTCTGGGTATGAAACGGAATTAAGGGCTGTAATTGACGAACTCAAGGCTGATTATAACCGTCATCACTTTGTGCGAGATGATGAATTTAAGCAAGGTTGGGATCACATTGTTGGTGAAAAACGACTTGCTTTTATTGATTTTTTAGAACGTTCTTGTACTTCGGAATTTTCTGGGTTTTTACTATTTAAAGAATTATCTCGTCGTCTCAAGGATAGTAACCCTTTGCTATCAGAAGCATTTGCTTATTTAGCACGAGATGAAGCCCGTCATGCTGGCTTTTTGAATAAGTCAATGGCAGATTTTAACCTTTCCCTTGACTTGAGTTATCTCACTAAAAATCGTACCTATACATTTTTCCCAATCGAGTGGGTTATTTACACAGTTTACCTATCGGAAAAAATCGGTTATTGGCGCTACATTTTAGTATTTCGCCATATGGAAAAAAATCCAGAGTACCAGTTTTATCCTCTATTTAGGAAGTTTGAAAGCTGGTGTCAAGATGAGAATAGACACGGTGATTTTTTCAAGGCTTTGTTACGTTCTCAACCCCAGTTATGGAATAATTGGAAATCTCGGCTATGGGTACGGTTCTTCCTATTAACTGTATTCGCTACCCACACTATGACAGTATTTGAAAGAGGGAATTTCTATGAGATATTAGGTATGCACCCTCGTAAGTACAATACTCAAGTAATTGAGGAAACCAACAAAACCGCAGCTAAGGCATTTCCAATTATTTTAAATACCAATCACCCCTACTTTTTTTGGTATTTAGAACAATGTGCATTGTATAATCAGAAAATAATTGATCTCAATCAAATTAATGATTGGGGAATTGTGAAATTTATCCAAAAAATTCCCTTAACTTTAATGATTTTTTGGTATATGTTCAAAATTTTTCTGATTAAACCCATCAACACAGAAGCAACTCGTGAACAAGTTTGTTGATTAGGTGACAGGTGACAGGTGACAGGTGATAGGTAATAGGTGACAGTTAAGAGAGAATAGGTAATAATTATTTACCAACTACCAATTACCAATCACCAATTACCAATTACCAATTACCAATTACCAATTACCCATTACTCTATTTTTCACTTTTTAATTGCAATGGCGTATATTTTCCCCCTAATGCTTCAACAATAGCGCGGGTATTTGCTGCCATCATTCTTATATAAGTATCACCATTACTACCTTTTGCCCCAATAGAATCAGAATAAAGTCGAGTTGGTGCTAATTTTACTCCGGCTTCTTCGGCTACTGTTTTAATTAAAGCTGGATTAATTGTTGTTTCCGCAAATATGGCGGGAACACCGATTTTTTTAACTGATTCAACTAACTTTTTCACGGTTTGGGCGCTGGGTTGTTCTTCCGTACTAATGCCGATTAAAGTTCCCGCGATCGCTATTTTATAAGCATTGCCATAATATTGAAAAGCATCATGGGTAGTGATGAGTTTCCGTTTATCTGCGGGAATTGTTTGAATTTCTTGAAAAATCCAAATATGTAATTGCTGTAATTCATCAGTTAGCTTTTGGGCATTTTGAGTAAATTTTTCTTTGTCTTCTGGTGACAATTCAATTAAACTATCTCGAATGGCTTTCACCATAGATATAACATTTTCTGCACTGCCCCAAACGTGAGGATCTGGAACAATTTGTCCTTTACCTTTATCTAATTTTAAGGATTTAACAACTTCCCCCACAGGGATTTTTTTGACTGTCCCTCCAGCAGCATTCATTAACTTAATTAATCCCGGTTCTAAATTGTAACCGTTATACAAAATCAAGTTAGCTTTTTCTAAAATCCGACTATCTGCGGGTACAGGTTCGTAACCGTGAGGATCTGTACCTGGTTTAAGAATACCCGTAATCTGTACTTCTTCTCCACCAATTTCTTCAGCTAAATTAGCAATAATGGTACTCGTTGCTACAATCTGGGGTTTACTATTCCCCTGGGGTTGGGAGTCGGGAGTACAACCCATTAAGGCCAAAGATAAGAACATTCCTAGACAAAGGGAGAACCTAACTCCCAACCCCTTCCCTGGGAGAGAAGGGGAGTAAGAATCAAAGCCTCTCTCCACATAGGGGAGAGGTTTGGAGAGGGGTTTCAGTAATAAGTCATACATTGTATCAAGTATTAGTTTCATTTATCTTACTGATTACTTCTAATTATAGATATTCTCATATTTCTCTCATTTTTATGGTAAGCTCGAAAAATAAGTATTTTAACTAGTACAACACGGCGTAAATAAATCAACCATTATCAATCGCCAAAAAGCTTGCTCAGTATTAGTTTTGACTTTTGACTTCCGCCTTGCGGTACTAGGGTTATGCAAAACGTCTCTTTTTACCAAAAATTTAGTTTATCTCCCAAAAATCAAGTAGATATACTTACAGAAACTATCAAACCTATTGACATGAATTCATCAACAGCAATCAATGTTACTCATGTATGTGTACATTATCGCACACAGGAAGCATTGAGAGACGTTAATTGTATAATTAAGCCAGGAAAAGTCACAGGTATTTTCGGTCCTAATGGTGCGGGTAAAAGTACATTAATTAAAGCTATTTTGGGATTAGTTCCCATGAATAGTGGTCAAGTTTTATATAAAAGCAAGCCTTTAATGCAGCAACTAGAGAAAGTTGCTTATGTACCACAACGTAGCCAAATTGACTGGAATTACCCCGCTACTGTGTGGGATGTAGTGATGATGGGGCGTGTCAAAAAAACAGGCTGGTTACGGAGTTTCTCCACAGTTAGTCGCCAAATTGCTAAACAAGCATTAGAAAGAGTGGGAATAGGAGAATTAAAAAATCGTCCCATTGGTGAACTTTCAGGAGGACAACAACAACGGGTATTTTTAGCCAGGGCTTTAACTCAAGAAGCGGAAATATTTTGTTTTGATGAACCCTTTGTCGGGATAGATCAAAAAACCCAAGCTATCATTTTTGAAGTTTTTCAAGAATTAGCAAAAAATGATAAAATTGTCTTAGTAGTTAATCATGATTTAGGGGAATCTATCACTCATTTTGATGATTTAATTTTATTAAATTGTGAATTAATCGCTACAGGTTCACGCCAACAAGTCTTAACAGAAGAAAACTTATATCGCGCTTATGGTGGCAAGGTCATGTACTTTGCGGCTTAATTTATTATGTGTTTGAATCAGCCAGCCAGAATTAGGAATGTGAATTAAATAAGGTGCAAAAGTAGCAAAAGTAGGGTGTGTTAGCGACAGCGTAACGCACCATTCCAGGTTATTAAATTTGCGTTCCTTAGCCAGTTTGAGTCGTTTGAGTCAGCCAGTTTGAATCAGCCAGTTTGAATTAGCCAGTTTCAATTAGCCAGGGAATAAATTCCCTGTCTTATAGCTAAAGTCGGTTAAAACCGACTAACCCGCATTTCTCACAAACAATGCGATTCCTAGGTCGCGCTATCTCTATTCCTTCGGAACGCTATGCGAACGAGACGCTACCGCGAACGCTATCGCAATCTATCTAATCCTTATAGAAAAACGGTTTCGGGCATTTTTCACGGAGTTGATTTTTGATGCAGTGTGAAAACCCAGAATCCAGATTTTATAAGGGTTTGAGGATTTTGGTGAGAAATCCGGGACTAAGTAGGTGAACACAATAAAACCAATCTTTGTAAAGAAAAGTAAAATCGCCCAAACCCTCTTCAATCTTGCCTTTTGCATGATTGCCTCTTGCTTTGCCATAAGGACAGTTTTTAATGCTAACCTACGTATATTTAGTTTATTTCTTCTATTTAACAATATGTTTCAAGCACTAATAGAACCGTTGCAATATGGCTTTATGCAGCGTTCCTTAATCATCGCCATATTAGTAGGTTTATTGTGTGCCATTGTTGGTAGTTATTTAATGGTACAACGCCTTGCATTGCTGGGTGATGCTATTAGTCATTCAGTATTACCAGGACTAGCGATCGCCTTCATGATTGGTGCTAATATCTTTGTTGGGGCGTTTATAGCTGGTGTTTTGAGTACAATGGCTATAGCTGTCATTAAAACCCGATCTCCCATTAAAGAAGATGCCGCTATGGGCATAGTTTTTTCTGCCTTTTTTGCCCTTGGTGTCACCTTAATTACAGTCATTCAAAAAGATAATAAAATTGACTTAAACCATTTTCTTTTTGGTAATATTCTAGGTGTAACTGGGGACGAAGTTAGAGATACAGCTATGATTACAGCTATTGTTTTAATAGTAGTTTTCTTATTATATAAAGAACTGTTATTTTACACATTTGATCCCTTGGGCGCACAAGCTGCGGGTTTACCAGTTAATTGTTTAAACTTTGGTTTAATGTTGTTAATTGCTTTAACAATTGTTGCCAGTATGAAAGCTGTGGGAGTAATTTTAGTATTATCACTTTTAATTACTCCCGGTGCAACTGCTTATTTGTTAGTCAAACGTTTACACGAAGTGATGATTTTAGGGGCGGTAATTGGGGTAATTTCTAGTATTAGTGGAATGTATCTCAGCTATTTTTATAATTTACCCTCAGGTCCAGCTATTGTGTTAGTAGTTTCGGGTTTATTTACCTTGGCTTTGTTGTTGAGTCCTCGACATGGAATTTTGATATCTATGATAAAGAATAAATAAAATTATCAAATTGGTAATTAAATTACATTTAATGCTTTTTTGTAAGCTGTTACGCAGCTAAATTTGATAACCATAATTTACTTGAACTTTGTAGTGCGGGCATCTTGCCCGCTAGAATTATACAAACTAAATGCACAACAGCTTATCACACAAAAAAGTCATGGCCTGTATTAAAAAAGTATTAAAAAAAGGGATTTTGTCGATCTTGACGGGAGGGAATTTCTAAATAATAATCTTCTTCCATACATATTTTTTGTAGTTCTTTTACAGCATCGTCTAAAGTCTTTTGTGGCGGATTTTCTACTAAATTTTCTTTGGAAAAAACTACATAAATTTGAGATTTTTGTAAAAACTGTTCAGTTTCTGACAATGAAGAAAACTTGAGTAATTGTTGAATTTGTACAACATTCATGATTCTATTTCTATAAGCTTCTATTGCTAACGATTCTAAAACTTTTTGTGGTAGGTCTTCCCAGTTCTGCTGTAATTGATTACCAATATCTTCAGGAATGGAAATCGTAATTTGCATATTTTTATCCTTGTTAAAAGCACAACAGCTTACTTACTAAACTCCTGGGTATTACCCCTATTTTTGACTTCCCGCAGCGTCTCCTAAGTGACAAATAACCCCCTCAAAATCATCAAACACTCAAGTTACAGTAGCGCAAGCATCTTGCTTGCATTAATTATCCAAGTTAAAAGCACAACAGCTTATTTACTAAACTCCTACAGCATATTCTGTATGTTTTCTGACATTAACAGGATGAAAAGCTAAAACTATTTGATTTTTGGGAATACCAGCATTGACAAGTTCATTTGTAATCCCATCTTCTGTACCATCTCTTTGAATCCAGACTTGATTATTGATAATATCAAGATGAATTAAACAGCCATGTATTCTCTGTTTATTTTCCCAACCAATTGTTAGTAACAAGTAACTGTTTTCCGATTTATCAATGATTAATTTTCTTTCTAATTCTCCATAGGCATAAGGTAGGGCGGCATATTCTTTTAATATCTTTTCGATGATTTGGCGATAATTAGTTAAGGTATCCATATCATGATAAATATCTTTTGCTGGCATAATGTTTTTTAAAATCAGGATTTTTATCGTCTAATTGTTGTTAGAATCGGGTAGTTATCGAGGGACTTGTACTGAGATTGCCTAAGTAAGTTGACATAATACCCAGGATTTGAGGATTTTCAGGATAAAAATAATATTCTCTTCGTGTGTTCCTGTGTTTTATGTTTCGCGCAAAGTCGCAAAAGGGCAAAGACGCAAAGAAGAAAGTAACTGTGAGAATAATAGAAAATTATCACAATCTTGTCATTCAATTACAATCAAACATCCTGTTAATCCTTAAATCCTGGACATCCTGATATGGCTACACCACGCTTCGCTATCAGACAAAATTTTAATTAATTAGATCATTAACAGTCATCCATCAATTTGTAAATTTTGCGGATTGTTGAGAATAAAATGATTATCTTCTTTGACTAAATCACCTATACAGTGAATTTGCAACCGCTCTTGATAAGCTTTAATAGCTAAGATATAATCCTGATTATTTAAAACTGTTTTAATTTCTTTTAATTTCTCAAACACTGCACCTAATAATGTAATTTCTCCTCTCAGTTTATCAATTTCTGGAGTGGCGATTTGCATGACAACACCTTGAACAGTAAAGTTAGGATAATTGGTGATAAATTCGCTTAAAATATCAAATTGATCTCTATTTTCTACTATCTCTAATGTTTTCAAAATATCGCTAATTTTTTCAGCATAATCTCCTAAATTATGTTGGAGAGGTAACAAAATTTCATATCCATCTGCGGTGTCTTTCTCCTAACAATACCCAAAAAATTCTTTTGTCTGAATCAGGATGTTCAGGATTTAAGGATGTACAGGATGGGTATTTACTGTTATTTTAACATATTAATTGTCTGAATCAGGATGTCCAGGATTTAAGGATGTACAAGATGGGTATTTACTGTTATTCTAACATATTAATTGTCAGAATCAGGATGTTCAGGATTTAAGGATGTACAGGATGGGTATTTACTGTTATTTTAACATATTAATTGTCTGAATCAGGATGTCCAGGATTTAAGGATGTACAGGATGGGTATTTACTGTTATTTTAACATATTAATTGTCAGAATCAGGATGTTCAGGATTTAAGGATGTACAAGATGGGTATTTACTGTTATTCTAACATATTAATTGTCAGAATCAGGATGTTCAGGAT
This sequence comes from Dolichospermum sp. LEGE 00240, assembly GCF_015207875.1. Classification (GTDB taxonomy): domain Bacteria; phylum Cyanobacteriota; class Cyanobacteriia; order Cyanobacteriales; family Nostocaceae; genus Dolichospermum; species Dolichospermum gracile. The sequence goes on from NZ_JADEVZ010000097.1 coordinate 13,676, forward strand.
TTAAGGATGTACAGGATGGGTATTTACTGTTATTTTAACATATTAATTGTCTGAATCAGGATGTTCAGGATTTAAGGATGTACAGGATGGGTATTTACTGTTATTTTA
>NZ_JADEVZ010000098.1 GCF_015207875.1 Dolichospermum sp. LEGE 00240
CCCTCTCTATTTGATCACACTATTTTAACAAATAAAAGCCTGAAATCTTTGCTCGGCAATCTTTTCAGGCTTTACTTTCTCTAAATTTTTAATTCCTAAATTTGCTTTAGTATCTGCGGAATGTGGGATGTAAGTACGCTATAAGCTAGATACTTGCGGTATTAAGCTTAAATTAGCAGAATGGAATCTGATGAATCAAGAATCACGTCAAAATTTAATGACTTTACCTTGTGATCCAGATAGTAAAATTCAGAATTATAGAAATTACATTCAAAAGTTAGTATTGCAACTGACTGGTAAACCTGTAGCTGAATTACCAATTGAAGCTAATCCAGGATGGCTAGATATTACCACTATTCCTCACAGTATCCACGAAAAGGCTCAAGAAATAGGTGTGATCATCACAATTGAGGCGTGGAAAAACCTGACTATCTGACAACGGTTTGCCTTAATTAAACTCAGTCGTCCTAGTCATGAGAATAAAAACTTTTTACCGGCTTTGCCAGAATTTAAGTTGTTGCCAAAATCCTAAGTTCTGATATATTGCTATAGATGATACTTTCTAATTAGTTGGTAAAAGACAAATGATTAAACTCGACCAGTTTTTGAAGTTTTCGGGAATATCTTCTACTGGAGGTCAAGCTAAATGGATGATTGTTGATGGTGAGGTTAAAGTTAATGGTGTAGTTGAAACACGGAGAGGACGGAAATTAGTTGATGATGATGAGGTGACAGTAGGAGGAAAAACTTTAAAGGTGGGGGAAATTTTATCAGATACCGTTGATTAATGCTGAGATATCTGATCTTATACCAAATTAATATGAATCTGCATAGAATAATTTAACGCGGATGCACGCAGATAAACGCGGATAAAGACAGATAAATCAACGGATTTAAGGATTATGTGCAGCCTCACATAGAATTGGTATTACCATTGGATATTGCATTTACTAAAATATCCCATCTGGCTAATTATTAAGTTTTATTAAAAAAAAGTTAATTGCTTTAAATAACACCTTAGTTTAAAGTAATGAATATTGATCAATGGGTCTTCCCTACAAGTAAATCCTTTGTCAAAGGGGGAATTATACCCCGATAGAATCTCTTCAATTGTGCATTATTAACACATCTAAAAATACATAGCTAATGACTAATGTACTCTGGTTACAAGGTGGTGCTTGTTCGGGTAACACCATGTCATTCCTTAATGCCGAAGAACCTACAGCGTGTGATTTAATTGCTGATTTCGGTATTAAAATACTTTGGCATCCTTCCTTGGGTGTGGAACTAGGTGACAACTTACAAAACCTATTATGGGACTGTGTTTCTGGTAAAACTCCTGTAGATATTTTGGTCTTTGAAGGTAGCGTAGTTAACGCCCCTAATGGTACAGGAGAATGGAACAGGTTTGCTGACCGTCCCATGAAAGATTGGTTAGACGATTTAGCCAAAGTGGCGAAATTCATTGTCGCGGTGGGAGACTGTGCGACGTGGGGAGGGATTCCCGCTATGTTACCCAACCCCAGCGACTCCAAAGGACTGCAATTTCTCAAACGGGAAGAAGGCGGTTTTTTAGGTAAAGATTTTGTCAGTCAAGCCGGCTTACCTGTGATTAATATTCCTGGTTGTCCTGCACACCCCGACTGGATAACGCAGATATTAGTAGCGATCGCAACTAATCGTATTTCTGATATAGTTCTCGATGAACTACACCGTCCCCAAACCTTCTTTAACACCTACACCCAAACCGGTTGTACCCGTAACATTCACTTTGCATACAAAGCCACAACCGCCGAATTTGGACAACGCAAAGGTTGTCTATTTTACGACTTAGGTTGTCGTGGACCCATGACCCATTCCTCCTGTAACCGCATTCTCTGGAACCGCGTCTCCTCCAAAACCCGCGCCGGAATGCCCTGTTTAGGCTGTACAGAACCCGAATTTCCCTTTTTCGACCTCCAACCGGGAACAGTCTTCAAAACCCAAACCGTCATGGGAGTTCCCAAAGAAATACCCCCCGGAGTCAATCACAAAGATTACGCCGTCCTCACAGTTGTCGCCAAAAACACAGCCCCAAAATGGGCAGACGAAGACTTTTTTACTGTTTAGTCATTAGTCAGTTGTCATTGGTCATTGGTTATTAGTAGAAACAATTACCAATCACCAATTACCTATTACCAATCACCAATTACCTAGAAAATATGCCAATTCAAACCTTAGATATTTCACCCGTTGGTAGAGTCGAGGGTGATTTAGATGTGCGTGTCGAAATCGAAAATGGATATGTCACAAACGCCTGGACTCATGCCGAACTTTTTCGCGGTTTTGAAATAATTTTACGTGGAAAAGACCCCCAAGCCGGTTTAATTGTCACCCCTAGAATTTGTGGAATTTGTGGCGGTTCTCACCTTAGTTCCGCCTCTTGGGCTTTGGATACAGCTTGGGGTACAGAAGTTCCCAGAAATGCAATTTTGGCGAGAAACTTAGGTCAAATTGTCGAAACAATCCAAAGTATTCCCCGCTACTTTTATGGCTTGTTTGCCATTGATTTAACTAATAAAAATTATCGCCGTAGTCACTTTTATGATGAAGCTTGTCGGCGCTTTGCAGCTTTCACAGGTAAATCTTATGAAATCGGCATTACCATTTCTGGAAAACCTGTAGAAATCTACGCTTTATTAGGTGGACAATGGCCGCACAGCAGTTATATGGTGCCTGGTGGAGTAATGTGCGCCCCAACTTTAACTGATATTACCCGCGCCTGGGCAATTTTGGAATATTTCCGCACTAATTGGTTAGAACCAGTGTGGTTAGGATGTTCTTTAGAAAGATATGAAGAAATTCAATCTTATGAGGACTTTCAAAAGTGGTTAAATGAAGATGTTAAACATCGAGAATCTGACTTGGGTTTATATTGGAGAATGGGGTTAGATATCGGTTTGGATAGATATGGTGCAGGTGTGGGTAAATATGTGACTTGGGGTTATATTCCCCATGAGGATAAATATAATAAACCCACCATTGAAGGACGTAACGCTGCTGTGATTATGAAAAGCGGTGTTTATGATAGCTTCACCGATACTCATGCGTTGATGAATCAAGCTTTTGCCCGTGAGAATTTAACCCATTCTTGGTATAATGAAGGTACAGAAGATTGGCATCCAAGCGATCGCACTACAAACCCAATTAATAACAACCAAAAAGACTTTAATGGGGCATATTCTTGGTCTAGTGCAGTCCTCCACCAAGACTTAGGACGTTTAGAAGCCGGACCCCTCGCCCGTCAATTAGTTGCAGGGGGAAATCATGGGGAATCTTGGCAACATTATGACCCATTTATTCTCGATACATTCAAGAAAATGGGTGGTGCAAGTGTTCATCTTCGGCAATTAGGAAGAGTCCACGAAATAGTGAAACTATATCGTCAAGCTGAACGTTGTTTACGGGAGTTCAAATTAAACGATCCTTGGTATATTAAACCTGAAGAAAAAGATGGTAAAGGTTGGGGTGCAACTGAAGCCGCTAGAGGTGCATTATGTCACTGGATAGAAATAGAAAAAGGCAAAATTAAACAATACCAAGTTATTGCCCCCGGTACTTGGAATATTGGACCCCGTGACGGCGAAGGAAAACTAGGACCAATTGAAAAAGCATTAATTGGCACACCAATTCAAGACCCTAAAGACCCGGTGGAAGTTGGTCATGTTGCCCGTTCTTTTGATTCATGTTTGGTGTGTACTGTTCATGCCCATGATGCCAAAACTGGGGAAGAATTAGCAAGATTTAGAACAGCTTAATTTATGTTATCTACTAGATCCCCAATTTCTTCAAGAAGTCGGGGATCTAATTTTTGAGAAGTCAGGGTTCTATATAATTGTTGTTTACAGTACAAAAGTTCCTAAATCCGTAGGTTAGTCTGAATTTTAAGGAATAATTGATAATTTCTAATGATCAGATTATGAATTATCAATTAGGAATTACTGTAGGATTCAGGATACAGAATACAGGATTCAGAATGAATCAGAGTTTTCGACTCATTCTTGATAGTTAATGGAAGAAATAGTTTTCTCTAGTTCTTACTACCAAAAAAATATTCTGACTCCTGACTCCTGAATTCTTACAAATTACTAAATACTAAAAGTGGTAACTAATTGTGTCTAATTTAGAACTACATCAATATCTTCCTAAGCTTCCTGAAGCTGCATTGCAAGAATTTATAGAATGGTGTATGTTGGATCAATCAACAGCCGCAGGATTAGAATTTAAACCTGATCAAAGTAAGTTAAAGAATTTAGCACCAGCGGATTATTCTAAGCAATTAGTTGACCAATTCATGAAAGTTAGACCTGACCCAATTAGAGCCGGTTTAGTGGCTGTTATTGCCGGAAAACAAGCTGATAAACACGAATTAACAGGTTTAGCTGCGGTGGTTGATTTTGTTTCTCTTTATGTTAAGTATTTAATTCCTAAAGATGGTACTAATCCAGAAGAAGCTGATGCAATTTTAGCTAAAGCATCACAACATCAATATGAACAACTTGTAGAAATTGCCAAAAAACATGGTGTGAGTTTATAGATTTATAGGGTGGGCAATGCCCACCTAACAATTGATAATTGATAACAATTGTAGATTGGGTTAAGGGGAGCGCAACCCAACACAAAAGGGTAAGGGAATTATAATTTATTGCATTTTTGACTTCTTGACGAGAAATTATCATCTGAAACGATGTTTGAGAAGAAAGTTTACCACTTGAATCTTGAAAAAAATGATTGCGGGCAAAACTCTATAAAATAAAAAATCTATACTTGTATTATTCAATATCTATGCTTTTCTCTAAACGGTTATTAGCAACACTATAACATCCCCCATAATACATTTTTCCCCCTACCGCTCACATTGTCCCTAGTAGTAATAGAATAATAACGATCGCCTGATAAAGCCTACCAAAAAGAGAAGGTAGAGGTTAAGTAGCAGATTTGACAGAATTGGATCACCAAAACTCTGTATCCAGAAGACATTAGTAGCATTTTAGAAGTTCGTAAAATTTTTATGGTTTCCCAAATTCGTTTTTTGATGTGCGCTCCTGACCATTATGATGTGGATTATGTGATTAATCCTTGGATGGAAGGGAATATTCATAAATCCTCACGCGATCGCGCAGTGGAACAATGGAATAAATTATACCATGTAATTAAAGATCATGCCATTGTTGATTTAGTGCCTCCCCAAAAAGGCTGGCCTGATATGGTATTCAGTGCTAATGCGGGTTTAGTCCTTGGTGAGAACGTTGTTCTCAGCCGCTTCTTACATAAAGAACGCCAAGGTGAAGAACCGTATTTTCAACAGTGGTTTGAACAAAATGGTTTTAATGTTTACACACTTCCCAAAGACCTCCCCTTTGAAGGTGCTGGTGACGCACTCCTAGACCGGGAAGGGCGGTGGTTATGGGCTGGATATGGTTTTCGGTCAGAATTAGATTCTCACCCCTACCTGGCTAAATGGCTGGACATTGAGGTGATTTCTCTGCGCTTAATGGATGAGCGTTTTTATCACCTGGATACCTGCTTTTGTCCTTTGGCAAATGGTTATTTGCTGTATTATCCTGGCGCGTTTGATTCCTACTCTAACCGCGTGATTGAAATGCGCGTCGCACCGGAAAAGCGGGTTGCTATTGAAGAAGCTGATGCTGTTAACTTTGCTTGTAATGCGGTGAATGTTGATAGCATCGTGATTATGAACAAAGCCAGTGATGGTTTAAAATCACGGTTAGCGGAAGTTGGTTTTCAAGTTATTGAAACCCCGTTAACGGAATTTCTCAAAGCTGGTGGGGCGGCTAAATGCTTGACTTTGCGGGTGACAGAACCTATTGGCGAGGAAATTCACGCTAATGTATCTGTAGAAAGTCGTGTCATTCGCATGGAAGGACACTTGCTAGATGCAGGTTTGATTAACCGCGCTTTAGATTTAATTGTGGAAATGGGGGGAAGTTTCCAAGTTCTCAAATTCAACTTGGGAGAACAACGTCAAAGTACATCTGCGGCTGAGGTGAGGGTATCTGCACCATCTCACGAAGTGATGGAAGAAATCATCTCCCAGTTAATTGATTTGGGTGCGGTTGATTTACCTCAAGACGAACGAGATTCTAAATTAGAACCTGTCTTACAAGCGGGTGTCGCTCCTGATGATTTCTATGTTAGTACGATTTATCCCACAGAAGTGAGGGTAAATGGAGAATGGCTGAAGGTGGAAAATCAACGCATGGATGGGGCGATCGCTATTTCCACAACTGCTAATGGTATAGTAGCAAAATGCAAACTCCTCCGGGATTTAGAAATCGGCGATAAAGTAGTTGTGGATGTATTGGGTATCCGCACCGTCCGCAAAGCCGAATCACGGGAACAACGCAATTCTCAAGAATTCAGCTTCATGTCTTCCGGTGTTTCCAGCGAAAGACGGGTGGAATTAGTTGTGGAACAGGTGGCTTGGGAATTACGTAAAATAAAGGATAGCGGCGGTAAAGTAGTTGTCACGGCAGGTCCTGTGGTGATTCATACAGGTGGTGGTGAACATCTCTGTCGCTTGGTTCGGGAAGGCTATGTACAGGGTCTTTTAGGCGGAAATGCGATCGCTGTCCATGATATGGAACAAAACCTGCTAGGAACATCCCTGGGTGTGGATATGAAGCGGGGTGTAGCTGTGCGGGGTGGACATCGGCATCATTTGAAGGTAATTAACACTATCCGCCGTTTTGGTAGCATTGCGAAAGCTGTGGAAGCGGGAGTGGTGAAAAGCGGGGTGATGTATGAATGTGTGAAAAATAACATTCCCTTCTCCCTCGCCGGTTCAATTCGGGATGATGGACCTTTACCCGATACCCAAATGAACTTGATTTTAGCACAACAGGAGTATTCTAAAATCATCCAAGGTGCAGACATGATTTTGATGCTGTCTTCCATGCTGCATTCTATTGGGGTGGGAAATATGACTCCCGCAGGTGTGAAGATGGTTTGTGTGGACATTAACCCGGCTGTGGTGACAAAATTGAGCGATCGCGGTTCAATAGAATCTGTCGGTGTGGTGACAGATGTGGGTTTATTTCTCAGTCTATTAACTCAGCAATTGGATAAGTTGACCAGTCCTTATGTTGCTAATGTAGGTTAACAAACACAGCCTTTAAGATTCTCTATCTTGTGGTGCGGGCATCTTGCCCGCTTTTCCGCTTTCTTGTTTTGTATAAAAAATAATTAAATGAACCACAGAGGCACAGAGAACACAGAGGAATATAATATAAGCAGTTATAATATAAACAACGCTAACAAAGGAGATAATTCATTAGACATCTCCGGTAAAGATTGTAGAGACGTTCCATGGAACGTCTCTACAGAGGTTTCATGTCACGCATATTTAATTTTCGGAGATGTCTATTATGTTACAAACTGTGAAAGGAATCTACAGAAATAGCAAAGTCGAGTTAGCTGAAATTCCTAAAAATATCTTAGAAAGTCAAGTTTTGATCACCTCTATAGAAATTACAAAACTGGAAAATATTGGTGTGAAAAGTTCAACAGCAGAATTATTTAGCTCCCTACGTGGTAAAATTTAATATTTTGAAGATATCACCACACCCACAACTGAAGAATGGGGCGAAATATGACCGTTATTTTAGATACTTGTGCTTTAATTTGGTGGAGTCTTGATCCAAATAAATATTTGTATATTAACCTAACAGTAGTGAAAAAATAATTATGGGAAAAACACCAATAATTGATTCTAATCAATCCTACACCTTTGCTGATTATTTCAAATTGAATTATGAACCAGATGAAATTATAGAATATTTTGGCTATAACTTTCAATCACAATCTCTTACCTTACCCACAACTCAACAAAACTTAGAAAGATTAACAGACCTAAAAAATCGTATTGAAGAAAGTTTACCCTATATTAGTTTAACCAGTGAAACCGCCAGGAGAGAATTTTTAATTGCTCCTGTAATTATGGAACTAATTCACTATACCCATGCTAAAGTTAAAGTAGAGTATGGGTTGAATATCAATAATCAATTAAAAGGAGTTGTTGATTATTATATTAAAGCTGACAATCAATTATTAGTTATTGAAGCTAAAAATGCCGATTTAGAAAGAGGAATTGTCCAATTAGCTGTAGAATTAATTGCCTTTGATAATTGGTCTATTATTGATCATCCTATCCTCTATGGTGCAGTTTCTATTGGTAATATTTGGCAATTTGTAATTTTACATCGTGAATCAAAACAAATTACTCAAGATCTAAACCTTTATCGTGTACCCAATGATTTAGAAACTTTAATGAAAATTTTAGTAGCTTTAATGAAAAATTTATAATTATCAAGTAGGTTGGGTTTTGCAACCCAACCCCACAAATTATTAGTTCTGATGATCTTGTTGATTTAACCAAGTGACTAAATCAGCAACTTCCGAAATATTAAACAACGCCGCACCTAGATTTTCTAACTGTTCAACAGGTAAACCTTTGACTTTTTCAACTATTAAAGAATCAAGTTCACCAAACCGTTGATTAAGTAAAAACAAACAAAATTTAAGTTCTCCTTTTTGTTCTCCCTTTTGTTCTCCCTTTCTTTCGCCCTTTTGGAAAATATCCTGATAAATGACTGATTCTTGCATAATATCCTCACTTAACAATTGACGAATAAAGTCTTTCTCAAATCGCAAACCTGCTAAAATCTCTGTGTAAGCTGCAATATCCTGTTTAGTCTCCCTATCTGCAATTTTAGCAACACTATTGGCAATCTGGGATAATAAACCTTGGGGTGAATTTGTCCGGGTTAATGGTGCTAATGGTAATAATGCCAGATTATCGAGAAATAAAGCTGAATCTTGTTCCCACATTCTGATGACACGATAACGGTGATGTGTGGTTTCATTGATGTATGCTTCGGTAAAAGCGATTTCGTCTGTTGTTTCTTGTAAGAAAATCACGACTTGAGTAACAGGAACTTGATATGTACGGATTAATCTCACTGAATAGTCTAACTCTCTAAAAGGAATTGGAGGTTTAGATTGTGGGTTGGTTTGAAATTCAATATGTAAAATCCGATTTTCTGTTTGTAAGAAGCTGACAAAATCAGCGCGAATTGGTTCTATACTCAATTCGGTTTTTAAGACTTTGATCGTTTTTGGTGCTTGGGGAAGCAACCATTTAGCAAAATCAAAGGGATATTTTTCTGCTAGTAGTTTACAAACGTTGTCAAAACTCATAAGATTATAAAATTAAATTGTCAAATTGTCTGATAGCGAAGCGTGGCGTTAGCCATATCAGGATATCCAGAATTTCAGGATTTACAGGATGTTTATTTGAGTTGTGTTTTTAGGGTTTAGAAATTTATGATTAATGTTAATATATACGATTTTCAACATAAAATTTTCAAAATACAAATTATAAATACTCAATTCATTTAAACTAATTTAGGGATAGGAATATGGACATGACAAAAATCCTGATTCAGACAATATTCAGTTTCGCGCAATCTCTTTTAGAGATCCCGCAGGGTAGACGCAAAGCAGCAAAGACGCAAAGGAAAACCAGCAATTTATCAACAACATCCTGAAAATCCTCAAATCCTGGACATCCTGATTCTGACAAATTAAATATCAGGTTCTACCCCCAGCTTTCTTAACTGTTCTATCAATCTTTCCTTATTATCCAATTCATCTGACCCCCCCCAAAGACTGGGGCATAATATGGTCAATGGTAAAACGGTCGGGACTCAGGTATTCTGGAGAGTGGCAGTATTCACAGAGAAATTTAGATCGTTTTCTTACAACTCTTCTAATTTGTTCGGACACCATTTACTTTTGGTCGCTATTTGAGCATTAATTAAGGTAAATATTCGCTGTAACTCCGAAATACCTACATATTCCGCTTCTTCTTCAGGAGTGAGTGTAGCAGCTTTTTTCTTTGTTAATAGTTCTTCAAAACGACATTGTAATTCATCGGTAAACTTAAATAAATAAATATCCCCAAATTCACTAATCTTTACACCAGAAGATATTAAAGATGAAGGTTGAACCATTAATTGAGCAGTCATTGTGTGTTCACAGTGTCTTTATTTCCATTATCTCAGAAAAACTCCTGAAAATCCTTAAATCCTGGACATCCTGATTCAGACAAAAAAACCTTGACATCATCCTAAAAAGCCTGTTATCGTTAAACCATACATCCATGCCCATGATTAAAGAAAAATTAATAGCCGTCAGGCGATAGAAGAAGGAAAAAGAAAAATAAGGGCAAAGGGACAAGAGTATAAAGTGGCACTAACTCTTCATTAGACTAGCACAAGCAATCCGAAAACCAATACCGTTGTAACCGATGCTGGAGTTGTTGCGATCTGCTGATCTACAGTTTTCAGAATGATACTTCCAAGAACCGCCACGCAGTAGCTTGCGTTTGCTTTGTCTTTTTAAAGCACGCCCGTTTTTGGGCTTACCATAATAATTATCTATATAATCATCCAAACACCACTCCCATACATTACCGTGCATATCATACAAACCAAAAGCGTTGGGAGGAAAAGAACCTACATCTGTAGTTTGTTGACGATCCTGGCCTTTTGGTGCAGAAGCATAGGGGTAATTACCATTATAGTTTACCAATTCTGGAGTAATACTTTCACCAAAATAAAACGGTGTGGTAGTTCCGGCTCTACAAGCATACTCCCATTCAGCTTCACTGGGTAATCTGTAGTTTTTTCCTGTCTTTTGGCTTAACCGTTGACAAAAAGTAACTGCATCATTCCAACTAACGCTTTCAACAGGACGATTATCACCTTTGAAACCAGAAGGGTTAGCACCTATGATAGCTTGATACTGTGCCTGTGTCAATTGATATTTCCCCATACAGAAACTAGGAACAGTAACTTGGTGTTGGGGACTTTCATCTGAACCTCTTTTTGCTTCACTTTTCGGTGAACCCATCATAAATGTTCCCCCTGGTATTTCAACCATTTCCAATGTCACACCATTTCCTAAATCTTCTGTAAAGTATTTTGCTGACGAGTTGCGTCGCTTGATGATTTTCCCTGATGCGTTAGTGCTGACAACTTCAAAACTAAAGGTTTTCAAGTTATTTGAGGAAGTTGTATTTTCAGGAGTTGGTGTATTTTCAGGAGTTGGTGTATTTTCAGGAGTTGGTATATTTTTAGGTGTTGGTGTATCTGAAATTGAAGTTTGATTTTGCTTCCCAGAAAATAAATTTTGTCCCACAAATGCGACAGTTACACCACCTAAAAATAATCCTCCATAGATAAAACCGCGACGATTAATTCTAGTTGGATAATTTCCCAAAGATTGATTTTTATTTCCCCCTGGAGATACAACAAATGTAGGAGAAATTTCTAAATCTTTGATGACCTCATCCGCAGATTGATAACGTTTTTGAATATCAACTTTCAACAACTTATCTAAAACTTGCCCCAATTCCTGACTCACAGAACCAGATAAATATTGTCGCCAATTATTCACCCAACTAAAACCATTTATTGTCCATAAATTAAAAGGATCAACCCCTGTTAATAAATGAAAACAAGTTGCACCTAAAGCAAATAAATCACTGGCTGGATAAGCTTCACCAAGCTGAATTTGTTCCAATGGACTATATCCATAAGAACCTATTTGTGTTCCTATTTGGGTGTGAACTGTGGTAGTTAATTGTTTCGATGCCCCAAAATCAATTAATACCAATTTACCATCACTGGCTCGGCGCATGATATTCTGTGGTTTAATATCCCGATGAATAATATTACGTTCATGAATAAACTTTAAAGATGGTAATAAATCTAGTAATAATTCCCGAATTTGGGTTTCCTTGTATTTTCCCTTTTGTGCTAATTCATCTAATAAATTTTCCCCTTTAATAAACTGTTGTACCAAATAGAGAAACCCATTATCTTCAAAATAAGCAAACAGCGTTGGTATTTGCGGGTGTTCTCCTAAATCTTGTAAGCGTTTAGCTTCTTCAATAAATAACTCTGTGGCTTTTTTTAAAGCGTAAGTTCCTGACTGTTTAGGTGCAAGTTGCTTGATTACACAGGGTTCATTTAACTTTTGGCTATCTTCCGCTAAATAGGTTCTCCCAAAACCACCTTCATTAGAAAGCACCCGCAATACTCGAAAGCGATTGATTAATAATGCTATCAACGGGGTTCTGCAAGATTGACAGAACTTGTGATCATCAGGGTTGACAGGTTGGGAACAATCCGGGTTTAAGCAGCAGATCATAAACTGTGGCAGATGACTGTATAACCTTTATAATACAATATTCAGTAATTCCGCGCTTCCTGTTCTCTGATATAATACTAAACTAACAACTGCAATCCTTTAAACAGTATGAGTGAAACCCTGGCTGATATTGCTATACCACCGCAGTTTCCTGATCATACTCAACTCCCAGAGTCTGATGGTACTTTCGTGAAAAACTTTCAAGAACATCCCCAAAGTATAATTATCACAGATTCCATAATTCAAACTTTACAAAAATTACATCCCGACGGACAATTTTGTATAGGTCAAGATTGTGGTATTTACTGGCGCGAAACTGAACCACCAGAAAAAGGTAGCATAGCACCAGATTGGTTTTATGTCCCTGATGTAGCACCAAGATTAGATGGTAAAATTCGTCGTTCCTATGTCTTATGGCGGGAATATATTCCTCCATTAATTGCTATAGAATTAGCCAGTGGTAATGGTAATGAAGAAAGAGATACAACTCCTCTAGCTGGTTTACAGGAAGGTGAAAAACCAGGTAAATTCTGGGTATATGAACGCATTATCCGCATTCCCTATTATGCCATTTATGAAGTTAATAATGATAAATTAGAGGTTTATCACTTGGTAGATTTTTCTTACCAAAAAATCCAGCCTAACGAGCGTGGACATTATCCTATTGCGCCATTAGGTGTAGAATTGGGACTATGGCAAGGAAGTTACTTAAATAATCCTGAACAACTTTGGCTACGTTGGTGGGATTTAGATGGTAATTTATTATTGGTAGGTAAAGAAGAAGCCCAATTACAAAAATTAAGAGCTGAACAAGCAGAACACAAAGCCGCAAAATTAGCAGCACGTCTACGGGAAATGGGTATAAATCCAGATGATGATTTATAATCATTTTTGGTATTGAAGAAAACGAAACACAGAGGACACAGAAAAAAGATGCAACGGGCTATTTTATCCAGGGATTTACAGTTTAAACAAGTTAATTGGGTGAGTTTTTTGCTGATTTCCTGTTAGCTGGGATGGTTTTTGGTCCGCCTCTTGCTCCTTTTCTGGCTGCATCTGGTGTGTTTTCGCTTCCTGGTATTGCGGACATTATTTACTTTATGGGTAATCATGTATGTCCGCAGCCTACTATGGGTTTGGAGTTAGCACCACCGTTTATTATAGCGGTTTGTATGCGCTGTTATGGTACGTATCAGGTTTATTGATAACTCGAATTTTGTATGGTTTAACTAATGGAAAAGGTGTTTTTTGGTTAAGTCAATATGGTTTGACTGGTGCTGCTTTTGCTAGTGTGTCGATGATGGCTTATCCTATGGAGTTAGCAGCGCAGATTTTTGGTTTATGGGATTTTAATAATTATAGGACTTACGCATTGACAAAGTAGTAAAATAGTGTATTGATAAAAAGTATCATCTACTTATCAGGTATCGGACAATTAGAAAAATCAGCAAACCTTCCACAGCACAATGCAATCTGGAACATTACA
>NZ_JADEVZ010000099.1 GCF_015207875.1 Dolichospermum sp. LEGE 00240
CCCCAATTCCCAACCCCCCATTCCCAACCATGATAATAAAACTTCCTCCTATTCTTCCCGGTGAACTTGATTTAGTAGACATAAATAAAAAACTGCGTCAACATCAAATTATATTAGATTGGAGTAGTGTAATTTCTGCACCAGAATCACAATTAGAAATACTTTTAGATGGAATTGATTTAGAAAAAGATGCTGATTGGTTAGGAATAGATGGGGAAATTAGCGATCATATTGCTAATGACATTGCCAATTATACAAATAATCAGGAAAATAAACCTAAAAAATCTCGAACAAAAAAACAGAAAGCTACAAAATCAACTCCTCAAATATGGGAACAAAGTAAACTTTTAGAAACTCAATTTGTGCCATCTGAAGGTAAACAAACAGAAGGACAAGGTAGTCTTTTAGATGTACAGTTTGTACCTGCTAATAATGTTGTTATCGCAGAAGCAAAACCAGGACTAGCAGAGGAAAATATAAAACCTATATTGGAAGCAACGATACCCACAGCTTATAAAATTCGAGAAGAATTAGAAGCAGCAATAATAGCAGATTTACTCGGTCCTGCTGATGGTGAAAATGAAGAATTAGATGAAAAGAGTGTAAGCGATCGCTATTTAGTAGGACTACTTGCACCCCAACACCGTCGCATCACTGAAGAAACAATAGAAAAATCAACTCCTGCTGATGAAATAGCAAACGATGATGATAATAATTTACGGGAAGTAGATTGTTATTTACCCGGAAATAATGATGAATTAGCTATTAGTGGTAAAGGTACTGTGGAAGATGGTAGTACAGAAGTTAATGTCCCTCCATTAGAAACTATGTTTCCATCCTCTCTAGGAATGACATTTTGTGTTAATGGTACAGCTAAAGCATTACAAATTACCGCAGGATGGGGACAGTATCACCGCACTGATAGCAAAATCTTGACCAAAGTAGATGGTAAACTTAAAAAGGTTTGGAAACGGGAACAAATTCGCTCTAATTCTCCTACTATTCCTTTAATTGAGGGAGTAATTAATAATTGGATAGTTGATCCACAATATCCAGAAGTTTATGTCAAAGGACAAATCAGGAAACAAAGTAACGGTGATTTTATTGTCAGTTTATTTTTAATCAATGGACAAAGAGAAACTAAAGAAAAACGAGATGAGACTTGGTTATTTCAACCAGAATTAAGGGTTAAATCCGCCGATTCTCAACATCCTGATATTTTCTTAAAACGACATCAACCCCGATCATTAGGAAAATTAGATCCTGTAATTTATACTGAAGAAAAAACTATGGCCATGCTTTACCGTAAACAGGTAGAATTTGCCATTGGTCATGGTGTCAGTGTCCATGCGAAAACAGCATCAGGAACTAAAGAACGTGCTGTTGAATTATCAATTTCAGTAATTCCAGCTTATGAAGTTCCTAAAACCTCTCCTCCACAAGTAGACGAAATTCCCGAATTAGCAGGATTGGTTTTAGATATGCAAGAATTATCTAGAACTGCAACTGGTGATCTTGCTAATAAAATTAGTCCTTTAATTACAGCTTATCAGAGTTGGATTAATACCCAAAAACAACGGATATCTGACCCCGCAACCGGATTAACAGACTATGAAAATGAAGCGAAAACTGCTATTCAAAAATGTGAACAGACTTTAAATAGAATTAGGGAAGGACTGACATTGTTACAAACCGATGAAAAAGCAGCAGACGCTTTTCGGTTTATGAATCAAGCAATGTATTTACAGAGAGTTCATTCTATTTATTCAGAACAAATCCGTCAAAATAAAACCGCAGATTTACAGCAAATTTCCCTTTCTCAACCCCGATGGTTTCCCTTTCAGTTAGCATTTATTTTACTCAATTTACCTAGTATTACCAATTTACATCACCCAGATAGAAGTCATCCCCAGGATGCAGTTGCAGATTTACTTTGGTTTCCTACTGGTGGGGGTAAAACTGAAGCATATTTAGGTTTAACAGCTTATACTCTGGGTTTACGAAGATTACAAGGTAATATTGCGGGACGTTCTGGAGAGTATGGGGTTGCTGTTCTCATGCGCTACACGCTACGATTGTTGACTTTACAGCAATTTCAACGCGCTACGACTTTAATTTGTGCTTGTGAATCTATCCGTAAAACAAATGAAAGTAGATGGGGTAAAGAACCTTTTAGAATTGGTTTATGGGTAGGTCAGCGCACAACCCCTAACCATACCAATCAAAGCGAGGAATTTTGTAAACAAGAACGGGGACAGTATCAGCAAAGCGGTAGCGGTTCACCCCATCAATTAAATAATTGTCCTTGGTGTGGTACTAAAATTAGCCCCGGTAAACATATAAAAGTTGAATCTGTTGCTAAAGGAAGGGGACGGACATTAATATACTGTGGTGATGATTTAGGACGGTGTTTATTTACTGAAAAACAATCTCCGGGTGAGGGTTTACCCATTCTGGTGGTTGATGAAGAAATATATCGCCGTTTACCAAGTTTACTAATTGCTACAGTTGATAAATTTGCCCAAATGCCCTGGAAAGGTGAAGTACAAATGTTATTTGGTCAAGTAGATGGCTATTGTCAGCGTCATGGTTTTCGGTCTTCTGATATAGAAGATACAGATTCACACCGTAAAACTACTAATTTAGCTGCTGCTAAAACTATCCCCTTTAACAAGCTGCGACCACCAGATTTAATTATTCAAGACGAGTTACACCTAATTAGTGGACCTTTGGGGACTTTAGTGGGACTCTATGAAACAGCCGTAGATGAGTTAGCATCCTGGGAAGTTGATGGTAAAAAAGTACGCCCTAAAGTTGTGGCTTCTACGGCTACGATTCGCCAAGCACAAAGTCAAATATATAACTTATTTTTGCGAGATTTACAGGTTTTTCCTCCCCAATGTTTGGATGTGGAAGATAACTTTTTTTCCCGTCAACGTCAACCTAGTGAAATTAATCCCGGTAGGCGTTATTTGGGAATTTGTGCCACAGGACGCAGGTTAAAAGCGGTATCAATTCGCGTATATATAGCGATTTTATCAGCTTCCCAATTTCTGTATGAAAAATATGGCGATCGCGCTGATCCTTGGATGACCCTAGTAGGTTATTTTAATTCCATGCGAGAATTAGGGGGAATGAGAAGGTTAGTAGATGATGATGTGCGTATTCGTCTAGGAAAAATGGATCGTCGGGGACTAGCAAAAAGACTGAGAATAAATTTAGAAGAACTGACATCACGCAGAGACTCTACAGAAATTCCTGAGATATTAGACAGACTCGAAACCACCTTTGATCCGCAAAAAGATGCCGAAATTAAAGCCAAGCGGAACACAAAAGGGAACGCAAAACAAACAATTAATCAATTAGAACCATTAGATGTTCTCCTAGCTACTAACATGATTTCCGTAGGTGTGGACGTAAAACGGTTAGGTATTATGGCAGTAACAGGACAGCCAAAAAACACAGCCGAGTATATTCAAGCTACCAGCCGTGTAGGGCGGACATATCCAGGTTTAGTATTAACAGTGTATAATTGGGCGCGTCCTAGAGACTTATCCCATTATGAAAGATTTGAACATTACCACGCCACCTTTTACCAGCACGTAGAAGCCTTATCATTAACACCTTTCGCGCCTCGTGCCATTGATAAAGGTTTATCAGCATTATTTGTAGCGTTAGTGAGGTTAGCAGGTAAGGAATTTAATGGTAATGACCAAGTAGGAAGAATTGAACGCCACCATCCCTATATTAAAGCTGCAATAGAGACAATTTGCGATCGCGCCGGATTAGTAGGGGATGCTGAAACCCAGAAAATGGTAAAACAAGCACTAGAAGCCAAACTAGATATTTGGTTAAGCAAAGCCCAAAACATACAAGGTGGAGGTATTCTTAAATACCAAATAGCACAGCCGGACGGTTTAACCATAGAACTATTAAAATCAGCAGGTCGAGAAACCTGGCAAGATTTTACTTGTTTAAATTCCCTACGCAATGTAGAACCAACCGTAGGATTAATTTTACAAGACCAAGTACCCGACGACGACATTAACCGCCTTCCAGAAAAAATGACCAAACAGAAACAGAATTAGTAAACATATCCCCAATTCCCCATTCCCAATCCCCAATTCCCCATTCCCAATCCCCAATCCCCAAAATGTATAAATACAAAGTTGGCGAATTACGCCCCAGTCAAATATTATTTTCCTTCGGTGTCGGTGCTGTACTTGACCTACCCAACCTCTCAGTTATGGTCATGGGTTTAGAAGACTGGAACACTCAAAATGCACTCGAATTAAATGAACCAAGACTTTTAGCTGCTGTTCGTAAAGAATTAGGTTCACAAGTAAAACGACTGCTTTCACCTCCCACGCCTCCAGAAAATGTCACATCATCTGGTCCCTTTGATGAAGTCAACAGAATAGGAATCCCAGTCGCACATTTTCCTAGTTGGATGGTTTGCCCTAAATGTCATTTACTTGCTTCCCTAAAATCAGAACTTTTTCAATTCAAAGACAATCCTTACCGACCAGATCAAACTAAATATGTTCATAAAAATTGTCCTAAAAGCAAAAAAGAACCAACAGCCATACCCTCACGGTTTCTTGTTTCTTGTGAAAGAGGACATTTAGATGATTTTCCCTGGAGTTACTTTGTCCATCGAGGAGAAAATATTAACTGTAATGGCGCTTTGAGATTTGAAGAATATGGTGTATCTGGTTCTCCCAGCGATATTTTTGTAATATGCAGTTGTGGTCAACAACGCCCTTTATCAGATGCTTTTGGTGAAAGCGGAAAAGAAAATATGCCTCGTTGTCGCGCCCGTCATCCCCATTTACGTGACTTTGATGATACCTGCGACAAACAAATGAAAACCATTTTATTAGGTGCATCTAATAGTTGGTTTCCCATTACCCTTTCCGCTTTGTCAATTCCTGAAAGTTCCCATCAATTATTCCAAATAATCGAGCAATATTGGCACGTTTTAAATAAAGCTACCAGCCAAGATATTTTAAAAAGTAATCTAGATTTATTACAAGCGATCGGTCAATTCCCTGACTTATTAACCGAATTATCAAAACATCCCCTAGAAGAAATCTGGACAATAATTGAAGAAAAACAAAATCAACAAGAAAGTAATTCAGATGATAAAAATGCCAGGGACTTAAAAACTCCAGAATGGGAAATTTTTTCCCAAGCAGACCCCAATTTTAATACACCAGATTTTCAGTTAAAACCAGTCAAACCTCCTGCTGGCTATGAAGATTATTTTTCCCAAGTTGTATTAGCAGAAAGATTGCGGGAAGTTCGCGCCCTAATTAGTTTTACACGGATTCAATCACCGGGTGACTTTATAGATGAAGGGGAAATACTCACGGAACATTTAGTAGACTTGAGCCGTAAAAATCCTCAATGGGTTCCCGCAAGTGAGGTAAAAGGGGAAGGTATTTTTATTCAGTTTAACGAACAAAAATTGAGTCAATGGGAACAAAGTCAACTATTACAAGATTATCAAAATCGAGCTTTTGAAGCTCATAAACAGTGGTGTAAAATTCGTTCTCTCGACCCAGTGAAAATAACATTCCCTGGAGTTCGCTATATTTTACTACACTCTTTCGCCCATGCCCTCATGGGACAAATGGCAATAGAGTGTGGCTATAATGCTGCCAGTTTAAAAGAACGAATTTACTCCAAACGTCCTCAAGAAGAAGGTAGTCCAATGGCAGGTGTACTGATTTACACCGCAGCACCTGACAGCGAGGGAACTTTGGGAGGCTTAGTAAGTTTGGGAGAACCAAAAAAGCTGGGTTATCATATTGACCAAGCTTTAGAACAGATGCAGTTGTGTACTTCTGACCCCTTGTGTGCAGAACATACCCCTTTGAAGGGAACAACTTCTCTACATTGGGCAGCTTGTCATGGGTGTTTATTCAGTCCAGAAACCTCCTGTGAACGGGGAAATAAATATCTAGACCGTGCAGTTTTAGTTCCCACTGTACTAAGTGCGGATTTGGCTTTTTTTCCAGAGGTAAAAGTGTGAGTTCCTTGCCGTCATTGCTTTTAGCTCAGATTTACGCTTGTGCCAAGCAACTTCCACCGGGTAATTTTGTAAGGGCTAACATCTATCCACAATAATAGTATAGCGATCGCTCTGCTTTAGTCTAAACTCCAGTAGCCTACAATAGCCAATCAAAAATATATCAGATATGATATAAATAATAGCATGGACGAAAATGATAAACCTTTAATTTGGTTGCATGGTGAAATTAAAACTCCACCCTTCAGCCAAGAAGCACGGATAGAAACAGGTATACTACTCAGACGGTTACAGCAGGGTGAAAGCTTGGGAATGCCGCATTCAAAACCAATGTTTAGTATCGGAAAACACTGTTATGAACTACGGATTCGGGATGCGGACAAGAACTGGCGAATTATTTACCGAATTGATGATGATGCAATTTTGATTCTGGAAGTTTTCAATAAAACAACGAGAACAACACCAAGCACCGTTATTGACATCTGTAAAAAACGACTAAGCAAGTACGACCAAGATATACAAGATTAGTATTATGGATGAAGCTAAAAGAAAACGTCTAGAACAAAAAGGCTGGAAAGTTGGAAATGTTTCCGAGTTTTTAGAACTCACAAAAGAGGAAACTGCTCTGATTGAGATTAAATTAGTTCTTAGTCATAATCTGAAAGAACGACGACAGAAATTAATGACACAAACAGAATTAGCAGAAAAAATTCAATCCAGTCAACCTCGAATTGCTAAAGCTGAAAATGGTGATGCTTCCGTTTCTATTGAACTCTTAATCCGGGCAATGCTGGCCACAGGTGCAACACCTCAAGAGATCGGACAGGTAATTGCTCAAGTGGGGTAAATTTGTCAGGGCTAAAATCTATCCACAACAGTTGTTTGAACAGTGGTTCTAATTGCATAATTAATTCCCGAACAATCAACATGAATTAGATTGAGTGTTGTGGGTTAACCAAGCTTCTAAATCAGCAACAATTCCAGGGTGGCTTTTTGGTATGGGTGATCTAATGGTAACGCCTGCAACTCGATAATTGCTTGTGATTGTACGCTTCCCCTACCCAAAAGCCTCAACCATAAAGTCTCTGGTGTTTGTGGTAGTTGGTGTATTGCCACAATTGCTGAACGCATGGCATCTGCTAAAAAATGTACTCCCGATAACCAACCTTCTTTTTGGATAGTTCCAAAGCTAGATAAACGAGTTTCCGATATGGTGGGGGTTAAAATCCACAATTTAGGAATTTCTGACTCCTGAAGTTTGATTTTATTGGCTTTGGCTTCTCGTCGCAATGAAGCCTTGACTTCTAATAACTTGAGAATACAGTCGCAGATTTCATCGGTAGAAGCTGGATTGCGGTATGGTTCTATTATTGCAGGATTTTCGGCAAGTCTTCCTAGTAACCCCAGTATTTGTAATTTAGAAGTTTGTTGTTTTGCTGGTGTGAATAAAACATCTATTTCTTTAATTTCTCCTGAGACTTTTTCTGATGCTTTGACTTCCCCGTAATCTTTTAATAATTCTTCTAGATAGTCTTTGGCGAATTTATCATGTATAAACCTAGTCATTAAATTTTAATTTTGAGTAAAATCTGGGAAATAATTTAGACTTCTATTATATAGCAGTTATGAATTTTCCGTAAGAGGATGTTTGAAAATTTTTGTGTTGTATTGAATACTTTTAGATCCCCGACTTCTTTGAATGATGTTCATTATTGACAAAAAATTTAATTCAGAAGTCGGGGATCTTTCTTACCTGGCTTAACTTATATTCATTATTTGTTAATTTCTCTGATCATCTCTATAGCCTTTTGATAGTCTGTTTCCTTACCTTCTTTTTTATATATATTTGCGGCTGTTTGGAAATCTTTAATTGCAGCCTGTTTATCTCCTTCTCTTAAAGCATAACGGACAACTCCCCGCATCAAGTAAGCAGCATTGTTGGAATTAATCTTGATAATGTGATTACAATCATCTATTACACCCTGCTTATCTCCTAAATCATAAAACCTGACCAAGCTTCGCTGAAAGTAGGCATCGACATAGTTAGGATCAATCTTGATAGCCTGAGTGTAATCATTAACTGCACCCTGCTTGTCTCCTAATTCAGAACGGATAAGACCTCTGCCGTAGTAACAATTTGCATAGTTAGGATCAATCTTAATAGCCTCGGTACAATCCTCAATTGCACCCTGCTTATCTCCTAATTTATAACGGGCAATACCTCTTACTTTGTAAGCATCAGCATTATTTGGTTTCAGTTGCAATACTTGAGTACAATAATAAGAAGCACTTTGATAATCTTCTTTCTCATAACACCCTTCACTTAAGCGCATATATTCATCAACTTTAAAAGATATCAAACTCTCTAAATAGCTGCGTAAACCGCCAGAATAAAGCAATTCATCTATTCCCACCAAGGCTTTACTAGCAGCCGATTTAATCATATTAGTTGGTAAAAATCCCGCCAAAATCAGATTGTATTCAGCCTGAGCTTCGCTGACTTCTTCTTGAATTAAAATACAAACTAGAACTGTATTTTTTTCAATTTCTTCTTGAGTAATTGGCCATTGAATTTTATCAAAATTGCCATTACGGGCTTTAACTTGAATACCAATTGATGGATCAGAAGTTAAGGTAAAATCAACTTTTCCATCACCACCAATGCGCTTTTCATAGTCAACTTCTGTCACAAAATCAGCTAAACGGGATTTAACAACTTCCTCAGCTAACTTCCCCTTCATATTGTTGATAAAAACATCACGAATAGCGACGCGAGAAGTTCGTCTATATTTTTCAGCCATTTCCCAGCAAAAATCCCGTAATTGGTCTAACCTTTTGCCAGAAATGACAGTTAATTCACTATGCTGGCCTTTTTCGTCACAATGGAGTAATTTAGCAGATTTAAGTCTTTGAATAAAATCAGTCTGTTGTGCCTTGAGTGGTGTTGTCCAGTCCATATTGGTTTAAATAATCTATCCCTAAGAATAGTATAGCGATCGCCTACACCAATTCTGAAAGCGATAGCGAAGCGCTCCGTAGGAATCGCTACTTCCAGATGGCTCTTGACTTTTAGAAGAAATATGTCAAACTAATATTTAGATAAACTAACTATTTGAATAAGGAAGTAAATCCGACTCGTGACGAAACTTACGGGAAGAATAGAATCTGCGGAAATACCTGCACAAGTTCCAAAATCGGTAATATTGCAAACCTTGGAACTGACGCGCCGCTTTGAAAAATCAACAGCCGTTGATGCTTTAAATATCTCCGTTGCATCGGGAGAAGTTTTTGGTTTACTTGGCCCCAATGGTGCGGGAAAAAGTACAGTAATTAAGATGTTAACTACCTTGCTACCAGTCAGTAGCGGGAAAGCATACTTAGCCGGTTATGATGTGACTCGTCAACCTGATGCAGTTAGAAGAGTAATAGGTTATGTACCCCAGGCTTTATCAGCAGATGGTAGTTTGACGGGTTATGAAAATCTGTTAATATTCTCTAAATTGTATGATATTCCCCCTCGACGCAGAAAACAGCAAATCTCTGAAGTGCTGGAATTCATGGGTTTGGAAGATGTAGCACATCAATTAGTGAGAACTTTTTCTGGGGGAATGATTCGGAAACTGGAAATTGCTCAAGCTATTTTACATCAACCCCAAATCTTATTTCTAGATGAGCCAACAGTCGGATTAGATCCAGTTGCAAGAACACAAGTATGGCAACTTGTACAACAACTTCGTGTTGAGTACGGTACAACTATCTTTTTAACTACCCACTTTTTAGAAGAAGCGGATCATCTTTGTAATCGAGTGGTGATTATGAATCAGGGTAAAGAAATTATCACCGGTTCACCCGCAGATTTAAAAGCAGCTATTGGGAAACCAGACGCAACTTTAGATGATGTCTTCATCCACTACGCAGGAAATCAATTAGTATCAGGAGTGAGTTATCGTGAGACTGCAAGAACCAGACGTACCACTCAACGGTTGGGCTGAACCCAGATATAATCGCCCCAACGGGATTTTTGCTAATATCAAAGAACTATTTACCAAAACCCTGGTAATTACTGAATTGGAAGTGCGGAAACTCCGCCATGATCCTAGTGATTTAATTATCAGGGCTGTACAACCGGCTTTATGGCTGCTGATCTTTGGGCAAGTATTTACTCGGACTCGTGCTATCCCTACAGGTAATATACCTTATCTAGATTTTATGACTCCCGGTATTTTGGCTCAAAGTGCGTTATTTGTGGCCATTTTTTCTGGGGGAATGACGTTAATTTGGGAACGCGATTTAGGCATTGTTCATAAATTTCTGGCCGCACCCATCCCCCGCGCAGCCATTGTTTTGGGTAAAGGTGTAGCTTCTGGTGTGCGTTGCTTTTCTCAAGTGGTGTTTATTTACCTCTTGGCTTTGTTATTAGGTGTACACTTAAATCACAATCCTTTGGCTTTTTTACAAGTAGTTTTGATTGTGTTTTTAGGTGCTGGTTGTTTTTGTACTTTTTCCTTAATTATCGGTTGTTTGGTGAAATCACGAGAAAGATTTACAGGAATTGGGCAATTAATCACCATGCCGTTGTTTTTTGCTAGTAATGCCATCTATCCTATTTCCTTAATGCCCAGTTGGTTAAAGCTCATTTCTCACTTGAATCCTTTGACATATCAAGTGGATGCTTTACGGGGTGCAATGCTGGCTAATGGCTCAAGTATTTATGGGTTCGGGTTAGATTGTACAATTCTCTTGCTAACATTAATAGGTTTAACCTACATCTGTGGCCGACTTTATCCACAGGTGGCAATGTAATCTGGAGAAAAACGGTCTTATGAGTTTGGATAAACCCTCTGAAGAATGTGCCGCTAGGGTGATGGAAACTGTCCCCTTATTGATGCGGTTTATCCGAGCCGAAATGCGATCGCACAGTTCTGACTCTTTATCTATACCACAATTGCGATCGCTCGCTTTTCTGAATCGCAATCCCGGCGCTTCTTTATCTGAGGTAGCAGATCATTTAGGTGTCACCTGTGCTACAGCATCAACAACTATAGAAAAATTAGTGCAACGTAATCTGGTGCAAAGGACAGATAATCCTCAAGAACGACGACGAGTAGTCCTGAATTTGACGAGAGAGGGAAAGCTCTTATTAGAGCAATCCCAGGAAAAAACTCGCGGGGAAATTGCGGAGATTCTGGAGGGTTTGACACCTGAACAAGTATCAAAAATTGAAGAAGGGTTAAGTCTACTAAAAAATGTCTTCGAGCAAACAGAAACCAACTCACCATAACAGCAAGGCTGCACAACACGATCCTTTGGCAGCCATGAGATTTCGAGATTATCGGCTCTTTACCATTGGGCGTGTACTCCTCTTCACGGGTGGACAAATGCAGACCGTCGCGCTGGGCTGGGAGCTATATGAGCGGACAAATTCAGCGATGGCTTTAGGGGGAATCGGTCTGGCACAGGTTTTACCAATGATTGCCCTAACTTTGATTACGGGACACGTTGCTGATAAAAATGACCGGAAAAAGATTACTTTATTGGCAATGCTGCTATTAATGTTTTGTTCTCTAACTTTAGCGGCTATTTCCTATTATCAAGGTGCAGTTTTTCTAATTTATGCTTGCTTATTATTAACAGGTGTAGCTAGGGCATTTCTCAAACCTGCGGGTGATGCGCTGATGTGGCAGTTAATACCTACCAGTGCTTTTACTAATGCAGCGACTTGGAATAGTAGCAGCTTTCAATTAGCGTCGGTAATTGGGCCAGCTTTAGGGGGATTTAGCATTGCTCTTTTTAGGAGTGCCACAGGAGTATATATATTATCTGCGATCGCTGCACTATCATGTTTTTTCCTCACCGCAGCCATAAAACCCCAAAAAACCAACTTTAAGAAAGAACCAATATCTCTGAAAACCCTAGTTGCTGGGGCTGAATTTGTTTGGAATAATCAACTCATTCTCGCAGCTATTACTCTAGATTTATTTGCAGTTTTGTTGGGTGGTGCTGTAGCATTATTACCCGTCTTTGCAAAGGATATTTTGCACGCTGGTCCGGTGGAATTGGGCTATTTACAAGCAGCCCCGTCCATAGGTGCATTAATTATGGCGGCATTGTTGGTATATTTGCCACCTATTCGTAAAGCCGGGACAGCATTACTTTGGTCGGTTGTCGGGTTTGGGATTGTGACAATTATTTTTGGGTTATCTCGTTGGGTGTGGCTGTCGTTGTTGATGTTGGCATTAAGTGGGGCGTTGGATAGCATTAGCGTGGTAATTCGTCATACTTTGGTGCAAATTCGCACTCCTGACCATTTGCGGGGTCGAGTGGCGGCTATCAATAGTGTGTTTATCAGTGCTTCTAATGAGTTGGGAGGTTTTGAGTCTGGTTTGACTGCGGCTTTATTTGGTCCAGTGTTTTCTGTGGTTGGTGGGGGTATTGGGACGATTTTGGTGGTGGTTGCGACAGCGATGATTTGGCCGGAAATTAGGAAGTTGGGTGCGTTGCATGAGGATTTATAGGGGAAAGTATCTCACGCAGAGGCGCGGAGAGGAAGAAATGCGTTAATATTATATGATCTATGTAGAAAATATGGCGTTGCTGATTAAGGGTATGAATTTTAGTCTCACGCAAAGGCGAGGCAGCGCGGTCTTGGGGGTTTCCCCCATGAGCGACTGCCGTAGCAAAGACGCACTGAGGTTTGAGTTTTAAAGGTTCAATTTGGGAATTTCATACCTCGATTCAGCAACGCCGATAAATAGTTTATCCATTTTTTCTTTTGTTTTTATTACCAAGTTTCACTTTCTCACACCATGTCCCTTTTAATGCTACTAATGCGCCTCTGCGTGAAACAAAAAAACAATATTCATGTCCGAATCACAGTAATTCTACGTTGATTTTCTGTCACCACCACCTCAGTTGACAAACGTTCTTCCATTGGTAAAGCATTTTTGCGCCCATCAAACACAAATAACCAACCAAAATCTAACCCTAAACGGGCTAAATAGGATTCTAATTGTTCAGTACCATCAGTTTGGGGATCGCGTTTTTTATCCCTCCACACCTTTAACTCAATCCCTAAAATTACATCTTTATAACGCAGACATAAATCCATTCTGTCACTACCAATTGCATATTCCCTTTCCAAGACTCCACCACCATTAACCACACGATGTAAAAAAGCCATTAATACTATATGCGGAGCGATTTCATGGTAAACAGCACTACTTAATAATGGTTCTCCATGCTGTCGCCAAAACTTGAGAAATGCTTCCAGTAAAGCATCTATGTTTAACTCACCTTTTGGAGTCTTTAGAGGATGTTTGAAAAGTTTTGAGGAGTCAAAATTTATGCCAATCGCCTGATCATGATACGGATCATAGCTAGATAGATAAAAGTCTCTGATGTTTCAGGTAGTAACTCGTAGTCTCTGACTAAT
>NZ_JADEVZ010000100.1 GCF_015207875.1 Dolichospermum sp. LEGE 00240
CCCCTGCTCCCTGCCCCCTGCTCCCTTACAAAAGCTGATTCTGAAATCAACCGCAGGGAGATTAAAAATGAACCTATCTGGTGCTGAGTTAAAAAAGCTAGTAAATGCTATTCTTAGTGCTTATCGCACTAAAGAAGATTTGGCGATGATGATTGAGTTTGAATTAGAAGAAAATCTGGATGCGATCGCAGGTGGAGGTAATCTTACACAACTGATATTTAATTTAGTAACCAAATGGGCAATTCCCAGAGGAAAAATATACCTTCTCATCATAGCTGCCTATGAAACCAATCCTGATAATCCAGAATTAACAAAATTTTACGAATCGGTTGTTTTAAAGCGGTTTAGTATTGATTCTTCTGTAAAAACAAGAGATTTTGGTCCTGATATTAACTGGCAAGGGGAAACGGATGAAGTTCAACTTCAAAGTTGGTTAAAACCTGAACCTGATTATTGGGATGTAGGATTTTTAAAACGGGCAATTGAACAATCTGCCTCTGTTTGTCGTATTGAGATACCTTCTCGTAATATTAGTGGGACGGGAGTTTTAATTACACCAAATAAACTATTAACTAATTATCATGTTTTACAACCTAGCGATGAAGATAATATAGACAGTCATGCTTTAAATGCCGTCTTGACGTTTGGTTGTTTGACATTAGATAATGGTCTTGAATCTCAAGGAAAATCTTTTCAATTAGATAGACTAAAACCTATTTTAGGTTTTAGTAAAACGGATAATTTAGATTATATTTTATTACAAATAGAATCTAAAATTACTCAAGCGACAGACATTTATCCTGCTCGTTGGGATAGCAATAAAGTACCTTTTGAAAAAATGGGAATTAATGTTTTACAACATCCCGAAGGCGATTCAATGAAATTATCAGTTAGTCAAGATGGCATTACAGGAGTTTATCAAAATAGTGGTTTAGTTCAATATGTCAATAAAACTGCTTTAGGTTCGAGTGGTTCACCTTGTTTTGATGAAAATTGGTGCTTAGTAGCTTTACATCATGCTCAAAGAGCTAAAAGTTTTGGCTCTATTAGAGAAGGGATTTTATTCGCTTCCATTTATCAAGAAATTAAAGATTTTTTAAATTAATTAGGGAGTTAATATGGGACGCAGAATTATTACCAGTCAACTAGAAGCTAAGGGCGAAAGTGCAAAATTAGATGGCTATTTTGATAAATTGCTTAAGTATATTCCCACAGAAATTGTTGGTGCTTGGATTGCTATTACTGGACTGATTAAAAGTGCTAGTAATATTCCCACAAATACTATCTTATGGATTTTATTAGTTATTTTTACTGGATTAACTGCTCTTTATATTCTTCGGCAAACATATGAACTGAAAAAGCCACCAGCGGTTAAACAAACTATCATTTCTACTATAGCCTTTATTATTTGGGTATTTGCTTTAGGAAAACCTTTTGATTCATTAAGTTTTTATAGTCCTGTTTATAGTTCGATTGTATTGATTATTTATAATTTGATTATTCCTTTAATTAATCCTGTTGAAAATGACAAAAATTAGTTTTATTAGGAAATTGAATTATGAAATTATCAGGAGAGGATTGTAAGCAACTACTAACAGTAATTCTTGACAGTTATCCAGACATAGCTGATCTGGAAATGTTAGTTACACTTGAATTAGAAGAAAATTTAGATAGCATTGCTGGTGGAAGTAATAATAAGCAAAAAGTTTTCAAACTAATTCAATGGGTTGAATCTAACGACAAGTTAAACCTGTTTATAAAAGCTTTATCAAAAGATCGTCCTCATCAGCAAGTTTTTCAAGAGATTTTGAAATTATCTGCTGATAATTATCAATCTATTTCTTCAGTTTCTAATAAATTATTTGGAATTTTAAACCACAAAGATTTGGAAGATTCTTATGCAAAGTTGCGTAAAAAGTTGCGGATGCTAAAGAATAAGTATTCTATTGAAAATGAGATAGAAGAAAAATATAAAATTAAGCAACTTATTGATGAATATGAACAAAAACTTGAAGAAATAGAGGAAGAACTCGACTGTATAGAGAAAAAAGTAAAAATTAATAGTTATCAGAAAGTAGATACCCGTAGTGATATAGAAAAAATTCAAAACCATGATGATCTATATAAAGCTTTGCTCAAATTGGGATATTGGGAACAACAACGATTTTTTGAGAAAATTATCATAACGAAAAAACAATCTCATGGCTCTTTTGTGATTCATGGTAAGTCTAAGCAATATGGTCAAAGATGGTTGCTTAATAGATTAGCACTCGTAATTTCTAAAAGTCTGGACGGAAAAAATATAGTGATTGACTTAAATAGAACAACATCACGAACTGATATATTAGGTATTTGGGAAGAATTGGCAGGTTGGGTTGATTTAGAAGAAAGTTCTCCAAATGCAATTATTTCTGAAATTTTTAAATTATGGCAAACACAAAATGTTATAATTTGTTTTAACAATGTAGATGGATCTATTGAAGATAACTTACGAGATTTAATCAATGGTTTATGGCTGCATATATATGAGAAAATTTCAGATATTCAAAGTAACATAAGTCCATTTAAGTTGTTGGTATTCTTTTTAGATTACCAAGGTATTATAATTAATTGGGATCTCAGTTTTGTAGATGATTATGACGATAATTTAAGAACTAAATTTCCATTTACTTTACCAGAAGTAATTCCATTCTCCAGTGAAATAATCAGAACTTGGCTTGAACAGCAAAGTGAAAATTTACCGGAGACTATTTCTTTGGATAAAGAAGAAACGATTAAAGTTATTTTGGAAAAGCAAGGAATTCCGGATCTAACTATTCGCAAAATTTGTACCCTCTGCGGTTGTAATTGGTTTCAACAGGAGAAAAAATGGCTACACTTATAAACGAAAATTATCCTAAATACACTGGTATAATTCAGCCTCAAAAGCCAGGGGAATTATATCATGGAAAACCAATTTATCCCTATCTTCCCAGCAGGGAATTAATAGACGCAGTAAATTTGGCAATTTACTTAAATCGTCCACTACTACTGAGAGGAGAACCTGGATGTGGTAAGACAAAATTAGCTATTGCAGTAGCCTATGAGTTAAAACTAGATTTTGAGACTTGGTATGTTAAATCAACTAGCCGAGCAAAAGATGGATTATATACCTATGATACGGTGGGCAGGTTGCGGGATGCCCAATTGGCTGCGTCAGGTTCATTAACACCAGCAGAAAAAAAACGATTTGATGATCCAATATCCTATATACGTCTGGGACCACTAGGACGAGCATTTAAGAATGAAAAACGTACTGTTGTCTTGATTGATGAAATTGATAAAGCTGACATTGATTTTCCTAATGACTTACTTTTAGAACTTGATGAAAAAATTATTCAAATTGAAGAAGTTAGAGTCAATAATAAAGAAATGGAAATCAGTGCCAAAGCTGCGCCGATTGTCTTTATCACGAGTAATGATGAGAAGGATTTACCAGATGCTTTCTTACGCCGATGTTTATTCCATTATCTTAAATTTCCTAAATATGAGCAAATTGTACAACTTGTCAAAGCCAGATTTCCAGAAATTGCCGATGAACTGACTAAAAAATCTGTTTCCCGATTTTTAGAATTGCGGGAATTGATGCAAGAAGAAACAGGAAAATATGCCAAGAATGTCAGTACATCTGAGTTATTAGATTGGATTCAGGCACTCAGACAAAACTCTTTAGAAGAAGGATTAAAAAAATTAGAAGAAAAACAACTACCTTATTTAGAAGTGTTGCTTAAAAGCTGGGAAGCACATATTAGTTATTTAAGGTTAAGTAATGATAATGAATGAACCAGCACTTTTAGAGTTATTTTATCGTCTCCAATCAGCAGGACTGCCGTTAGGATTAGAGCAGTATTATCTGTTACTTCAAGCACTGGATGCTGGTTTCGGTCAGAATGATCGCAATTCTTTAGCTCAACTTTGTTGCACTCTTTGGGTTAAATCCGAGGAGGAACAACTGATATTCCAAGAATATTTTGACTTATTAATTCCTGAAAGAACTCCCCTACCTATTTTATCAAGAACCAGAAAAGCAAGTCAGTCTCTAAAAAGTATTGCGGATAGTTTAAAAGCTGATTATATAAATACTAAAAAGCCTAAATCTGTGCGATGGATTAGATATGTCGCTTTTGGAATTATTTCATCTTTAATAACGGCTATTATATTTATTCTTTATTCATTACTGTCAAGACAACCACCAACAAATTCTGCTGGTATCTTAAGTTTTAAGACTATGCCCTTCTCTGACTCTCTTGGTACTATACTAGAGAATGAGAAAAATGCCAAAATTAGAATTGCTCGTACTGGTGGAAGTAAAGGCAAGGTCAGTGCTACAATTCAGATTAATGAAACAGATGATTATTTCGCTGGTATGTCTTTAAACACTCAAAATGAATGGAGATGGAGGTCTTTATTAGAAAAACTCAATATAAATGATAAATATATAGATTCTAAGATATTAGAAGATTATACACTTAGTAAATGGGAACGGTTGAATGACCAAGAAAAAGATGAAAAAAGAAACAAAAAAATTCAAGAATTATTGTTGGAACCAAAAATTCAAAAAGAATTAATCAAAGAATCGGCACTTTATGATTTAGATGACCCAAAATATATTGATGATACTCACATTACCATAAGCTTTTATAATAACCTATTTGAGTTAAAATACATTGCTAGTAATCCTATAACAGTAACTTTTTACGATGGTGAAATGGGAGAGAAGGAAATCAGTATTCCCATTTTTGATGATGATGTTTTTGAGGGTAATGAAAAAGTTATATTTAAATTAATAGATCCTCACGGGGGAGTGAAAATAACTACTCAAAGCACTGCTACGTTGACTATTGCTGATGATTTTAAAGATATTGAAAAAGTTTACCCTTCTTGGTTTTCTATTTTAGGTGAGTGGTTTAGTTCTTGGGGAGAACTTTTTTTAATTACAATTTCAATTTTATTGATTATATTAATTGCTATAAGATTCAAAAGCATAAGCAAAAGAATTAATGCTGCTGATGATAAAGATACTGACGATCGCACTAATCTTCCTATAGCCAAGCTATCTCCTCAAGTTATTCAGACCCTACTTGAAGAAGTACAAGTTCCTACAGCAATAAAACAGCCGTATAATCAGCTTGGTGATAATTTCACCATTATTACCCAAGATATTCCTATTACTTATCGGCAAATTAAGCAGGGGTGGCGACATCTACGACATTTGATTCAAGAGGGTGTCCCAACAGAACTAGATATAGAAGAAACCATACATCAAATTGGACAACAGGGTTTTCTTCTCAATCCGGTACTAAAACCACGTCGTATCAACAAGATAGAACTTTTATTGCTCATCGATCAAGATGGCTCGATGGTTCCTTTTCATCACCTCTCTCAAGCACTTGTAGATACAGCTTCAAAAGGTGGACGTTTTAATCAGGTTAGAGTTTATTATTTTCATAACTGCCCCAATGACTATCTTTACACAGATCCATACCACCTAAAAGCAGTACCTATTGAAGATTGTCTCTCGCAATTACCAAAAACGAGAGTTGTTTGCTTAATCTTTAGTGATGCAGGTGCTGCTCATGAACAGTTTAATTCTAAGCGTCGTCGTCACACTAAATTTTTCCTGAAGGAGTTAAAACAATATGTACAACACATTGCTTGGCTTAATCCTTTTCCCCGTAAACGTTGGGAATCAACCACTGCTGCTGAAATTGCCGAGCTAGTACCTATGTTTGAAATTAATCGTCAGGAATTTTATCAAACTATAGAGACGCTGCGCGGACGTAAGCAACAATCAGGAAAATCAATTCGTTAGCATGACTAAAGCTAGTTTATCAGCAACTGAAATTAGTTCATCAGACATTACCCAAAGAATCGAAATTTTTAGGGAACAATTTGGTGAAGCACATTTGTATTTGGCATATCATGCTGCATTTCCCATTGCTCTTACACCTCATCTACTTTATCGTTTGTGGGCTAACTTTCAACAAGATATACGGG
Source organism: Dolichospermum sp. LEGE 00240 (assembly GCF_015207875.1). Taxonomy (GTDB): domain Bacteria; phylum Cyanobacteriota; class Cyanobacteriia; order Cyanobacteriales; family Nostocaceae; genus Dolichospermum; species Dolichospermum gracile. Next base: position 6,037 of record NZ_JADEVZ010000100.1, read on the forward strand.
GCGAAAAATTAAATATTCCCTGGATAGCGGTGGCAGACTTACTATTATCCCCTTTGTGTCATGAAGTAGGACGTGAGCTATATGAAATGGAACTGGAGACACGGAATGCTTTGCTAAAACAACTAAACAACAATCCTCTATTTAACAAAAATAATCATAAACGTATTGATAAACTAGCTCATTTTCTACTGGCTTACATACAACAACAACTGAATAGTCGGAAAAATTCGGTTCGGAGCATAGCTCAAGCTCAACGTTGGACTGCATTAGCATATATTTATCCTGAAGCAGCCGCTCGTGACTTAGCCTTACAAATCAATAAATTAAAGCTAGATGAAAAAACAGAATGGGTGCGGATGTCTAAACTGGCTGAAACATTAGCAGAGCCTCTTAGGGATGCACAATTCGAGCCTTTAATAATCTATCTTCAAGGAATGCGTGATTTAGCTCGTGGTAATAAACAAGAAGCAGAATCTAAGTTTAATCAAATTTCAACCCACAATAATCGCCTTGTTGTGGCAGGAGTTACTTTATCAATTCCCGAATTTGAGAAGTCAGTTTGGAATCTTAATACTATTGAAATTCCTCCTCCTTCTTTGCATGAGTTCCAGTTTCAAAGGGCTGAACTGACTAAACAACCTAGATTTATGAATTTGGGTTCAAAATGGGTCGTTAATCGTTATGAAGGTCAGGCAGAAGTTTTCTCCGAGTCATTAGGACAGGAAATGGGGCTAGAAATGGTGCAGATACCAGGAGGGGAATTTCAAATGGGTTCATCTGAGAAAAAAGGAAATTCTCAAGAACAACCTCAACATTTAGTTAATATTGCTCCATTCTTTTTGAGTAGGTTTCCTGTCACTCAAGCACAGTGGGAAGCTATTGCTAGGAACGATAAAGTTAGGATTGACCTATATCCTACTCCATCTCGCTTCCAAGGTACAAACCTTCCGGTAGAACGGGTTACTTGGTTTGAAGCAATTGAGTTTTGTGAGCGATTGCAACTACTAACTGGAAGACCCTATCGTTTACCTAGTGAATCTGAATGGGAATATGCTTGTCGTGCTGGAACAGATACTCCTTTTTATTTTGGTAAAACCATTTCACCAAAAGTAGCGACTTATAACCGAACTCCACAAGATCGTCCTAGACAAAAAAGGAAATCAAACAGACAAACAACTGAAGTTGGTTCTTATCAAGCTGCTAATGGGTTTGGACTAGATGATTTGCATGGTAATGTTTGGGAGTGGTGTGCTGACCACTGGTATATTGATTATCTTAATGCTCTTACAGATGGAACTGAACGGATAAGCAATCATAGAGGATCACATCGGGTAATACGGGGCGGATCTTGCTTTGATACTCCTGAAGTGTGTCGTTCCAGCTATCGTAATGGTGTTCCACCTGAAAACAGGATTCTCACTATTGGTTTTCGAGTCGCTTTGTCTATAAACGCAGATATTTATACTTAAATTTCGTATTTTTTATTGTAATATATAAATAACTGTTGATGCGATAATCGATATGAGTATTTTATCTGAACTTCAAAGTAGAAAACTAGGATTAGTAGAAATTATAGTTTTCGGATATGAAATATATTTTAAAAATATAAAATTCTTCTTGATACAATTTTGTGTCTTAATTCTTCCTTGGGCAACAATGCTCCAGATTCTTCAACAGTATCGTGATTTTGTATTATTTACACAGCTATGTGTGTGGTTTTATCTGCTCATAGTTATAGCAATATATGCTATGTCACTAGTAATTGCAACAGAAAATTTAGTCTTAAACAAAGAAACTCGATTTAAATCGTTGATGAGTCAAATATTTCCAAATATAGGAACTGCTATTAATTTGAATTTTAAATTTACTATTGGTTTGATTTTACGTTTATTTCTATTGATTGTACCAGGTATTATTTATGGTATTAATAATGGATATGTTCTTTATACTTTTGCTCTTCGGGGTCAAAAAGGAAAAGCGGCTTTTAATTATAGTCGCACTATAGTAAAGGGAAATTGGTGGAGAGTCTTCTTCTTCTCACTTTTGACTACTTTTAGTGTTTTCGGTTTACAACTTATATTACAAAAAATATTAAAAATAATCCCTTTTTTAAATTCTCTAAGTGTGTCATTATTGTCAACTTTAATTCCCCAATTTATTCTGCTTGGAATGGGTATTGCAGGTGTACTACTATTTCTAAATTTAGATTATCAGAAAAGTTTGGAACCTTGATTTTTTAATAATCAATAAGTGCCAAATTAAAGACAATTTAACAGCAGCATTTTTTGAATTTGGATTTTTTCCCTTTTTTGGGTGCGGTATTACGAATTAGTATTATGGTTCTACCGCTTCCCTTGTGATTAAATATTCCCTTTGGATCTCCAAAACCATTGCTGTATATCGGTTTTACATCACCTGAGTTAGACGTAAAAAAATGCCCGAAAACATTATAAATAAGGCTTTTTACTGAAAGATGGATTTGAACTTTGTTCAATGGCTTTGATTCTCAATAAAATCTGTAAAAAAGTGCCTAGCTCATTTGGTCTCAAAGCTTATCAGGCAAGCTTTTTAAGCCAATTTCTTATATAGAACTCAGGTGATCCCTGCTCCCTACTCCCTGCCTCCTATCTCTTTCTAACGATAATTGGTAAATTGCAAGGCAACGGGGTAGTCTTCTTGTTTGAGACGTTGCATAACTAGTTGTAAATCATCTTTAGATTTAGCTGTCACCCGCACAACATCACCTTGAATTGAGGCTTGAACTTTTTTAAATTCATCCCGAATCAATTTAGAAATTTGTTTACCAATGTCTTGACTAATGCCTTTTTTCAGGGTGATTTCTTGACGGACACGGTTGCCACTAGCAGATTCAACTTTGCCAAAGTCAAAGATTTTTTGAGAAAGGTTACGCTTGGCAGCTTTTTCCCGCAGGATAGTATGGACTGATTCTAAAGTAAATTCGCTATCAGTACCAATAGTAATTTTTTCATCGCCTAATTCAACCGTTGTTTGAGTGTCTTTAAGATCGTAACGGCTTTTAACGTCTCTTGTAACTTGATCAATAGTATTAACTAATTCTTGTCTGTCAAAGTCACTGACGATATCAAAGGAAAAAGTAGAAGCCATAAATAAAATTGGTAATTGGTGATTGGTAAGATAAATATTATCCTCAGACCTTGAAGCAACTCAAGCTAATTATTTAATTTGCATGAGACTGAGGTAAAACAGAGTTCCAGAACTGACAGTAGCAACAATAAACATGAGCGATCGCAACAGGGGTATATTCGTAATATAGAAAATAGAGTATAGCAATCGAGCAATATTAAAAGCGATCGCTGCGGTTACTGCTTCAATTGAATTCACCCCAGTAACATACGCCATTAACGCTGCTGCGGCAAAAACCATAAACCCTTCAAAGGAGTTTTCATGGGCCCATGTTGCCCGTTGAGCATAGGGTGGCAACTTATCAAACATGGCGCGAGGAGCAGAAAGATCATATCCTATCTGCACTCTAGCAAAAGCTACCAATAAATAGGGTAGATAAACGAGAATAGCCGCGACGACAATAGAGTATAAAAAAATAGCAGGTACTGGTAACAGAGATAGGGACATTCAATTAATTTAATTAGGGTACTTGGCGTGGTCTTGATCATTTTTATCAATGGATAAGGGGTAATTTAGTTAAATTATTACCCTTTACCCAACAATTTCCCATCTCCATCATTCGCTTTGCAAAAACAGCAGTTCACTCTAGTCAAAGTAGAAGAGTGTTACCACTTTTCGCTGGTCTTCTGCATCACTACAGGTTTGTAGCAGAGTGCGACTATCATGAAATGCAAAGCAGATTAGTTGTTGACAACGAGAGATGATTTCTTTGTTACATAAGTAACTCGCTTCAGCTAGAGACAAGTTATCATTACTGGGGTTTTCTACCAGGTGCATCACCTGTTCTAATTGCTGGCGCGATTCCTGGGGTTGACGTTCCAAGCTCTGGGGTAAAATTACCGTGAGTAAGTTGGGATCAGCCTTGGTTGCGCCCCGGATGGCCGCAGAGTTTGTGCCTGTAGCACCAGAAGTAATGATGCGGTTGCCCGATAAAATCAGAGCATAAGTCATCATTTCAATCAGATTTTGGTGGGTAATTGGCACATGACGAGAGCCTAGCAAGGCAATCCGCTTGGAACCTGTTTGCTGGATAGTTGCTAGTTCTTGGGCTAATGTATCGAGGTTGATAGTATCTATTGACTGACTCAAAGATGAAGATCATGAGATTAAACAACCTAGATATTCTACCAAACAGCGTGTAAATGGCAAACCAACTAGAGTTACATTTTGCTACAGGTGACAGGTGCTACGCCACGGGGGCAGGTTACAGGTGACAGGTTACAGGTTACAGGCTCACGAGAAGAAAATAGACTCATTTGCCCCTCTAGTAGGTTGTCAAATTCATTTTGACGGGTAATGATCGGAAAAAACTTCTATTCTTCCCTACCTCCCCTACCTCCCCTACCTGCCTTTATCCGTCAATTAGTTCTTGACAGACTACTAGAACCACTTTTGGAAACACCCATACCTCTTAATCCTCTCCACCCGATGACAATGTAACCAATTGACAATAATAAACTATTAATACCAGTTCGCAATTCCTTCCAGGCATCTTCCTGGGTTTTTTGCAACTGTTGTTGTGCTTGGGTCTGAATTTGGCTAATTCTCTGCTTTGCGAGTTGTTCAGGGTCTGTTTGCTGGGCGATGAAATTATCAAGAGAGTTAAGATTTGTTTTATACTGCTTCAGTAAATCCTTCTGTGCCTCTGGTAATTGGTTATTACTAAGTGCCTGATTATACTTTTGTTCATCCTTGACCAGTTCATTTAGCTGGGTTCTGAGTTGCTCTTTTAATGCAGCGCGTTGTTTCTCGACAGATGCTTTTACCTGATCATTACCAAGTTGATTTTGGAGTTGTGCTAATTGACTTTTAACTTGGTTTTCTGACTGTTCCGCTTCTTTCTCAATCCGTGTTAACCCCTCTACCTTTAGTTGATTGACGTTACTCAGGTGTAGGGGAAAAATCAGTAAAAATATTAGTCCTAACAAACTAGATAGGATAAAAATTGGCAATTTTAGACCAGAGGAAGAGGAACGACTACTTTCACTAGCTCTATCAACCCAGTATGCAGTTATAATCGCTCCTAGACCAAGTAATGGTACAATACCCTGATCTACAAGACTTCTGCACAGGTTAATTTGCCAGAGTTTATCTGTAATTTGTAAAGGGAATAATAAAAATAGAAAGTCTAGAGAAAAAAACAATATGCAGATGATACCTATTAACTGGAGCAGGAAGGATGTCCTAGAGGATATACTAGTAGCCATATTCGTTTACAGTGTAAATACATTAGATTAATTAGCATATTTAATGTTACTTTTATCGTGCTGTGTCGCTATTTTTTCATGAACAGGGCTAGAGCTTAAATCTTTCTCGCCATTCTTGTACCTGCTGTCGTAACCCTGCACCCAACCAGTCGTCAAACTGGGGATACAGTGGTAAACGTGGTACTAACTCCCAGCCTCTAGACTCTAAAATATTTCTGAGTTCCTGTTCCTGTAAATGGGGATAATCAGGATTAACTTCATCTTTGGGACTTATTCCTCCTAAATCCCTTGCTCCAGCGGCTATACAAGCAAGTAACCAATTTTCATCTTCAACTAAATTGGGGGGAATCTGAATTGTCATGTCTGCTGGTAAAATTTCCCGTGCTTTAGCGATAACTGTCGGTAATTGATGGGGGTCAAATGGTGGTGCGTCAAAGGTTTGCACAGTTCCAGGGCTGTGGGGTTGCAGAATTACCTCTTGAATATGATGGTAATGTGCATGAGATTCGGAAATAGCGGTTAAAGTTTCCCACCAATCTGCTTCTGTTTCTCCTATTCCTAAAAGTAATCCTGTGGTGAAGGGGATTTTTAGCTCTCCTGCCCATTGTAATTGTTGCGATCGCACTTGGGGCAATTTACTCGGTGCATGAGGATGGACTGTATTTAATAGTTGTGGTGTTAACTGCTCCAACATTAACCCCATTGACACATTCACGGTTTTAAGTTTCTGCATTTCTGTCCAACTCAGTGGACCGACGTTGGTATGGGGTAAAAATCCCATTGCTAATGCTAACGCACACAAATCATAAATTCGCTCAAACCAAGCTTCTCTTCTGGCTGAATGGGGATGGACTTCACCACTCAAAATCAGGATTTCACAGACATTTTGATTTTTAAGTTGTAAAAAAATCTTTTTAGCAGCCTCAAGGGTCAACCAAGGACTTTTACCCGGTTCTGTGCGGAAATTGCAATAGGAACAGCGGTTAAAGCATTCATAAGTCGGGACAATAGTATAAGCAGGACTGTAGGTAACAATATTTTGACCAGATAGCGACATATACAGTAGGGGCGCAGGGTCTGCACCCAAAATTTCAGGAATAAGGTAGTAGCTTACAAGAAAATTAGAAGTTGTTACAAAAAAGATTAATGGTTAAAAGCCTTGCCATATCTAGATTATAGCCATAAAGATGACCCAGTTTTCTAAATTTATTAAAAAATATTACGAAAACCCCTTTACAAATCGAAACATAAGGCTTAATATAAATTCATGAGGTAGAAACACCTACCAAAACATACATAACTCAAACGCAATTATAAACACATGACAACTACCTTACAACAGCGCGAAAGTGCTAACGTATGGAGCCGCTTCTGCGAGTGGATTACCAGCACAGACAACCGTTTGTATATCGGTTGGTTCGGTGTATTAATGATCCCCACCCTCCTATCGGCGATCGCTTGCTTCGTAATCGCATTCATCGCTGCTCCTCCCGTTGACATTGACGGTATCCGCGAACCAGTTGCAGGTTCTTTGCTCTACGGAAACAACATCATTTCTGGTGCAGTAGTTCCTTCCTCCAACGCTATCGGTTTACACTTCTACCCCATTTGGGAAGCTGCCTCCTTAGATGAGTGGTTGTACAACGGTGGTCCTTACCAGTTGGTAGTATTCCACTTCTTGATCGGCGTATTCTGCTACCTCGGTCGTGAATGGGAACTTTCTTACCGCTTAGGTATGCGCCCTTGGA
>NZ_JADEVZ010000010.1 GCF_015207875.1 Dolichospermum sp. LEGE 00240
GGGAAACCCCCTCAAGGGCGGGGAAACCCCGCCCCTACATCATAAATTATTTGGCTGGGGGTAAAGTTCCACCATTAGCAGCCGGGGGTTCAGTGTAATCGCAAAATATATTTACCCCTATTTTGAGGATATATAAAACTATAACAGTGGCGATACCTTCGGTTAGCGCTTACGCTATCGCCGGATCAAGAGGTAAACCACTGGATGAAGCTAAACCCAGAAAGTTCATTAAAAAATAGGTGACAGAAAGCCAGAATCACAATCAGTCACCCATTCGCCGATATTAACTACTTCTGCTTTGCTCCAGCTTTGGCAGATTTAGCGGCTTTTTTAGCGGCTTTTGCGGCTTCTGCTGCTGCCAATTCCGCCAGTTCTTTTTCTTCAGCTTTCTTATCGAGATAGTAGTGATAATCTCCTAAGTAAACATGAAAATCACCATCACGAATTTCGACAATTTTGTTAGCTACTTGGGAGATAAAATAACGGTCGTGGGAAACTACAAGGACAGTACCATCATAGTTTTGCAAAGCCTCTTCCATCATTTCCTTTGCCGGAATATCTAAGTGATTAGTAGGCTCATCCAGGATGATTAAATTGGCTGGACGTAATAGCATTTTTGCCAATGCTAATCGAGCCTTTTCACCTCCACTCAATGCCGCAACTTTCTTAAATACGGTATCACCAGTAAATAAGAATCTGCCTAACAATGTGCGGACTTCTTCGTTTGTCCAGTTGGGAACTTCGTCATGGATGGTTTGCATGACGGTTTTATTTAAATCCAAGGCTTCCGCTTGGTTTTGTTCAAAGTAACCAGGAATCACGTTGTGATCGCCTAATTTCACAATCCCTTCTGTGGGTAGTTCAACACCCATCATAATTTTTAACAGTGTGGATTTACCTGCACCGTTGGGACCAAGGAAGGCAATTCTGTCTCCTCTTTCCACCAGCAGATTTGCGGATAAAAACAGAATTTTATCCCCATAAATGTGGGTTAAATCCTTAATTTCTACTACTTCTCTACCGCTACGAGTGGCATCAGGAAACCGGAAATGTAGGGTTCTAACTCCTCCTGTCGGTGCTTCAATGCGTTCAATTTTATCAAGTAGTTTTTCTCTACTTTTCGCTTGGGTACTGCGAGTAGCACTGGCACGGAATTTTTCTACAAATGCCTGTTGTTTTTCTAATTCTTTTTGTTGACGTTCGTAAGCGTTGAGTTGTGCGTATTGATTTTCGGCTTTTTGTTGCAGGTAGGACGAGTAATTACCCAGGTAAGAACTAGAAACACCTCTTTCAGTTTCAACGATTTGGTTACACAGACGATCTAAAAATTCCCGGTCATGGGAAACTATGACCATTGGGGTAATTAAACCTCTGAGGTAATTTTCTAACCATTCAATGGTTTCTAAATCTAGGTGGTTTGTCGGTTCGTCCAGTAGTAATAAGTCAGGTTTTTGCAGGAGAATTTTGCCTAAACTCATCCGCATTTGCCAACCACCGGAGAAGGCGCTAACTAGGCGATCGCTATCTTCTAGTTGAAATCCCATCTCTGGTAATATCTTACCAATCCGTGAGTCTAAATTATATCCATCCAAAGCTTCAAACTGACGCTGTAACCGATCTAACTCATGAATTAGCTCATCTAACTCTTCTGGATTAGCTGTTTCCATCTCATGAGGGATATGAGCTAAAGCCTTCTGCACTTCATTAGCTTCTTTAAATACAGTCCAAAATTCTTCTCTAACTGTACGAGTGGGGTCAACCTCAAATTCTTGGTTAAGATAAGCTATATGTAGACTGGCGGGACGAATAATTTCTCCAGCGGTGGGTTCAATCTCCCCAGAGATGATTTTCAATTGGGTGGATTTTCCCGCACCGTTAACACCAACTAAACCAATACGATCTCCTGGTTTGACTTCCCAGTTGACATCTTTAAGAACTTCGCCTGTAGGATAAATTTTACTGATATGTTCTAATCGCAGCATGAAGCGTCTCGTAGGTAGGGGACAGGGGGCAAAGCTAACGCCGTACCTAATCTTAACAAAATTTAACGCCATATTTACAATTTTTTGGCTATAAACCCAAATTCTTTCCTCGATTCAGGAGGTAGGGGCGCAGGGCCTGCGCCCTTTGTCAGAAGAAGACAGAATAAGAAAGACAGGATTTGCCGGCAAGTATTTTAGGTTACACCTGAGACATTTTTTCTAATTTTTAATCAGAGGACTGTTTAAGAATTTATGGTTTATTGTCAGCTTTTATGCGGAAATAATTTATTAATCAAAGGTTCTGACCACTTGATTCTCTTGATTTAGGTTTTATACTTGCTAATTCTCAAGTTTATTGACAGTTTAACAACAAATTAATACTGATTTTCTGAGATAATCAAGATAGCAAGGTAACAATAATTAACATCTTGAATTAATAAAAATAGTTGAGAATATATCTAATTATGTTGACAATTTGAACTATAGCGGTATGCACTGGGATGAGAGCCAGAATATACAATAAAAGCCATACACTAAGAGACTTTTAACTCCTGACTCCTGCTATATTGTCAAAAATTATCATAGTGAACTCAAATTATCGTCAATGAGGAAAATATGCACACGGTTATTCTCGTTTTGGTTGAAGTATTAATTGTAATTGGACTCTCTCGAATTGTGGGACTGGGATTCAAAGCAATTAAACAACCATTGGTAATCGGCGAGATTTTCGCTGGTATCATGCTTGGTCCATCATTATTTGGTTTAATTGCTCCTGGTTTAGCTCATAGCCTGTTTCCTCCAGAAACGATGCCTTATTTGAATATTTTATCGCAAATTGGGCTAATATTTTTCATGTTTCTGATTGGGTTGGAATTAAATCCCAAATATCTGAGTGGTAACTTAAAAACTGCCATTCTTATTTCTAATCTCAGTATTATTGTTCCCTTTGCTTCGGCTTTTGTATTATCTTTTGTCCTTTATCCCTTAGTTGCTAGTAATCATGTCAATTTTGCCCCTTTTGCTTTGTTTTTAGGGGCGGCGATGTCAATTACTGCCTTTCCGGTGTTGGCGAGAATTATTACCGAAAATAACTTACAGGGAACTCGTTTGGGGACATTAGCCTTAACTTGTGCGGCAGTAGATGATGTGACAGCTTGGTGTATTTTAGCAGTAGCGATCGCTGTCGCTCGTCACGGTAGTATTGACGGGCAAGCTATTCTCACCATTATTGAAAGTATTGCTTATATTGGCTTCATGTTCACAATTGGGCGATGGTTTCTCCAACGTCTGAGTAAACATCATCGTCGGGCTGGGCGGTTGAGTCAATTCGTTCTAGCTGTAATTTATATGGGAGTTGTCTCCTCTGCTTTAATTACTGAATTTATCGGTATTCACCTAATTTTTGGGGCATTTTTATTAGGCGCAGTCATGCCCAAAGATGAAGAATTAGTCAGAGAATTAGCGATCAAAACTGAAGATTTTGTTCTCATATTTTTGTTACCAATCTTCTTTGCCTACAGTGGTTTAAAAACCCAAATTGGTTTACTTAACAGTCCTCATTTATGGCTATTGTCAGCCTTGATTTTATTAGTGGCCATTGGCGGTAAATATATTGGTGCTTATGTAGCGGCTCGAATTAGTGGTATTGACAAACGGGAAGCATCAGCCCTGGGTTGGTTGATGAATACTCGCGGTTTAACTGAATTAATTGTCTTGAATATTGGTTTAGAGTTAGGCGTGATTACCCCCTTACTTTTCACCATGTTAGTAATTATGGCTTTGGTGACAACATTCATGACTTCACCATTACTGGAATTTACCTATCCGAAACGCCTGATCAGATTAGATGTTGTTGAACCAGAACCAGAAATACCAGCAGAAACCGTACCAGTTCCCAGCGAAATTTATATTGCCCAATATCGGATTTTAGTCCCAGTGGCTAATCCTGCTACCCAAAAAGGTTTGTTACAGTTAGCAACGGCGATCGCTGTTAATAACCGACAACCTGCTGTGGTTTATCCCCTCAGTTTCATTGAACTCGAAGAAGACTATGGCTTTGAAAGTACCCCAACGGCAGCTGATAGACTCATTGCCGAACGTCGCCAAAAACTAGAAGAATTAATTGCTACCCTAGAACCACCAGAAACACGCTCCTATATCCATCCTATAGTTCGCATATCTAGCAATGTCGCCAGAGAAACAGCACAGATCGCCAAAATCGAACAACCCGATTTAGTTCTCGTCGGTTGGCATCGTCCAGCTTTTAGCAACAATCGGTTAGGGGGAAGAGTCGGACAAATTCTCAGTACCACACCGGTAGATGTCGCCGTGTTTGTAGATAAGGGAGGCAACGCCATTGAAAGTTTATTAGTTCCCTACTGCGCCAACATCCACGACGATTTAGCATTAATTATCGCCCTGAGAATGCTGATTAATCGGGATACTTGTATTTTACAAGTTTTACAAGTCTTTAAAGGCAATCACATCCAAGAAGAATTAAGTTATGAACTCAACGCCATGATTGAGCGATTACCACAAAGTGTGCGCGATCGCATTGAAATCAAAACTGTCACATCCCCAGAACCAATCCAATCCGTAATTGCAGCCTCCGAAAATGTTGATTTGACCATTGTTGGTACTAGCCGTCTGTGGGGAATTGAACGCCAAACCCTGGGAAGATACACAGATCAACTTGCCATCCAATGTCGTTCTTCATTACTCATTACCCGTCGTTACAGTCAAGTTACCTCACACCTTACCGCCCTCCTACCAGCAGTTAACACCCAAGAAATCACTCATAATTCCTAACTAGGGTTTGCTGAATAAGTTGTCTGTGAAGGCAGGGAACTCTTAACTGGGAACTTTCTAACAGTTTCAACGATCTGGATATCCTCAATTTTCCAAATCCGACAAAGAAAAATGCACCTATTTTGAGACACCATCAGCCAGAACCTTGCACTTTTTTCTGATAAAAATCCGCGAAACCCTTATTAATAAATGATTTTAGCTTTATTTAGCAAGCCCTAATTAGGGTTTGCTGAAAAAGTTGTCTGTGAGGGCTAGTACCGCAAGGCGGAAGTCAAAAGTCAAAATGAAGACAGTATAGGCTTTTGGAGGATTTAGAATGGTTCATTCACTTACGCCACAGTGTACTAGAAGTATGGCTAACGCTACGCTATCAGCAAACCCTACTTAGGGATAGGAGGTAGGGGCGCAGGGCCTGCGCCCAGTCAGGAGTGAGAAATGAAGATAGAATCAGCCAATTGTCGTTATGGCAAGGCAAAAGGCAAGAGTGAAGAGGGTTTGGGCGATTTTATGTTTCTTTACACAGATTGGTTTTATTGTGTTCACCTACTTAGATGTTTAATGGGTAATGGGGATTAGGTACTACAGTGAACAATTATTAATTTGTTCAAAGTAACACTTGCTTGTATTTACGCTTTAGTGTATTGTCAATTACAGGTAATCTGACAATATCTACACCAAGCACCCAGTTAAACCGATGATCCTAATCAAATCCTCTGAAACACTGAACTTGAATGGGCTAACCCATAATGATCTATTAGGTGTTGTGCAAATAGCAATTCGAGATACTGAGGAACGGCTTCAGCAGTTTGCTCAAAGACCGGATTTTCGTGAAAAGATGATACTGGCGTTTGGTACATCACCAGAAGGTTTACAGGGTGCTTGGGCGAATGGGGTGAGGAATGTGGGATTTAAGGCAAAAGAAGATTCAGGAATAGTTGTCTTTATTGATCCATCTGTTTCCGATTATCAAACTCTACAGGCGGGAGTTGCAGAGGGGGTAGAAGCGATCGCTCTTAACCCCAATCAAGACGGTATCAAACAAATCACCGCAGTTTTACGACAGCATCCCGAAATTACCACCATTCATATCGTTTCTCACGGTGCGCCGGGATGTTTGTATTTAGGAAATAGTCAACTTAATTTAGATAGTATCAGTAAATATGCTGATTTATTACAGCATTGGCAAAGCAATAGCATTTTACTTTATGGGTGTAATGTGGCTGCTGGAGATGCTGGAGAAGAATTTATTCGCAAGTTACATCAGATTACAAAAGCAAGTATTAGGGCATCGGCAACAAAAACAGGCAATGCAGCTTTAGGCGGAAATTGGGAGTTAGAGGTGAGTTTTCCCGTTACAGATGGCAAAAAATCCGTAGCTTTCCATCCAGAAGTATTAGCAGCATACAGTGGCATTTTAGCACTTGAATTAATTAATCTTGGTAATGGTGGTTCTAATCCCAACTATTTAACCAATGTCAATGGCATTGTAGTAAAAGAGGTACAGCAATATCTCAGGAAATTTGCCACCAATCCGGGATTCATAGATAAGATGCGTTTGGCATTTGGGGAAAGTTTTGAGGTTGAAACAGCTTTAAGTTTGGCACAGGCTTGGCAGAATCAGGATTTTAACGTTATTCCAACTATTGAATTCCTCTCGTCGGCACAGTTGAATGGGGCGAATGGGGCGTATGCCGTCTCTACCAATCGGATTTATCTGTCTGAGGCGTTTCTGAGTGCCATTGCTAACGGTAGTGAAGCAATCTCCATTGAACCTCTGGTGGGCTTACTTTTGGAGGAAATTGGTCACAAGGTTGATAGTTTGCTCAATAGTGCAGATAGTCAGGGGGATGAAGGGGCGATTTTTTCAGCGTTGGTACAAAGGGAAAGTCTGTCTGATGCAGAGTTAGGTCAGTTGAAAGCGGAGGACGATCGCGGATTTATTAGCCTCAATGGGAATGTTCTTGCCGTTGAGATGCAGAATTTTACCGGAGGCAATGAAGATAATAACTTTGTTGGCACTTCTGGGGATAATAATTTCTCTCCAGGAACAGGTGCAGATAGCATCATTGGGGGAAATGGCAACGACTTTCTGGATATTGACAACCGTAACGACACAGCCGACACCACCATTATCTATACCAATGTCAATAATGGCAGTATCACAGGTGGGTCAAATAACGGCACAGTCTTCCAAGGAATAGAAAGAACTCGACTCATAACAGGTTCAGGGAACGATAATATCAACGTTTCCGCTACAGATTACAATGGCTATTGGCAAAATGAAATCTATGCGGGTGCAGGCAATGATACGGTCATTGGTAGTGCAACGGGATATAACCAACTGTATGGAGAAGCCGGAGATGACAGTCTGCAAGGGGGTGACACCAATCAAGATCATCTCTATGGAGGAACAGGTAATGATGCTCTCTCAGGGTTAGGGGGGAATGATAACCTCTATGGTGAAGCGGGTAATGATACTTTAGACGGGGGTGCGGGTGATGATGGCTTCTCAGAGAATGCCGAAGCAGACGTAATTATTGGAGGTGCAGGAACTGACTCACTCACCCTCTATGGACTAGCAACAGGTACAACCGTTAACTACAGTGACCCCAATAACGGCACAACTTCAGCCGGGGGAACTATTACGGGAATTGAGAATTTCTACTACCGAGGCAATAATAAGACAGGGAATGATAATGTTAATGCTTCGGGTGCTAGTTATGCCGACTTACGGGGTTACGCAGGAAATGACACCCTCATTGGTGGTGCAGGAAATGATTACTTGGAGGGGGGAGATGGTAACGATAGCATTATTGGTGGTATAGGGAATGATCAGGTTTATGGTGAAGCGGGTAATGATACTTTAGACGGGGGTGCGGGTGATGATGGCTTCTCAGAGAATGCCGAAGCAGACGTAATTATTGGAGGTGCAGGTACAGATAGACTCGACCTCTATGGACTAGCAACAGGGACAACCGTTAACTACAGTGACCCCAATAACGGCACAACTTCAGCCGGGGGAACTATTACGGGAATTGAGAATTTCTACTACCGAGGCAATAATAAGACAGGGAATGATAATGTTAATGCTTCGGGTGCTAGTTATGCCGACTTACGGGGTTACGCAGGAAATGACACCCTCATTGGTGGTGCAGGAAATGATTACTTGGAGGGGGGAGATGGTAACGATAGCATTATTGGTGGTATAGGGAATGATCAGGTTTATGGTGAAGCGGGTAATGATACTTTAGACGGGGGAGATGGTGATGACTACTTCTCAGAGAATGCCGAAGCAGACGTAATTATTGGAGGTGCAGGTACAGATAGACTCGACCTCTATGGACTAGCAACAGGTACAACCGTTAACTACAGTGACCCCAATAACGGCACAACTTCAGCCGGGGGAACTATTACGGGAATTGAGAATTTCTACTACCGAGGCAATAATACGACGGGGAATGATAATGTTAACGCTTCGGGTGCTAGTTATGCCGACTTACGGGGTTACGCAGGAAATGACACCCTCATTGGTGGTGCAGGAAATGATTACTTGGAGGGGGGAGATGGTAACGGTAGCATTATTGGTGGCGCAGGGAATGATCAGGTTTATGGCGGTGCGGGTAATGATACTTTAGACGGGGGAGATGGTGATGACTACTTCTCAGAAGGCTCAGAAGCAGACGTAATTATTGGAGGTGCAGGTACAGATAGACTCGACCTCTATGGACTAGCAACAGGGACAACCGTTAACTACAGTGACCCCAATAATGGCACAACTTCAGCAGGGGGAACTATTACGGGAATTGAGAATTTCTACTACCGAGGCAATAATACGACGGGGAATGATAATGTTAACGCTTCGGGTGCTATTTATGCCGACTTACGGGGTTACGCAGGAAATGACACCCTCATTGGTGGTGCAGGAAATGATTACTTTGAGGGGGGAGATGGTAACGATAGCATTATTGGTGGCGCAGGGAATGATCAGGTTTATGGTCAAGCAGGGAATGATACTTTAGACCCCGGACTCGGTAGCGACTACGCCGACGGTGGCACCGAAACCGACACCCTAAAAGTTGATTACTCCACCCTCACCACCAATATAACTTCCACAACCCCTAATAATAATGGCGGTGGAACAATATCCACCACTGGAAACTCTGTAAATTACGTCAATATCGAGAAATTTGACATTACAGGTGGTAGCGGTAACGATAATCTCATTGGTGGCAACCTTGACGATACCTTAAAAGGTGGTGCAGGGAATGACACCCTAAACGGTGGTACTGGTATTGACATCCTAGAAGGGTGTATCGGCGATGATACCTACATCATTAATGAACTAGGGGACACCATTAATGAGAATGCGAGTGCAGGAATAGACCTCATTCAAGCTTCTATTTCCTACAGCGTTGAAACCCTCGCTAACGTTGAAAATATCACTCTCACAGGCACAAATAACCTCAATGCGACGGGTAACACCCTTAACAATACCCTCACAGGTAACAGTGGCAATAATACCCTCACAGGTAATGCAGGGAATGATACCCTAGAAGGGGGTACTGGTAATGACTCCCTTAATGGTGGGGATGGAAGCGATCGCCTGATTGGTGTTAATACTACTGCGGCTGCTCCCGGAATCGGTGAAATTGATACATTAGAAGGGGGAACGGGAAACGATCGCTTTATCTTAGGAGATGCAACAAAAGCCTATTATGATGATGGCAATACTAGCACTAATGGTATTAGTGATTATGCCCTGATTAAAGACTTTAATATTGATGAAGATAAGATTCAATTATCAGGGGCAAAAAGTAATTATATTCTCGCTAATTCTCCCATTGCTGGCGTTTCAGGAACAGGCATATTTATTGATAAACCAGGCACAGAACCCGATGAATTAATTGCTGTTGTTGAAGGAGTAACAGGATTAGATATTAATTCTAATTACTTTACGAATCCTAGCGTAGCTTCTGGTGGACTGGCAGCACAATATTACGATGGTTATTGGAACGATAATTTTAATTTCTTTGCTCAAAATCAACTCGTTCTCAGCCGCAATGATAGCACGATAAACTTTGCTGGTAATTCTTGGAATCTTGGCAATACTTCCTTAGCAGATTTAGACACTTTTAGTGTTCGTTGGCAGGGATATATTAATATTCCTATAACTGGAAATTACACATTTTATTTGAATAGTGATGATGCTAGTTATTTATTTTTAGATGGTGCAGCATTTTCTCCGTCTGCTAGTAATTCTACAGTTAATAATGGAGGATTACACGGCACGATAGAAATAAGTGGTACAGCATTTTTAACCGCAGGATTACATGACATTTTAATGCTCTACGGTGAGGCCAATGGAGGCGAAGTCATGAATTTTTCTTGGTCAAGTGTTGATGGCAATATTCCCAAGCAAATTGTTCCTGATAGTGCTTTATTTACTTTACAACCTGATCCAATAAGTAATCCAGGTACATTATTATTTAATACTTCAAGTTACAGCGTCAACGAAAACGGAACAGCTAATATAACCATAAATCGTACAGGAGGAAGTGACGGCGCAGTTAGCGCAACCATTACCTATACAGGGGGTACAGCAACCGCACCTTCTGACTACAATAACACCCCTATTACCGTTAGTTTTGTCAGTGGTGAAATAAGCAAAATTATCACCATTCCTATCGTTAATGATCTTCAATTTGAACCGGATGAAACTATCAATTTAACGTTAACAAATGCCACTGGTGGTGCAACATTAGGAACGCAAACTACAGCCACACTTACTATCATTAATGATGATCCTTTAAGACCAGGAACTATTGCTTTTAGTTCAACGAGTTATAGTGTCAATGAAGATGGCACACCAGTTGCTAACATAACTCTAAATCGTACAGGGGGAAGTGATGGCATAGTTAGTGTTACTTTAACTCCTAGTAATGGAACAGCAACGGCAGGAAGTGATTATAATAATTCACCCATTACGGTAACATTTGCTGATGGAGTTACCAGTCAAACTGTAACGATTCCTATCAATAATGATACGGTTTATGAACCCACAGAAACAGTCAAATTAACCCTATCAAATCCCACCAATGGGGCAATATTAGGAACACAAACAACAGCCGTTTTAAGTATCATTGATAATGATGCAGTACCTGGTGTTTTATCCTTCAGCAATGCCACTTATGATATTAATGAAAATGGCACACCTGTCACTCAAGTTACTATTAACCGCACTGGGGGAAGTGATGGGGCAATTAGCGCACAAATATTATTAACAAATGGTACAGTAACATCAGGAAGTGATTATGTTGCTACACCTATTACGGTTAACTTTGCTAACGGAGAAACCAGTAAAACAGTTACTATTCCCATCATCAATGATACGGTTTTAGAAAATACAGAAACCATCAACTTAACCCTAACTAACCCAACTGGAGGAGCAACAATTAATGATGCACAAAAGAGCGCGATTGTCAACATTTTGGATGATGATTTTAAACCCACTTTAACGGTTAATATTAATTCCCAACAAGTCAACGAAGGTAACACCATTCAGGGAACAGTCACCCGTAATACAGACACTACAGCACCCTTAACAGTCACCTTAGTTAATAGTGAAAGTAGTCAAATTACTGTACCTACAACTGTTACCATTCCAGCAGGTGCAACTTCAGCAACATTTAATATTACTGCCGTCGATGATACCTTAATAGAACTGCCGAAAAACTATACAATTATTGCCTCAGCTTCTGGGTTTATTAGTGGTCAGAATACTGTAGCAGTGACAGATAATGATGGGGTGATTTTAACCTTGACTCTAGCTGCTAATAGTATCAGCGAGAATGGGGGTAAAGCGATCGCTACAGTCACCCGAAATATTATTACCAATACTCCCCTAGAAGTTCAACTTAGTAGCAGCGACACGACAGAAGCAACTGTTCCCACCAGCGTCATTATTCCTGCTAATCAAGCATCAGTAACCTTTGAAATACAAGGAGTTGATGATACCATTTTAGATAGCATACAAGCGGTTGTAGTTACCGCTAAACCTACCTATACAGGCACAAATATCACAGTAGATGCAGGACAAGCAACAGCTAATCTTAATGTAACGGATAATGAAAGTCCAAGTTTAAATTTAACCCTCGATCAAAACATTATCAGCGAGACGGGAACAGCTACCGCTACCATTACCCGAAATACCCCCACAACAGAAGCATTAACCGTTAACCTCACCAGTAGCGACACCACCGAAGCAACTGTACCCCAAACCGTTACGATTCTTGCCGGAGAAACTTCTGCTACCTTTATTGTGACGGGGGTAAATGATGGGGTAAGCGATGGTAGTCAAACCGTTACCCTGACTGCAACTGCGAACGGGTTTAATAATGGTGTAAAAACCGTCGAAGTTAGTGATATTGATGTTCCTGACTTACAAATTACCAATTTAGCACCGACAACTATTCCACTTTTTACAGGAAAGCAGTCTTTCTTAGCTTATAAAGTCGAAAATAAAGGCTTAACGGATGCGACGGGAAGTTGGACGGACAAGGTTTATCTATCTACGGATAATAAATTAGATAGCGGCGATACTCTGATCACTGAAACCACCTTTACCCCAAATATTCCCTTTAATTCTTTCTATGATCGCAATATTCCCTTCTTTGCGCCGAGAAATGGGGGAGAATATTATTTAATTGCTACCACAGACGCTAATAATACCGTTAATGAGGGTGCAGGATTAGGGGAACAGAATAACACCGTCATCACTCCCATTACTGTTACTCCTGCTTATAAAGCCACCGTTTCCACCGATACGGAAATTGGTACAAATGGACAAGCGGTGACTTTGCGAGGAAGTGCGGTTAATAACGCGGATAATTCCCCTGTACCTTTTGAATTTGTCACTATTAAAGTTGAAAATAACCGCACAATTCGGGAATTAAGCGCATTTACCGATGGAAATGGTAACTTTGTTAAGAATTTTAACCCCTTACCCACGGAAGGGGGACAATATAACATTAATGCCTATTTCCCCAGTAACCCTACTGAAGACACAGCACCAGAGGACAGTTTTAAGCTGTTGGGGATGAAATTTAATAGCAATCAAGTCACTAATAAAATCATTGCAAATTCTCCCTTTACTGGTTCTGTGGGACTGGAAAATATCACGAATATTGGTTTAACGGGAATTACCGCGACGGTTGACAGTGTGGTGGAGGGGTGGAATGTTCAGGTTAATACTCCCTCCGTCTTGGATGGTTCGGGGAATAATACCGTTAGCTATACGATTACTGCGCCTAATGATTCCTATATTACCCAAGATACTTTTAATATCAAGCTTACCAGTGCGGAAGGCGCGACGGCAGTTTTACCTGTTAATGTCAATTTAGAGCGGATCGTCCCCCGTTTGGTGGCTTCTACTAATTTGGTGAGTAGTGGGATGTTACGGGGTAATCAAACTTTTGTTGAGTTTGAAGTGAAGAATGAAGGGGGAGGAGTTGCTGAAAATATTGAGGTATTGTTACCGAATGAACCTTGGTTAAAGTTGGCTTCTCCTGTGACAATTTCGGCATTAAATCCGGGAGAATCTACAAAAGTTACTTTATTACTGTCTCCAGAGGCGAATTTACCGTTAACGGAATATACAGGAAATCTCTTCTTAGATGCTGCTGGAAATGATGGGGATTTATCTGTTGATTTTAACTTCCGTGCGGTAAGTGAGGCAAAGGGCAATATACGGATTAATACCGTTGATGAATTATTCTATTTTGCAGAAGGTGCGCCGAAGTTAGCCAATGCAACAGTGACGTTACGGGATTATTTCAGTAATGCAGTGATAGCCAGTACGGTGACGGATGAGACAGGAATGCTTAACCTGTCTAATATTAATGAAGGGTTTTACAACATTGAGATTAAGGCAGATAAGCACGAAACTTTCCGTCAAACGATTCAGTTAGATGCAGGGGAAACGGAAAATATTGATGCGTTTTTATCTCGTCAGACAGTTCAATATATTTGGCGAGTTGAAGATACGACAATTGAGGATCGATATCAAATAACAGTTCAAAGCGTTTTTGAGACAGATGTTCCGATTCCTACAGTTGTTATTTATCCTCCAGTAATTGATTTGGCTGATTTACAGGTTGTTGGTCAAGTAACACAAATTGACTTGACCTTATCTAATGAGGGATTAATTGCTGCCAATGACATTCAGATAAACTTTGGAAATCATCCTTTCTACAAAATCGAACCGTTATTTAATAGTCTTGACAATTTAGCAGCAAAAAGTTCTATCACTGTACCTGTAAGAATTACAAGAGTTGCAGATTTTGATACCGTTAGTAATAGTAGTGAGTTAGTAACCCAAGCTGCTCCACTTTCTGTTCCTTGTGATATATCTTTCTTTGTCGATTCGAGCTTTCCTTGTGGTCCACAAGAAATTAATAAATCTACCGAGGGTAAGGTTATCAATGTAAAAGGCAATTGTCCTCCTAGCTTACCTGGTGGTCCTGGTGGTCCTGGTGGTCCTGGTGGTCCTGGTGGTCCTGGCGGTGGTAGTTCTACACCCGTCATTAGCGAAAGCGATACTAATTGTTGTTTAGAAGTAACATTATTTAACTTAGATGTTTCCGACTATTTAAAACCTTTTGTAAAAAGAGCCGAAAAAGCGATAAATGCTTACATCAAAGAGTTAGGTTCAGTTGAACTTGATATTGAAGCTTTTGCTCAAGTTCAAACCTGTTGCGATCCTTTTGGTCTGAAATTTACTGCCCAAGCTACGGGGACTGGTAAATTTAAAGTTGGACCGGCTCTTGAAGCTGAAGGTTCCGTAGAAGTACCAGAAGAAGCTTTGCCCTTTGGTATTGAAGGCATATCCTTATCGGGTGAAGCCTTCATTGGAATACAAGCTTCTTTTAGTGCTAGTATCACTGCTGTGGTAGTACGCTGTTGTGATGGGCGAATTGAGTATGGAATTACTGGCGAGATTGGACTAGGATTTCAAGCAGGTGCGACAGGAGAAGCATCAGCTAAAGTTGATTTGATTAATGGGACTGATATAGAACTTTATAAAGGAACAGCAGAAGCAGGATTATTTGGTGGTGTTTCCTATAAATTTTTATATTCACCTAATACTGGTTGGGTAGATTGTTTCCAATCTGACGGGATTTATTCAACCATAGTTGCTGATATTCCAAGCATCATTACATATAGCTTATACGGACCAGACGATCCCAATACTGAAAAAAGAGAAGACAGAAACTACTTTATTGAACCTGCTTCAGTTGGAAAGTGTGAAAATTTTCCAAAGGAAGGATTACCTCCTATTTGCAAGGATGAGCTACCTAAACCTAAAACTGAAAGTGAAAGTGATTTTGTCCAAACATCAGCAATAGAACAATCAATCACTATAGATCCAATCCAAGCCGGAATTCTGCAAAACCTTGCTAATCTTCTTGGCAAATCTTATTCTTCATTAGAAAGTAATTACCTAGCTAGTCTTAATCCCTCATCTTCCTCATTACTGACGAAAGCGGAAGAAGATAGTGTTTGTGCCAGAGTCAAACTACAAATCGACCAATCCGCAGTAATGACTCGTTCCGCCTTCCTTGGCGCACTAGAAATTGACAACGGCAACGCCACCAGCCTCACTAACCTCACCGTCACCCTGCAAGTCAAAGATCAAAACGGCAATATCGTTAACGATCTCTTTGGTATCACTAACCCCATCCTGAAAAACATCACCGCAGTAGATGGTACAGGTATCCTCATCGGTGATGACCCCAATACCCCCCAAAATGAAGGCTTAGGCAGTGCAGAATGGACATTTATCCCCACCAACCTCGCCGCACCCCAAGCACCCACCACCTACAGCATCGGTGGTACACTCTCCTACACCGAAAACGGACAAGTCATCAACGTCCCCTTACTTTCCACCCCCATCACCGTCTTACCCCAAGCCGAACTCTACCTCGACTACTTCCAATCCCGCAACGTCTATGGCGATGATCCCTTCACCGATGCCACCGAAGTAGCTGTACCCTTCGATCTCGCTGTCTTAGTCCGTAATCAAGGCTATGGCGACGCGAAAAACCTTCGTATTACCTCATCTCAACCCAAAATCATCGAAAATGAGAAAGGATTACTGATTGACTTCAATATCATCGGTTCTCAACTCAACGGAGAAGACGTTACTCCCTCCCTTGCAGTCAACTTTGGCGATATTGCAGCAGGAGAAACCGCCGTCGCTAACTGGTTGCTCAAATCTACCCTACAGGGTAAATTCATCGAATACAAAGCCACCTTTGAACACGTTAACGGACTCGGCAACAAAGAACTATCCTTAATCAAAGAAGTCAAAATTCACGAATTAATCCAAAAAGTTGCAGCAGACAGCGATAATCTGCCTGATTTCCTCGTTAACGACACCTTTGATGCCAAATTCTACCCCGATACCCTCTACTTCAGCAAAGGCGGCACCGCACCCGTCACCACCATTGACACCGCCACCGTTGACGCACCTGTTACCATCTTTGACCTAGAAGCACAAATCACCGTAAACTCCCCTCTCCTCATAGGAGAGGGGTTAGGGGGTGAGGTCGGCTGGACTTATATCACCCTCGCAGATCCCGCCAATGGACAATTCCAAATTAAACAGCTATTACGTTCCGATGGTACATTAATCAATCTAGATAATATCTGGCGCACAGATCGCACCTTCCCCGCCACCGGAAGACCTGTATATGAAAATATCTTACATTTCCTCGACAAAGACAGCACGGGCAGCTACAAAATCATCTACAACAGCAACGACAACGCAGCCCCCCAAGTCCGCGAAATCATTGACGTTTCCCCCAACCCCCGCAATACAGTCGTTGATAACTTAACCGTCGTCTTTAGTGAAGCCATTCGTGCCAATACCTTTGATTATCAAGACCTAAGCTTAACCCTTGATAGTGGGGCAAATTTAATCACCAACGGGGTGACAATCAGCCAAATTGACCCGATTACCTTCCAAATCAACAACCTAACCGGCATTACGGGCAATATTGGACAATATCAACTCAGTGTTAATGCCACAGGTATCCAAGACTTAGCAGGTAACGCCGGGGCAGGTATTGTCAACGAAACTTGGACATTTACAGGCGACAGACCCGCTATTGCCTCAATTATCGGCTTTAACTCCACCTTACTTAAAACTGCCGTTAATACCTTCGATGTCACCTTCACAGAAGCCATTAACCCCAGTAGCTTCGACTATACCGACATCACCCTAAGACGCAACAACGGCGAAAGCTTAGTTAACAACACCGTCACCATCACCCCAATTGATGCGACTACCTTCCGAGTCGGTAACTTTGCCCAATTTACCAACATCGAAGGGGATTATCAACTATTAGTCACCGCTAATGGCGTACAGGATACTGATGGTAACAACGGCGTAGGCGGTAAAGGCTTTAACTGGGTATTGGACAACACTATTCCCACCCTTACCAGTATTACTAACCTGACCAGTCCTCGCAATACGGCAGTTACTAGCGTAGAAATCAGTTTTTCTGAGGCAATTAACAAAGATACACTGAATTTTAATGACCTGATCTTAACCCGTGATGGTAGTGCCAATTTAATCACCAATGGTGTCACCCTAGAAAAACGCAACGAAACCACATACACCATCAAAGGATTAAGCGGACTACAAGCTGATAACGGCGTTTACACCCTCACCGTCAACGGGACAGGAATTAAAGATGCAGCAGGGAATAGCGTCAGTAACTCCTTAACCCAAACCTGGACATTAGACAGCATTGCCCCCAATATTCCCACTAATATTCAAGTTAATGCTACCCCAACAGCCGAACTACAAACCGCTTCATTAGGGATTCTCAATCAGTTCGGACAATTCCGAGTTAATAGCCAAAATATCACCATTACAGGCAATTTACCCGAATCTAACCTCCGGGTTTATATCAACGACCTAACCACTAACCAAGACTTAGGACAAGCAACCGTCACCGGAACGCAATTTAGTGGCAATATTCAACTCCCTTCCCCCGGTTCTCGTAACCTAGAAATTCGAGTACAAGATGTCGCCGGAAACATTTCAACTGCTACCCTTGGGGTTTTTGCTGATGTTACTCAACCGGCTATTACCCAATTCCCTAACCTTCCCACCTCAACCCCTAACCCCGTCAATACTATTGATGTTCAATTCTCCGAACAAATTAATCTCAATACCTTTGATCAGAGTGATCTTACCCTCAGCCGTGACGGTGTTAACCTAACTTTACCCAATACCGTCACTGTTACCTATCTCTCCGATACAACCTATCGCATTAACGGGTTAGATAGCTTAACTAACACTCCTGGTATTTACAGCTTAAAAGTTGATGCTACTACCATCCAAGATAATGCGGGTAATAGTGGTGATGCAGCCAAAACCGCAACATTTACCATTACTGCACCACCAACCCCTGGTATTACTTTAATTCAAAGTGGTGGTAGCACCGCCGTTACCGAAGGGGGTAATACTGATAGTTATACCCTTGTTCTCAAAACTCAACCGACTGCTGATGTGACTGTTACCCTAAACGGTGGTAATCAAATTACCATTGATAAAACTACCGTTACCTTCACATCTGCTAACTGGAATACTCCCCAAACAGTTACCGTGACTGCCGTTAACGACACTATCCCAGAAGGCAACCACACCAGTACAATTAGCCATAGTGTTAGCAGTACAGATGCTAATTACAACAATGCCACACTTCCTAATATTGCTGTCAGCATTACCGATAATGATGCTGAAATTCGGGGGATGAAATGGCATGATCTTGATGGTAATGGGGTAAAAGATGCTGGGGAAACTGGTTTACAAGGTTGGACAATTTACCTCGATACCAACACCAACGGACAATTAGACAACAGCGAAATCTCAACTATTACCGACACAAACGGTAATTATCAATTCACTAATCTACGTCCGGGAATTTACACCGCCGCAGAAGTGCAACAACCAGGATGGAAGCAAACCTTCCCCGGCGTTAATATCACCACCACCAACGCAGAAATTCCCCTTTATACCCCAACTTTAGATATTATTTCCCCCCTCGACTCAATCAGCGAGGTTCAACTCAACTTCAATGCGGCTAATTATATAGTCAAGGAAGACGGAACTGCACTCACAGAAATTTGGGTAACTCGCACAGGAAACGCCAGTAATACAGTTAGTGCCACACTGAGCTTCATTGATGGTACTGCCAAAGGGTGCGGATGTGCGGCTAGTTCCGTCAATAATGATTTCAATAATATTCCGATTGCTGTCACCTTTGCTGCCAATGAAACCAGCAAACTCGTTTATGTGCAGAATGCCCTGTTAGGTAATTCTAATGCCATCAAAATTCGTAACGATGACAAAGTTGAGGGAGACGAGTATTTTACAATTAAACTGACTAACCCCACAGGTGGCGCATCCATCGGTAATCAAAGCAGTGCTACTGTGACTATTGTTGATGACGATGCCCCTGCCAATTCTACAGTAACGCCTCCTCTGGAAACTCCTAGCAGCACAATTTCCAGTTTTGTAGATAGTCAGGCAACTTCTTTAATTAACCTGGATAATTTCTGGGCAGATAGCCGATTTGCTAACATCAAAGGCAACGGTTTAACTACGGTCATCATTGATACAGGCATAGACTTAAATCATCCCATCTTTGGGACTGATGCTGATAATAACGGCATTGCTGATAAAATCGTTTATGAATACGATTTTGCGAATAATGATACAGATGCTAGTGATAAAAATAATCACGGTTCTCACATTGCCAGTATCTTTACCAGCGTTGCACCTGAATCTAATATTATTGCCCTGAAAGTCTTTAAAGATAACGGTGCTGGCAGTTTCTCCGATTTAGAAAAAGCCCTGCAATGGGTGGCGGCTAATAGCACAGCATATAATATCGCATCTGTCAACCTTTCCATTGGTGATAGTCAAAATTGGACAACGGCAACCTCTCGTTATGGTATTGGTGATGAATTAGCAGCGATCGCCTCTCAAAATATCATTATCAGCGCCGCCGCAGGTAACAGCTTTTATCAGTATGGTAGTAACCCCGGATTAGCTTACCCAGCCATAGATCCCAATGTCATCGCCGTTGGTGCGGTTTGGGCGGATAATTCTGGCACTCAGAAAAACTTTGTTGGTGGTGCAATTGATTACACCACAACTGCTGACCAAATTGCTAGTTTCTCCCAACGCGATCGCAACTTGTTAGATGTATTTGCTCCTGGTATCTTAATTACAGGCGCTAATGCCAATGGTGGTACTACCTCGATGGGAGGAACTAGCCAAGCAACGGCATACTTTACAGGTGTGGCAACTCTCGCGCAAGAGATAGCAATAGAAAAACTTGGTCGGAAACTCACAGTTAATGAGTTTCGTAATCTCCTAAGTACAAACAGTGTCATTATCAACGACGGTGATAACGAGAATGACAACGTGATCAACACAGGAGCAAATTATCCCCGTGTAGATTTATTGAAACTCGCAGAAGGTATTCTCAATCTCAGTGATGCAACTTCTAATCCCAATCCTGTTGATCCTGGTAACAACAATAACAATGGGGCAACTACCATATTCGACAATACCATTAACCTTGTTCATACCGTCAACCTGACAGCAGGTGAAGTCCGTACAGGAATTGATTTTGGCAACCAACAAATCATAGTTAATAATCCGCCTACAGTTACTAACCTTATCGCCCCGCAAACAGCAACGGAAGATACAGCCTTTACCTTCACTATCCCAAGCAACACCTTCACGGATATTGACGCTGGTGATGTTCTTACCTATTCAGCCACATTAGAAAATGGTAATGCTTTACCAAGTTGGTTAACCTTCAATCCTACAACTCGCACCTTTAACGGTACTCCCACTAATGATAATGTAGGGAACTTTAATGTTAAGGCGATCGCTACAGATAAAGCCGGGGAAAATGTTAGTGATATCTTTGTAATTACCGTTGAAAATGTTAATGATACGCCGATTTTGAGTAATGCGATCGCAGATCAAAACGCCAAACAAGGTAACGCTTTCAGTTTCCAAATTCCCACCAACACCTTCACAGATATTGATGCTGGTGATGTTCTCACTTATTCAGCAACATTAGAAAATGGTAATGCTTTACCAAGTTGGTTAACCTTCAATTCCACAACTCGCACCTTTAGCGGGACTCCCACTAATGACAATGTAGGGAATTTGAATGTTAAGGCGATCGCTACAGATAAAGCCGGGGAAACTGTTAGTGATATCTTTGTAATTGCCGTTGAAAACATCAACGATGCACCGATTTTGAGTAATGCGATCGCCGATCAAAACGCTAAACAAGATAACCTCTTTAACTTCCAAATTCCCACCAACACTTTCAGCGATATTGATGCTGGTGATTTTCTGACTTATTCCGCAACATTAGAAAATGGCAATGCTTTACCAAGTTGGTTAACCTTTAATCCCACAATTGGCACCTTTAGCGGTACTCCCAGTAATGATAATGTTGGTAGTTTGAATGTTAAGGCGATCGCTACAGATAAAGCCGGAGCAAATGTTAGTGATATCTTTACTATTACAGTTGAAAAGGAAGCTGATATTGTGATTCCAGGTTTGGCTATTACCGATAATTCAGGCAATGCCGATGATTCTAGTATCAAATTCACAACAGAACTATCCCAGTTTCGTAAGGGCTACCAAGACAGCGATTATGTCCGCCCCAATTATGCTGATATCACCAAATACTTTGATATCAACAATACGGGGACAGGTATCCTGGTGGTTTCCGATATTCAGATTAATGTCAGCGGGGTGACTGTGAATAATCTGGATTTGTCAGGGGATAAAGACCTATTGCTGAATCCGGGTTCTAGCCAACGGGTTGAGTTGACCTATGATCCTTCAGCAGCTAAGGAAAACTTTGATCTTACTAATGGTCTGGTATTGTTTACCAACGTTCCTGATTGGTCTCAGTACGAGGTTAAATTGTCCGGTAAATCCACCTTTAACTCAGACATCAACTATGATGGCAAAGTTAATACTGGTGATTTAGGTTCACTGAACCAAGCAAAAACGAACTTTAATAAGGGAATTTTTGATGCCACTGCTGATATCAATGGTGATGGGTTGATTAATACCCTTGATGCAAGTGCCTTGACTGCTGACATCAAGCTTAAATTGTCAGTTTAAGTTCTCAGTGTCTGTTCAGTATTCCAACTAATGATCATGTAGGGAATTTGAATGTTAAAGTCATAGCTATACTCAAAACGGCTTGATTGTTTGATTCTAAACGTAGGGGTTTAGCACTGCTAAACCCCTACACATCTGGGTTTTTTGTCATTTGGCAAAAGTTTAAATAAATATTTTTGTCCAATTACTTACTCCCACTAATGATAATGTAGGGAACTTTAATGTTAAGGCGATCGCTACAGATAAAGCCGGAACATCTGCTAATGATATTTTTGCGATCGCAGTCGAAAAAATCATTGATAACCAATCTACAACTGTAGGAACTCCAGGAACTCCAGGAGATGATAAATTAATTGCCACTCCTGGTAGTCAATTCGATGGTCAAAACAATATTGTATTTACAGGTGCAGGTAAAGATGAGGTAGACCTGTCCACTGTATCTGTTTTTCCCAACTCAGGTAACAATATCGTTGATCTGGGTAGCGGTGAAGATACAATTTTTGTGAATAAAGGCGATCGCACTTTTGGTAGTGATGGTAATGACACCTTTGATGCGAGAGATGGACAAGGTGGCAACCGCATATCTGGTGGTGTGGGTGATGATACCTTCTACTTGGGTAGCAATGACCGCGCTTTGGGTGGTGATGGTAAAGATATCTTCAGAGTTAGTCTTGGTGGTGGTAACTTAATTTCCGGTGGTGCTGGTACTGACCAATTCTGGATTGTCAATGCTGAATTACCCTCTTCGGCTAATACCGTGCTTGACTTCCAACTTGGTACTGATGTCATTGGTATTCAAGGTGCTGTCAGTTTAGGTATTACTACATCCACACTCAAGTTAAATCAAGTTGGTGCTGATACTGCGATTGTCTTCAACAATCAAACTTTAGCGACTCTGACTGGGATTCAAGCCAGTGGTTTGAGTTTGACAGATTCTAAACAGTTTGTCTTTGCTTAGAATCTAATTCTCCCATAGGGGTTTAGCGCGATGGGTTAAGCCCCTGATTGGGCAAAATACTTGATAATGTTGGGTTTCGTTCCGATTGCTCCGCGTTCACGCAGTGTCCCGCAGGGATACGTTTACGTTCCACAACCGAACCTAGCATATAACCCACATTCAGTAGGTAATTTAAGAAAAAAAATAATATCGGTGACAAAATGGACTAAAGAACTGTAAAATCAGTTTTTGTCTAGTGTGTTAATTCTGAATCCCTTATCCCATAAGACTTCATGCACAAAATATGTCGCCATATTTTTACGAGAAAGTTCATGGAACAGATGTTTTCGGTGTAAACTACGGTAACACCAATAATTTTTCGGACAATCCCTCCAAAAATACACAGAATTAACACACTAGGTTTTGTCCTTTGATGTGATTCCTACAGCGAGTGAAGCGAACTGCTTGCAGCAGCGCTTCGCTATCGCTCAATTTCCCTCAAGAATTTAGTAGGGGCGATCGCCACCAATTAACCACCGAATCCTTCATCCTGTAAATCCTGATTCAGACAAATTCCCACAGCGATCGCTCATCATTAATTATCCTCAAATTAACAACCTTATTTTGGTGCGATTAGAGTTATTTCAGATCCCCGACTTCTTAGAGAAGTCGGGGATCTAGGGATCTAGGGACAGCGATCGCCACCAATTAACCACCGAATCCTTCATCCTGTAAATCCTGATTCAGACAAATTCCCACAGCGATCGCTACCAATTATACTAAACACGGGTGAGATTTAAACTTTTGCCAAATGACAAAGAACCCAGATGTGCAGGGGTAAAGCAAGAGCTTCATAGGTGTCAACTTAAGCTCAAATCCCTACCACATCTCGTTCCTAGTCTCTGACTAGGAATGCAGTTGATGAGGCTCTGCCTCTAATATATCATTGAAGGCAGAGCCTTCTAGAATTCATTCCCAGTCAGAGACTGGGAATCAGACGACTTGAGTTCTTTGCGGGATAGATGTTTTACGTTAAGTTGACACCAATAAGCTTTTGCTTTACCCCTACGTTTAGAATCAAACAATCAAGCCGTTTTGAGTATAATCACCGTCAAATTAGCAACCTCATCTGCAAACATATCCCTCATCCTGTAAATCCTGAAATCCTGGAAATCCTGATTCAGACAATTAATCACCATCAAATTAGCAACCTCATCTGCAAACAGATCCCTCATCCTGTAAATCCTGAAATCCTGGAAATCCTGATTCAGACAATTAATCACCGTCAAATTACCAACCTCATCTACAAACAGATCCCTCATCCTGTAAATCCTGAAATCCTGTAAATCCTTAAAATCCTGATATGGCTTGCGCCACGCTACGCTATCAGACAATTTAATTACCGTCACGTCAATTTTTCTAATCTTGCGTAGTCTATGCTAAATATCCCAACCCCAAACAACCAAATTATGAAAACTAGAACTAATAAAATTCTTCTATCTATCAGGGTAAGCTTATTTGGCTTGATTGCTTTCACTCCTAGCATCAGTATTGCCCAACCAATCGCACAACTTAACAACTGGGAATTTCACCCCAAGTCCCAGCAATTAAAAATTAGTCTCTCCGCAACTGCAACACCCCAATATTTCCAACTAATGCAACCACCACGAATAGTTCTCGATTTACCTAACACCAAATTGGGTAAAGTCATTACTAAAAAAGAATATTCAGGCGCAATTCAGAGAATTCGTATTTCTCAACTTAACCCCAATATGACCCGCATAGTCCTTGATATCGCACCAGGAACCAAATTCCAACCCAACCAAGTACAACTTCAACCTCTTTCTCGACAAAAACCCACGCGCTGGATATTCAATCCTCATCTTACCTTTTCTCCAGCCAACAGTCTCTTAACCACACCCTCCACTACCCTACCACCATCCACAAATCTCACCACTAACTCCCAACAACCCTTAATCACAGTCCCACCCCTAAATTCTCAAAACCCATCACCCATAATCAATTCCCCCCTTCCTCCCGCAATGTTGCCCACACCTGAAGAAAACAAAAACAGTTCCCCAAATAACCCTAAAGAAATTCCCATTATTGAATTTGGTCAACCTTTACCCAGCCAAAAATTTTAGATTTAGGGACTTCCAAGAAATAAATTATCCTGATTAACGAACCACGGAGGCGCAGAGGACACAGAGGAATAAGGGTTTGAGAGATTTTTGCGTTAGGTGGTTTATCGGTTGTCAAGAGATTGCTTCCTTTCACTCGCAATGACAACTCATGCAGCACAGGTTTATTAGAGACTTCCAATCAAAAAAATATCCCAAAATTTCTTGTGGTGCGGGACGAATTGCCCGCTAATCATCAAGGACGGGCAAGGATGCCCATCCCACAAAATTGGGTAATTTATTTTTTGGTGTTCTCTTACAGATTTATCTACTGGTTTCTCAACCCAAAAATTTGTAACAATAGAAATCAGCAGGTTATTTTCCTCAGTTCCAATATTTTTTGGTAGTTTTTAGACATGAGTAATACCAGTAATTTTCGTGAAGCTTTCCGTGAGGCGAGAACTCATGGAATCGTTGGACCTAATGTCATCGCTAACGCCCTCCCCTATGTCGGTGGTGGATTGGTGCTGACAGCATTGGGAACTTATGGTGGTTTAGGCATTATCCGCACTAATCCCGGACTCTTTTTTCCTACCTTAATTGGGGCGGTAATTCTCGAATTAATTTTGTTCTTCGTTGCCCAAAATGTCGCATCCAAAGGTAACAAAGCCCTAGCGTTACCCCTATTGGGTATTTACAGTCTATTATCTGGATACACCCTGAGTGGCTTGGTATTTGTGGCTTTGAGAACCCAAGGGGTAGGTATTCAAGGTATTGGTATTGCTGCTCTGAGTTGTGGAATTACCTTCATTGCTGCCCGAAAAATCGGTTCTAACCTTTCGGAAGCAGATGGGATGGCGTTAACAAAAACCATTAGTTTGGGCATTGTTGCCTTATTAGTGGTTTGTCTTCTCCAATTTGTTTTTGCCTTGTTTGGTGTTTACACACCCAGTTGGTTAGAAATCGGCATCTCTGGTTTGGGTGTATTTCTCTTCGCTGGAGCATCAGTAGTTGATTTCTACATCTTGCCTCGCACTTATCGCAATGATGAATATTTGCCAGCGGCTTTGTCAATGTACCTTACCTACATCAACTTATTCGTCTTTATCTTACGCTTGCTTATTGCTATCAATGGTCGTGATTAAGTATATTTAGGCAGAGAAAACTCAAACTTGTCAGGAAAGAGGAAAAGGGAAAAGGGAAAGAAAAATCTTTAACCTTCTTCCTCCTGACTCGGTGACTCCTGACTCGGTGACTATATTTAAAATCTTTCCGTATCTTGAGGACTTCCCACAGCCCCCGGTTGAGATAAAAAGAAATTTTGAGCCGATTCATTTTGATAAATACATCTAATATCTGGCTTTTCACTATTTAAGTCCCCTGTAAACCCAAAGGTATTGAGACGATTCTTACATTCTCGCACCTGATCTGAAGTTACTAGTTTTTTATTTTCTAAAATAGCCCAGTTATTTTGACGAATTACACATCCAGGGCGGATATTCGGCTGGGCAACAAAGACATTAAAGGGATTAAGAGTTACAAAGAGTCTGGCATCCATCACCATTGCACTAGATCCATACTGCACACAAATCTCAGGATTTGGCGCTCTAGTATCAATAAACTCACGGGAAGCCACATTTGATGAACTCAATGTAGTTGTCGAACTAAACGCAATCCCAATCCCAATTCCCAAAATCAGCACCGCCCCAAAAATGGCAATGGTGACGAAGTTAAACACCGGGGATTGGAACATAGAGGGTTTAGACGGATTAGTTGGTCTATTATTAGCAGATTTACGTCTCATTTTCGCTTTATTACCTTCGTCCCAAGAGTGGTTTTTTAATTTCTCCCTTATTCAGTATGCCGATCCTTGAGAATAATTATCCCCTATTTTCACTTTTAAGGAAAATTTAAAATAAAAAAAAGCCCGCATTAGCGGACTTCCTAGATTTAAAAAATCTACCGACTATTTTGCATTCTGACTCTTAGAAGTGTAATAAACCTTACTACCTATATCTGGAACAAAATGACAACCAATAGCGGAATTCCACAAAGACTTCCAAACTGGTTCTTTGGATTCATGGAAATACTCACCCATAATTGGTTTAATTGCCTCAGTCGCTTTCAACAAATTGTAATGAGGCATATTCAAGAAAATGTGGTGAGCAACATGAGTACCGATATCATGATGAATGTGGTTAAAAATCCCATAATCTCGGTCAACACTAGAAATTGCCCCTTTCAGGAAAGTCCATTCTTCCCCACGATACCAAGGAATTCCGGGTTCAGTGTGGTGTAAGAAAGTCACTAAATCCAACCAAATGATAAAGACGATGTAAGGTCCAGCGTAGTATTTTAACAACCACATCCAACCATATTGATAAGTGAATAAACCTAACACAGCCACCATACTAATCCAAAGGGTGGTGCTGGTGATAATGTCCCATTTTTCTGAAGGCTTAAACAGCGGGCTGCTGGGTGAAAAGTGAGAACCTTCTTTACCAGGAGAACGCTTGAATAAATACACTGGATAAGCCAATAAGAACAGATAAAAACGCCCTATTCTTTGCGCTAAAGGCATCTCATCATACTCTGATTCAGAGACAGGATACCAGCTTTCATCATTCTCCAAACTGCCTGTATTTTTGTGG
Source organism: Dolichospermum sp. LEGE 00240 (assembly GCF_015207875.1). GTDB lineage: Bacteria > Cyanobacteriota > Cyanobacteriia > Cyanobacteriales > Nostocaceae > Dolichospermum > Dolichospermum gracile. The sequence continues at coordinate 27,738 of NZ_JADEVZ010000010.1, forward strand.
TGAGTTCTGTGGCTAATTCTCCAACCATGATAAGGAACAAGAATGAAAGTATGGGTAATATGACCAACTAGATCATTTAACCACTTATGCTTAGAAAAAGATTGGTGTCCGCAGTCATGACCAACTACAAACAAAGCCCAAAACATCGTTCCTTGCATTACCCAAAAAATTGGCCAGAAATACCAAGAATCTAGGTAATTGGCAACTGCATACAGCAGTCCCACAATCAGAACATCACGGAAGAAATAATAAAGCGATTTAGTCACACTAGGCTGAAAACATTCAGCGGGAATAGCAGCTTTTAAATCCTGAAGAGTAAAGGGTAATTTCTCTTGACTTTCAGCAGATTCAGAACTAGGGTTTTGATTGAACTGGATTGTATCTAATTGCACTGGATTGGTTGATTGTAAATTATCAATTAACTGTGAGGTAATATTTAGTTACCACTGGAATTTAAACGAAGAGATATAGGCAATTTTCCTCAACATTCTTAAATGTGGTTAATTGCCAAACTAAAAGAATTTGTAATGAAATTTAGAAGCAATTAATTAATTAATTCATCTTTTCTAAATTCATCACTTATTCCTAATTATTTCGCCGCCCGGTATGCGTTAAAAGTAGTATAACCAATATCAGTTTTGTAGAGTTGACATTGATTAGTGATTTCTTTCATCAAATTCCAAGAGAACTTATATTCATCATGGAGATAAGGTCCCCAATTTTCTTTGATGCTACTGTAAGCCAACCGTAAATTATAGGAAGGAATAGCAGTAGAAATATGATGGGGAACATGAACATTAATATCGTGACAAAGAACTTCTACCCACTGAGGGTAATCACAATGAATTGTCCCAAATAACTGTGCTAAGGCTTCATTCCATTTATCAGCAGTTGAAAAAGGAACATCGGGAAGAGTGTGGTGAACAATGGTAAAGGTACTCATCCAGAAATGGTAAACCATCCAGGGAATAAACCAGAATTTAATAAAACCCCAAACACCAGTTGTAATAATTAGACTTGGGAAAACAATAGCGGCAAAAGCAACTACTACAGCCACAGAAAGTTTGACACTAGCTTGGTCTTTTTTCTGGAAATTGCGCCAGTCAAAATGCACCACTGCCCAATGACCAATAGAACCTACCCACCAGAGGCGTTTAGTTATGAACAACTCAAAGGCAAATTGTCTATTTTTAGACCAGCCTGCAAAAACTTCTGTTCTAATAGGATGCCAAGCGTTGTCTTCGTCCAGCTTGTTAGTATGTTTATGGTGATGATTATGTTTAATGCGCCAGCTATGAAAAGGGTAAATTAAGAACATCATGAAAAAATGTCCCACTAAATCATTTACCCAGCGACGGTCGGCAAATGAACGATGACCACAATCGTGACCAATAACAAAAAAACCTGTTAAAGCAGTTCCTGTAAAAATCCAAGCCAGGGGTAAAAGAAACCAAGGGGAAATTGCGATGAAATAATAGCCCAATGCAGCCATAGATAGACTGAGAACTACAGTTGTCCACGCTTTGCGGCTATTTTTCTGAAAACATTCTTTGGGCAGACTTTTGATAACATGCTTTAGTTTGATTTGGTCTTTGCCCAGGTCTGTGGAGACCGCTATTTCCTGGCTTTTGATGATTGATGTAGTCATGAATACCTGAAAAACAACAGACTGCAACACAACGTTACTAAAAAACGTAACTTGCTGCAAAGTTTTGTAACATTAATTTCTGAGATTATAGCAACCTAAGAACAACTTAGGATAGATATTCAGCAATTAAAAATTTCAAATTAAAAATTGCTTTATTTACACACAAAAAGTCAATAGCTTCCAGTCAAAAATTGACTATAAGACTATTGACTTTGAGCAATAAATATGCTTATGCTTTTTTCTCTGCCAGCTTTACGTTTGTTGCTAGACCTAGTAATTGTAACAACTGAATAGTCATCCAAGTCATATCAATTTCCCACCATTCCAAACCATGACGGGCAGAATATTGAAAAGCATGGTGGTTATTGTGCCAACCTTCACCAAATACGAGAATAGCAACCCACCAACAATTAGTTGATCTATCACCAGATTCATAAGTGCGGTATCCAAATTTATGAGTAGCACTATTTACCAACCAAGTGCAGTGATAAACCCAAATAATCCGCACAAAAATTCCCCAAACTACCATTGGCCAGCCGCCTAAGAAATATAAGACTACGCCCAGAGCAATTTGTAAGAAAATGAAATTTTTCTGTAAAAACTGATAAACTGGGTCATCAATAATGTCTTTAGTGAAGCGAGGAACTTGATCGTGAGCGGGAGCAAAATGAATCATCCAACCGATATGACTCCACCAGAAACCTTGATTTGAATCATGGGGATCAGATTCAGTATCAGAATGTAAGTGGTGAATCCGATGTGTACCCACCCATTCAATTGGACCACCTTCACAAGATAGTGTCCCAAAAATCACCAAGATATACTCTAACCATTTGGGTGTTTGAAAGCTACGGTGAGTAACAAGGCGGTGATATCCCAAAGTAATACCTAAACCTCCAGTCACCCAGTAGAGCAATAAAGCCACACCAACTGCCTGCCAGCTAAAATTGCTAGGAATCAAGGCAAATAGAGCGCCGACGTGCAAGCCAATGAAAAATAGGGTATTAACCCAGTTAATGTGAGGTTTAGAAGTAGCAATTGTCATGCAGTAACCTGAATAGAAATTGTTCAGCCTAGTCTGCGCGATCCTAAAATCCGCATATCTATTTTATGTTTTTGAATGAGGAAATGATGAACAGCTTTGAACGGCTGCGGGAAGCAGAACAGGCGCTATTAGAAATTTTTTCTGGTATTGACGCTCAGGTCAAGCATAATCTTAAACGAGTATTAGATGCCTTTCGTCATCACCGGGTAGGCGCACACCATTTTGCGGGCGTAAGTGGCTACGGACACGATGATTTAGGACGAGAAACCTTAGATAAAGTTTTTGCCCAAGTGATGGGTGCTGAAGCTGCGGTGGTGCGAGTGCAGTTTGTTTCGGGAACTCATGCGATCGCTTGTGCGCTGTACGGTGTTCTTCGTCCTGGGGATGAAATGTTAGCAGTAGTCGGTTCTCCCTACGATACTTTGGAAGAGGTGATTGGCTTGAGAGGACAAGGCCAAGGTTCTCTTATTGATTTTGGCATAAAATACCGCCAATTGGAATTAACTGATCAAGGAAAAATAGATTGGCAAAACTTAAGCACTAGCATTACTGACAACACAAAGTTAGTATTGATTCAACGTTCCTGCGGATATTCATGGCGACCAAGCCTTTCCATAGCCGACATAGAGAAAATTGTTTACATAGTCAAACAGCAAAATCCTCACACAGTTTGTTTTGTGGACAACTGCTACGGCGAATTCATAGAAACCCAAGAACCAACCCATATTGGTGCTGACTTAATGGCTGGTTCATTGATTAAAAATCCTGGAGGTACAGTCGTGAGTGCAGGTGGTTATATAGCCGGACGAGCAGACCTAGTAGAAGCCGCCGCTTGTAGACTGACAGCCCCCGGAATTGGTAGCGAAGGCGGAGCAACCTTTGATCAAAATCGCCTCTTATTCCAAGGATTATTTTTAGCCCCGCAGATGGTAGGGGAAGCGATGAAAGGAACATACCTAACAGGTTATGTATTTGACAAACTAGGTTATCCAGTTAACCCCCCACCATTAGCGCCCAGAGGAGATGTGATTCAAGCCATTAAACTGGGTTCAGCCAAAAAACTGATCGCCTTCTGCAAAGCCATTCAACAACATTCACCCATCGGGTCTTATCTCGACCCCATACCCGACGATATGCCAGGCTACGAAAGCCAAGTAGTCATGGCTGGGGGGACATTTATCGAAGGGAGTACCTTGGAATTATCGGCAGATGGTCCATTGCGAGAACCTTATGTGGTTTATTGCCAAGGGGGGACTCATTGGACTCATGTATCTCTTGCTTTACAAGCGGCTATTGAGGCGGTGATAAATATAGAATAATCCTCACGCAAAGGCGCAAAGACGCAAAGGAAGAAGGTGGATATGAATGAGAATGAGATTGCAAAGGAAGTTGTTGATGCTGCGTATAAGATTCATACAAGGTTGGGACCAGGTTTGTTGGAATCTGTTTATCAGTCTGTTCTGGAATATGAGTTAGGAAAGCGAGGATTGGCGGTGAAAGCGGAGCAACCCATACCTGTAGTTTATGAAGATGTTCATCTGGAGGTAGGTTTTCGGGATTTAGTAGTTGAAAACAAAGTTATTATCGAACTTAAGTCCGTAGAAACAGTTCATACAGTACATAAAAAGCAACTACTAACTTACCTTCGTCTCGCTGATAAACGCCTTGGTTTACTCATCAACTTCGGATCATTCCTCATCAAAGATGGAATCTTCCGCATTGCCAACAACTTATAAAATCAGGACAAAGACGCTTCTTCCCTTTGCGTGTTTGCGCCTTTGCGTGAGACTCTTATTCCGGTAACTTATACTGCCCCACTATCCGCTTCGCAAACTCTGGTACATGAGATTCCAACTTCTCCCCATGATTCCGCTTCACATACAGATAATTTCTCGCAAAGTGGGAATCTATGGAAAATCTTGCATATTCCAGTCCTTTTGGGCCAATTTTATCTATGACTACTCCCATTAATTTGGCTGCCCACATGGGTAATGTCACTGCTTGATCATAAGCTGGGATGCTTTGCTGTACTGCTGGTTTCCGGTTTCCTTGGGACATGACTGGCTGGGTGTGCAGTTGGTCTTTGACGAGTTCTAACATTTCCTTGCCTGTATCGTTTCTGACGACTATCCATTGCCATTGGTAGGGTGCGCCCATATACCCAACGACGATATCAGCGAGGGAGTTGACGTAATCGAAGCAACTCATACATGATGGGGCGAAGATGTCTTTGAGGACGTTGGTTTTTAAGCCAAAGAAGGGGACTGTTTCTTCTGAACCGTCTTCGTGTTTGAAGTGGACTCGGAAGTCTTGCATAAATTCGTAGCTGACGACTGTTTCGGGGGAACGGCTGGTGGTTTCTAGGAATTTTTGCAGTCCGGCGCGGGTAACGTTATCTACGCATGGTGTACCGAGGACATAGAGTTTTTCTAGTCCGAGTTTTTTCTCGACGGCTCGTAATGCTTGGATTTGACAACCTACTCCGATGACTAATAACCTCTTCATTCCTGATTTTTCTATCTGTTCTAATACGGAGAGGTTGGGGGATAGGGTGGGTTTATTGACTTTGGCTGCTAGTATTTCTTCTGGGGTACGGGCGATGATGGGCATGGGTTGAAAGCGGTCTTCTTTGGTGTTTTGGACACAGACTACGCCTTCTACTAGGCCTCGATTGAGCATTTCTATGGCGATGCTGCTAACTATTCCTGTCCATTGTGCGCCTTCTATGGGTTCTTGTTTTCTGGCGGACATCATTTCTTGATGAACTCCAAAGTAAAGTTCATTTTCGTCTTCTAGGTTGCGGGGGCGGTTATGGGTGGTGGTTTCTAGTTCGTCTATTCTTTGGGTAATGAAGGCGCACGCTTCTTTGACGTAGTGAATGTAGTAGGTGTCGCATAGTCCGCATTCGCTACATAGTTCTTTGGCGGGGCGCACGCTTCCGGGTTTGAGGGCTTTGGCTTTTTTGTGGGATTCTATGGATGTCATTTATTTTGTTTATTTTTACTAAATATGGCTTTTATTACCTTACCGTTAGGGGATGTGATGTGGGTTGTTTGATTTGGGTAAGAGGTTTTTTTCACGCAGAAATGCGGAGGGGGTGAAGAGAGGAGGCAAATAATTACATAGCGATATTCTTAATTTTTAAATTACTGTTCAGTAAATATACTATTGTGATTATTAATAAGTTAATTGTTAAATTTAATATTATATTGATATTTAGCAAATACAAAAGCAATTTATGAGTCAGATATTCAATCGTATCAACAGATTGATTAAAATCGTGAAAAATTAATTTTTGAAAGAGTTTTACACCGTAAAGAAATTTATCGCTATTGTCCTAAATAGATACTATAGATACTTTGGTGATGACCGTGCAATTATGAAAATTAAACTACTTCCACACCCGACCTTTTTATTAACTGCTTCTCTCGCTTTACTGACATCTATCCAAACCCCAAAGGTTAACGCACAACCAGCAACATTTAACCTTGATTTTCTCAAATGTGTAGAATATTGTCGTCAATTACCCACAGATTATAAATATCGGAATTTCAAAATTACACAAAAACTAATTAATCAATTACACAAACGGAGTAATATCTGTCAAAAATTGACAGGTAAAAGTTTGTGTGCTGTTGCTAAATCTTATCAGTTTAAAGATGGTGTAATTTCTTTAAAAATTCAGGGTACTGAGGGTTCTCTTACAGATATTAAGTTTAATTCTGGTATCAGTTCACAAGAAGCTATGAGAATTGCCAGACAATCTTTTAATGATGGTAAATCTTTTGCAAAAGCAGAAATATTTAAAAACAGAACTGTTTTATATAGCAATCCTATTGATAATGATGAAGAAGCATTTTATTTAGATGAAACTTACCTAATTTTCAATTCTAAAAATCAGGTTAATAGAATTGTTTCCGTTGCAAATGCACCATAACTTTTGATTAATTTAAAATAATGATTTACATAACTAGGAATTCTTTTCTTAACTAAACCCAAACTAGTTACTGCTACAGATTCTTGGTTGGCATGACAAGAACTTTTAGGGATCGCGTCACATTTTTTTATCAGTTCGTTTTGCAGTTCTACAAAGAGATAATCATCAATGTGTTTCTTGTGGTAAAAGTCCACCAGTAGTTACCCTAGAAGTTGATCATGTTATCCCGTTTTCTAAAGGTGGTAATAACGATATCAATAACTTACAAACTCTTTGCTTTGAATGTAATCGTGGTAAAGGTATAAGGACGATGAAATAAATATTTCAGTTTTTATTAATAAACCCTTCGGTTAATTTATCGAGGGTTTTTTGCTTTTAATATATATCTTCCATTATCCCACAAAACCGACTGAGAATTAATTCTCAGCCTCATAGCAAAAGTCTGTTTTAACAGACTGAATAAATATTAATCTTCATTCAGCTTTAGCTAAATTTTGCTATTAGCCAAGAAATGAATTTATTAGTGGTGGTAATATCATGATGATTGTGGAAGATGTTAGATGAAAAAAGAGCGATCGCTTTCTCAAAAAAATATGCTAAATATAGCATAAAAAGGATATAAGTTAAGCCTAAATCTAATCATGATGCACGGATAATTGTCAAGGAATTTTAGAAAGGAAAGCCAAACAAAAAAGTAGCATTAGCATATATAAATTCTGATTTAGTACCCATAGCTGGCGAAACTATTGATTTTTCCAATGCAGTTTTTCCTCTGGAAAATAAGGAAAAAATCAAGATCTAATTTAAAAATACAAGTATTTATAAAAACTGGTTTTGCCGCTTCCTTTAACGTATGGTATATATTTTTTTGAAAAAATTAAAACCTTAAATCCAGTTGGAGTAGGGCTTTTAGGGATATTTTACCAAAAATATCATCAAGGGAGCGTAGAGCCAAGATTTTTTAGGAGGCTGGTACTGAGACTTGTATTTAATCAGAGTAGGAGCAAAGTTTCCTAACTATCCTTGGCTTAAATTGATAGTCCAGAAAGCCTCAAAACAAATATTCAGCCCCCAGTGACATAAATAACTGAAAGCTGAAACCCTTATATTTTGTATTGTTTTTAATGGCTCAGGTCAGATTTGAACTGACGACCCCAGGCTTATGAGTCCCGTACTCTAACCAACTGAGCTACTGAGCCACGTTGTTTTATCAACTTATATTAAGATAGCATACCAATTTGCATTTGACAACTATCAATTTCCAAATTTTTAATTTCAAAATAAAAGAGGGAGTTTACCTCCCTCAATTAACCAGAGAATCACTAAATTCCCAACCAGCGGGAATTAAATGCGATTGGGTAAGAAAGCGATAGGGTTAACAGCACCCTTTCCAGATGGATGAACTTCAAAGTGACTATGAGGTCCAGTGCTGAAACCAGTGCTACCCATAGCCGCGATTGTTTGACCTTGTTGCACTCTTTGACCACGTTGCACCAGGATTCGGCTGTTGTGTCCATAGCGAGTCAAGCTACCATCATCATGACGGATATCCACAACGTTACCGTAACCACCGCTGTTCCAGCCAGCCTTCTCAACGACACCAGCAGATGAAGCATAAATAGGTGTGCCGGTTGAGTTAGCAATATCAATCCCTCTGTGCATTCTTCCCCAGCGCGGGCCATAACCAGAGGTCAGAACTCCCTTAGCAGGCCAAATGTAGGTTGTGGTGGAAGAATTGCTTGGGAAACTGGGATTGTCTTCAGTGGTCTGAGGTAAGTGGATATCCACTGCTGCTATAGGTGGTAAAGCTGGAGAAACAGAAGTTCCTCGCAATTTTCCTAAAGAGTCAGAGGCACTAGTACGAGCAGGAGGTACTGTTAACTTAATGCCAGATGATTTGCGGGGAGAATTCCATCTAGCGCCAGTTTTGCTAGGTAGAAATTCTGGGTTAATTGGCTCGTTGGTGGGAGCGGATGCTGTTACTAGAGTCTTAAGCGGTTGATTGCTGTAGCTGGGCAATATTGCTTGAGGTACGGCAATCTGGATGGCATTTGCTTGAGATACGGTGGAGTTATTGGATGATTCAATAGCAACAGGTACAGACTGACTATTGTTTTCAGGGGCTGTAACAGCTACACCAGCTTGTTGAGCGCGGTATTTATAACGCAATCTCTCAATTTCTGCTTGCAAGCTGCGGATACGTTCATTACCTTTGGCTTTAGATACCTTTTGCACGGGTTTTTGTGAACCCTGCTTTTGGGAAAAAGTTCTTGGTAATGGAGCATCACCGCCTAAGCCGTAAGAGTTACTGGGAGTAGGTAGGGCTTTGGGAATAACAATAGGAATAGTAGGCTGCCCTTGGCTATCTGGGACTATTGGCGCAGGAACATTAATTCGGTTAGCGATACTAGGATAATTAGTCCGTTCTTGCTCTTGTGTCACCACTGGTACTGGGATAGCCACGCTATTGGTAGCCGGAGTTTCAATCTCTTCTAACTGCTCATTTATTCGTGGGGCAGGAATTGTTAAACTAGTATTGTTGGCAACAAATGATCTGGGGTTAAAACTGGGGCTGTTTAAAGAAGAATTATCTACCTGGCTAGAGGTTTCTAATATCTTATCCGCAGGAATAATTAACCTTTGATTAATTTGCAGTTGATTAGGATCACTCAGGTTGTTAGCTCTAACTAGCTCAGAAACCGAAGTACCGTAATTGTTAGCAATTTCTGCTAAGGTGTCTCCGGGCTTGACTTGATATGTTGAGGGAGACAATTGTGCGACAACTTTTGTTGACGATGATGCAGGCAGAGGTATGTGCTGTATCGTCGCACTTGTTTCTTTGCTCTGTTTCAACCGAGAAATCAGATCGGATTGTTTGAAATCAGTCAAGTTATCCGATTGTTCTGGCACGGATCTGTTAGCTACAGTGGTTGGCTGTGCTTCTTTAATACCAGTTTTTAATAAATCTTGAGTTTGTTCAGACCGTAAATCTGCCAAACTATTTCTTAACCGGGTTGATTTTTCCTGTAAGCGATTCAGGGCAAATTCCTGCTGTGCTTTTAATTGGGCATCAACATTACCGCCGGCTAACTCGCCTGCCGACAAATTTTGGGTACTGCCAGTAACCTCTTCCACTTTAGACAACTGTAATGCTGTCCCAGGCTGTTGGTCATTTGTTGGTAATGTCGCCTGAATTGGGTTATAGCTTACTCCCACTCCCGGCGCTAATTGTGAGTGAACAGAATCTCTGTCAACCGATTTGGCTGGGGAAATTACGTTGGATGCAGTGCCTTCGGCGGCTGTGCTGTTGGTTGCAACTTGCCATTTAGCTTCAAGCCCAGGTACTTGTGAAACTACTGTTGGTTCCAATATTACTGGATTTGCTAAAGCGCCTGCGAGTGAGACGGTTGGGGCTTCCAGTTTGGTGGCTGCAAATTTCATCTCAGTCTCGGAAACAGATGGATTTGTTGAAACTGCTTTTTGACTACCAACAGGAGCAGCTGCTTGGGCTTGATCGCTTTGTCGAGTCACCAAAAGGCTGGTTGCTCCCATGGATATCGCCAAGCCAATCATGGCTGCCCGATGAGTCCGCGCCCGGCGGGTCATTTTGGAATTGATCTCATAATTTGTTTGCTCTACCGGGGCATCATCGCTGCTGGGGGTATTTTTCAACACAGCCTTATCTCTTTTTTTCAATGCTCGTTTCAAAGACGACCTCCTAATAATCACTAGCGTTTAACTGATCTTGATTTTTAAGTTGGATATTAATAATTTATGATTGATATCACATTAAACCACATATCAAGATCACATTCACCAGAGACACTTACGCAAAATTAACGTGTTTCTCTGATTTAAACAAGTTCTACACTTTTGTAAACCCTAAAGTTTTTGGTGCTGTCTTGTCTAAGTCACTCCTCACAACCTAAAAATTTTCACTGTTGAGAGTCATCCTCACTCATTCTGCGGCAAAAAGACAGAACTAAACAAATATCATAACTTGCCTAGGTCTATTGTCTCTATTAGCTCATTATTTGGGATGATTTCTACAATAGCAATGATCCCGCTGTAGACGTTTTCAAGATTTTTTGACTAAATCCGTTTTATCAATACGAGACTTTACTTTTATTCTTCCCTAGAAAACAACCGTATACAACATCGGCAATTTTTGCATTATTTTGTTGTATTTCTGGATACAATGTTGTCCAATTCATTGAGAGTCAAGGTGTTTGGGAGTTTTGGCTTTTTTGAGTCATAGGCTGAGAATTAACTAAAATCTATCCTTGGTAGTTAGATCACCCTGAAAATATCTATACAAATTTCTTATGTCATGTTAGCAGGTTTTATCTGTATTTACCATGATTGATCTTTTGTTTATGTATTTTATACAACATTATTCTCAAGGGTTCTGGTATGATTGATTCTGATCAATATGTTTCTATCACATAATTCTAAATTTCTGTTGGTGAATATGAATTATTGTAAATAGCCCAACTGACGACGACATTCAAATAAACCTATAGCCACGCTGACTGATAGGTTCAAGCTCCTCACACCGGGTTCGTACATGGGAATATATAAGGTGGAGTTACAGGTGGAGAGAATGGGATCTGGTAATCCTGCTGTTTCACTGCCAAAGAGTAGCCAATCATCCGGTTGAAATTCAAAGTTAATGTAATTAAAATTACCACGAACGCTAAAACCTAAGCATCTACCTCCACGTTGTTTATGTACGTTTTGAAATGTTTCTATGGAATTATGATAATGGAATTTAACGTAAGGCCAATAATCTAATCCGGCTCGTTTGAGATAGCGATCGCTAATTTCAAATCCTAACGGACCAACTAGATGTAATTCCGTACCTGTAGCGGCACAAGTTCGGGCAATATTGCCAGTATTAGGAGGAATTTGTGGGTTGACTAAAACTATCTGGGGCATCTTTCTCAACTCTAAATTATATATTAGGGAATTTCTTGCTGTCTAAAAATCTACCAAAATGTAGAGGCGATATATAGTTTTTTTTAATATGTACGAAGTATTTCCCTGTGATTATTTTTTTAAATCATTCAGCAGGAGTCGGGAGTCAGAAGTTCGGAGTTCGGGAGTTCAGGAGGAAGAAGAAATAAGAATCGTTTTCACCAATGACCTCTTGCCTCTTGCCCCTTGCCCCTTGCCCCTTACCTATTGCCTCACAGATGAACATAGTTTGCTTTCTAGTTCGGCTTCCCGTTCTTGGGTGGCAATAATAGCTTGAGCAATTACACGCTGAATATCAACGCCTATTTTATGCAGTTGTAGCCATTGTTGAGCTTCGTTGCCTTCGCGCAGGATTTTTTGTAAAGGGGATAAGAAACAACTAAAGCCCTGTTGTTTGGCGATACTCCAAACTTCTTGATAGATTTGTGCTATCCAATCTCTAGCCAGGATACTGCTACCATCTTGCCATCGCTGTAATCTTGCATCCAGACTGTCAGTAGCGGCAGCCATTTCGTTGCTTCTGGTTAAGGTAATCAGTTCTTCGGGAGAAAATGGGCTTTGAGTTAAAGGATCAATACTGGGGTTGTCAATAATTTGGATTAACCGCGCTTCCAGCAGTGCTGTCATCGCTAACAAGGCAATAGGATCTGTCACTAAGTCACAAATTCGCAATTCTAAGCGATTGAGATCATAAGGTCGGCGATCGCCATTTGGACGCACTGATGTCCACAAATGCCGGACATTTTGCATTGTTCCAGCGGACAATTGTTCATTTACCCATTGAATATGATCAGCATGACTAGCAAATAAGGGAACATAATCAGGAGTTTGGGGAAATAATCCCCAGCGAGTGGAATGATAACCAGTGGTTTTACTATCCAGGAAAGGAGAAGAGGCACTCATAGCTAAAAATAGAGGTGCTTCCATTCTGATGACCCGACAGGCACGCATTAATACCTCTGGGTCACTGATACCAACATTGATATGGACGCTGGCTGTAACTACCTTTGTGCCATAGGTTTGTTCAATGTAATCATGATAGGGATTCGTGGGGTCAGAACGGAAAAAGCGTTGGCTTCCTTGCAAAGATAATGTGCTACCCGGTATCAAAGTATAATTATCTAAACCTTGGAGATAATCCCGCAATGTCTTTCTAGGACGCAATAAAGCACACAGCAAATTGTCATAATTAATATATGGCTGAGTTATGTACTCTACATTCCGGCTATCCGGTTCACGCATAAATCCATCTAAATCGGACATAATTTTGTCCGATAGTCCCACAATGTCACCTTGAGGTGTACCAGTGTACATCTCAATCTCAAAGCCTTTTAATAAGACCATATTATTCTCCAAAACTTCTTCTAATGTTCATAAATTGTATCTAATTAGACGATTTTTTGCATTTTTTGTGTAGATAGGGTTTGCTGAAAAATTACTTGAGATTTATAGATTGCCCAACAAAGACAGTCCCATTATTCTGAATAATGCCAGTAAGAGTAGACATAAAAAACCCCCAAATAAATTGCAATTGGGGGCGAAAATTGATTGAGAATTACGAGCGTGACAGGGTGAAAGTTTAGAAAATAAACATAAACATCAATTGCGGTGATTATTGTTGTAACGAACTCTCGTTCCCGCCCAAAGTAACTTCTCCCGCAATGTTTGATAATATGAATTATTTGCCCGTAAGACAATAAACTTAGCGCGACAATCAGCCATTCGCACATCAACACGATGTCCGGGCCAAATAGAAGTAGATAAAACACCATCCATCCAGAGTTTGGTGCTTAAATCATAATCGCCCAAAGGCCAAATACTAACCACCGAACCAGGGGGTAAAACCAGAGGACGACTAGAAAGACTCATGGGACAAATGGGAGTGATGGTAATTGCTTCCATCCCATCGTGAATAATTGGTCCGCTGGCAGAAACTGTATAGCCAGTAGAACCTGTAGGAGTAGAAATAATTAACCCATCTCCCACATATTGATCTACTATTTCACCATCAATTTCCATTTCCAGAATTGAGGTAATCATTCTGTCAGCAGAAGCGGGTTTGACACAAAACTCATTTAAAGCCAAGTAACTTTCAGTCACCGGTTCTAAATTTGAGCCAGTTCCTTCATATACCGCTGCTTGTAACATCATCCGCCGTTGGATGGCATAACGATCTTCTAACAGCCTGTCCCAAACTATTTCTGGATCTTGAAACTCATCTACTGACTCGGTTAAAAACCCCAAATGACCGCCTACATTGACTCCGAGAATGGGAATCCCGGCTGCTGCTAAATGCCTAGCGCCAGTTAAAACAGTACCATCACCACCGAGTACCAACGCTAAATCAATTGGTTGGTTAGCAGAGGCCAAAAAAACCGGGTAAGGGTTATCTTTTGGCCCACTAGGTCCCATCAATACTTGGCACTGGCGATTTTCTAGTTGTTTAGCACAGAGTTCAGCCCAGCGTTTACTCTGGGGATCTCGGGCTTTATAAGCAATGATTACCTGCTTGAGTTGCACTAACTATTACCACTTCAGAAGATTAAACTGCTCCATATCAACGGTATCGCGGTTGCGATAAATAGTCAGAACGATCGCTAAACCTACTGCTGCTTCTGCTGCTGCGACGGTAATCACGAAAACGGTAAAAACCTGACCTTTAATTAAGGTTGAATCAAGAAAGTTGGAAAATGCCATTAAATTTAGATTAACGGCATTTAGCAATAACTCAATTGACATGAGTACCCGCACTGCGTTCCGACTGGTAATTAAGCCATAAATCCCAATGCAGAACAAAGCGGCGGCTAGTAATAAAAAGTATTGGAGTTGCATGATTGTCAGTTGTCAGTTGTCAGTTGTCAGTTGTTAGTTGTCAGTGGTGCTACCAGTGGAGATGAGTTCTTTGGGGCGTTCTGGTAGGGTTAAAATTGTTTGTTGTAGTTCAGTGGTTGGTACTTGGTCAGGGAGATATTCCCGACGCGCCAAAATAATTGCGCCTACCATCGCTATTAGCAAAAGGACGGAAGCTAATTCAAAGGGTAGCAAAAAGTCGCTGAAGAAATGTTCGCCAATGACAACTATGGAATTTTGATTAACTACGGGATTGGTTGTATAAGCCCAAGGTGTAGCTAATACCATTGTACTTAACAGCGCAAATAGTCCAAAACTGACTAAAGCTGTAAATACTTTTCGTAATCCCGCACTAGGCAATGGTGAAAAATCCTGTCTTTTGTTTACCAACATGATGGCAAACAGAATTAAAACGTTAATTGCACCAACATAAATTAGGATTTGTGCTGATGCGACAAAATCACCATTTAGCAACAGGTACATTCCCGCCATGCTGATGAATACACCTCCCAGCAAAAAAGCGGAATAAACAATGTTAGAGAATAACACTACACCGAGTGCTGTCCCAATCATCATTACACCAAGAATGCCAAGTGATACAGACTGTACTCCTTCTGATAGATTCACTGTTTTCTGTCCTTAGTCAGTTGTTAGTTGTCAGTTGTCAGTTGTCAGTTGTAAATTATCTTTCCTAATGACTAATGACTAATAATTAATTATTTTTCTGTTTCTACTAGGTCTTCTGGACGAGAACCTGCACGGGGGGCATCGGCGGGGACTCCGTGAGGGTCCATTACGCCTTTAGGTAGGTAAACAAGTTCGCGGAGTGGTGTCACCATTGGATCGTTTGTAACTTTATAGGGTAAACGTCCCAGGGCTACGCTATCGTAGTTAAGTTCATGGCGATCGTAAGTGGCTAGTTCATATTCTTCTGTCATGGATAAACAGTTGGTGGGACAGTATTCCACACAATTGCCGCAGAAGATACAAACTCCAAAATCAATACTGTAGTGTTTGAGCTTTTTCTTTTTCGTGCCTTTGTCCATTTCCCAGTCAACGACAGGAAGATTAATGGGACAAACACGCACACAGACTTCACAAGCAATACACTTGTCAAATTCATAGTGAATGCGACCGCGAAATCTTTCACCAGGAATTAATTTTTCGTAGGGATATTGGACGGTAACAGGTCGCCGTCTCATGTGGTCAAAAGTTACAGATAATCCTTGACCAATGTAACGACCTGCTTGGACTGCTTCTTTGGCGTAATCACCAACTTGTTTGAGGAACTTTAACATTGTTTATGACTCTACTTTTGTCAGGTGATTGGTAATTGGTAATTGGTAATTGGTAATTGGTAGAATACTGATCCATTAGCCATTACCTATTAGCCATTACCCATTACCCCTTAGCCATTACCCACCGAAGGCGACGGGAAAGGCTAGTTTGAAGGCGGCGGTTAAGAGGAGATTTACCAAGCCTATTGGTAAGAGAAATTTCCATCCTAAGTCTAGCAATTGGTCAATCCGTACTCGTGGTACTGTCCAACGAATGAGGATGGCAAGAAATACTAGTAAGTAGGCTTTAATCACGGTCATGGTAATGCCTATCACCGCCGTGACTACCTGAATGGCTGGGTCACTTTCGCTGACTCCTAACCAACCAGTGATCATCTCCAGGGGGATAGGACAATGCCAACCACCAAGGTATAAAATTGCTACTAATAGGGCAGACAGTACCAGGTTGATGTAGGAACTGAGGTAAAAGAGGGCGAATTTCATGCCTGAATATTCGGTCTGATACCCTGCGACTAGTTCTTCTTCGGCTTCTGGTAAGTCAAAGGGGAGGCGCTCGCATTCTGCTAGGGCGGCTATCCAAAAGATTACGAAACCTAATGGTTGTCGCCAAATGTTCCAGCCGAGAATACCAAAGTTAGATTGCTGATTGACGATGTCAACGGTGCTAAGACTATTGGACATCATGGCGATCGCTAGTACACTCAGTGCCAAAGGGATTTCATAACTGATGGACTGCGCTGCTGCCCGCAACCCTCCCAACAATGCGTATTTATTATTAGAGGCATAACCTGCCATTAATAACCCAATGGGCTGAATACTGGATAAGGCAATCCATAAAAACACGCCCATGCCAACGTTAGCAATAATGATATTCTGTCCAAATGGCACAATTAAATAGGACAGAAATACTGGCAAAACGACAATAATTGGTCCGATGGTAAATAGCCAAGGATCGGCTTTGACGGGGATGATATCTTCCTTGAATACCAGTTTCAGACCATCTGCCACAGGCACTAATAATCCGAAGGGTCCTTGGTATTCAGGCCCAATCCGTTGCTGTGCCGCCGCGGAAATTTTCCGTTCTAGCCATGTGGCAACTAGAACACCTACTGTAGCCCCAATGAGCATCAACACCATTGGTAATGGCATCCATAGGGCTTTGGCCGCGCCTGGAGGTACGCCTAAGTCCTTGACAGATTGAATAAAAGTTCCTTGAAGGTCAATTCCTGGATTCATGTTTGCTGCTCTTTAAGTCAACGTTCTGATGAACAATGAAGGATGAAATTACTTACATCTTCATCTTTTGTCCTTCAGCTTTAGTAATAATCTCTGCTGAGATGATGCTCGATTGCAGTTCCATACCTTGGCCAAGTCATGAGTTTAGTATATCCTTGGATGGTTTTCTCCATGAGACTCCACAAGACAACTTCTACTTATGGTTGGGATTGGGAATTGATGATTGGTGAGTGGGGAAAATGGGCAAAAGTTTCGCCATTAAGTCATCAAACAAGACAAACTAGTACCGCAAGGCGGAAGTCAAAAGTCAAAAGTCAAAAGTCAAAACTAATACTGAGCAAGCTTTTTGGCGATTGATAATGGTTGATTTATTTACGCCGTGTTGTACTAGCCGCTTCCAGGTTAGCAACGGTTGTCTATTGTATCCAAATTGTCTGATTTTCTGCCCTTGGTTGCTGTTGTAAATTTGTCAATTGGAGGGAGTTGTGATTTTGGACTACAAGCCTCGATGGTAGATATGACAGTTATCAATCTGTCCATCGGAGGACTTGAATTGAACATCCAAAATCTAGAGTTGAGTTGTTTGTTAGTTAACGTTGGTCAATGGGAGTGTAAGCGACTTCATGACGACCGTTATAAATTTGGGTAGGACGGAAAATCCGGTTTTCTACCAGTTGTTCTTTCCAGTGTGCTAACCAACCAGCTACACGAGCGATCGCAAATACTGGTGTAAACAAGTCCGTAGGAATTCCCATCTTCCTATACACTAAACCGGAATAAAAGTCAACATTAGGATAAATCCCTTTGCCACCTAGTTTTTCCGAAACTACCCGTTCCATTTCTACGGCAATTTCATAGTATTCGTCGTAGCCAAATTTCTCAAACAACTGCTCTGCCAAGCCTTGTAAGATTGTCGCACGGGGATCTTTGACTTTGTAGACACGATGCCCAAAGCCCATAATTTTAGCTTTGCGTTTGAGAAGATCATCCACATAAGGGACAACATTCTCTACAGAACCGATCGCTTCCAACATCTGAATTACTTCTTCATTCGCTCCACCGTGCAATGGACCACCCAATGTACCTACAGCACTAGCAACGACAGCATAGGGATCAGTTAATGTAGAAGCTGTGACTCTTGCACTAAAGGTAGAAGCATTCATTGTATGCTCAACATGAAGAATTAAGCAGATATCAAAGATTTTGGCTGCTAAAGGATCAGGTTCTTTCTCGTTGAGCATATACAGGAAGTTAGCCGCATAGCCTAAATCATCTCTAGGCTTAACTGGGTCATTACCTTCTCGCATTAACTGGAATGCTGCTACCATTGTGGGAATAGTCGCTATTAAACGCACAGCCGCAGTCCGAATATAGACCGGATTATGTAAATCCCGACGAGAATAGAATAAACCTAAAGCAGCAGCCGAGGCTTGAAGTGCATCCATCGGATGACCACTTTCAGGGAAACATTTCATCATGTCCCGAATGCGGTATTTGATGCGTCTGTGGAAGAGAACTTCATGCTCAAATGCTTTTAGTTCTTCCTCGTTTGGTAATTCACCCCAAATCAACAGATATGCAGTTTCTAGGAATGTACTTTTTTCGGCTAATTCCTCAATCCTGATACCACGATATTCTAGAATTCCTTTCTGCCCGTCTACATAACTAATACTCGACTGGGCTGCGGGAATGCCTTCTAAACCAGGCTTGTATTCGCATACCGTCATGGCAACACCATTTACTTTGTAAAATATCTGCTCACGCTAACTCACCAGAGACTATTTTCACCACAATAATTGCAGATGCAACAACTATTACAGCAGGTACTTGGGTGGTGTCAACCAAAACATTTGACTACGACCCCAAGCTGAACCATCATCTGGTAGTTTTATTCCCATCATACCTGCTTTTTTGAGGATGAGGCTCTCTTTTGCTTCTCCCCACAGGAGAATTTCTGCCCAATGGCTTAAACTAGGCTCATGACCGACTAATGCTAGTTTGGTTTTCTGGGGATATTTTCTGGGTTGAAGCCATTCTTGCCACCAATTTTGAATATTACCATCAAAGCTCAGATGATCTGATGTTTCTAATTGGGAACTCAGTCCAGCCGCAATGAGTATTTCTGCTGTTTGATAAGCGCGAATTAGGGGACTAGTGAGAATGAGATCAAAGTGTAATTCTAGCTGTGCCAATCTTTGAGCGACTTTCTCGGTTTTTTGTCTTCCTTCTGGGGTGAGTTGTCGTTCTTCGTCTTTTAGTTGCGGTTGATGTTCTTCGGCGATACCATGACGAATTAAGTAGAGTTCCATGTTTTTAGTTGGGTGTTTTTATATTATTTTTGTTTCGCGCAAAGACGCAAAGAAGAGGGTAAAATTAGTAATTTCATAAAATCTTTGGATACCGTGAAAGTCTATTTCTTATATCTCTAGCTAATTGATCAAATGTTTTACAAATTACTTTGCGTGAGTCTACTACAACTCTATTTAAATACCATTTCAATCTAGCTTTTTCAAGCTCACTAAGAAATTCATCTCTACCTATAACAAGAATACCTTGATATTCTATATTCTCAGTTCCAAAAATAGAACGAAATTGAGAAGTATTCTTAACATCATCAATTTTCCAAAACCAATCAATGATTTGACTAAATCCATCTTTAAATCTATGCGACCACTCTGATGTACTTCTTTCTTTGTTGATAAAAATACTATCTTTTGTAGCATCTTCAAATTCAATAAAACAGTAAATATTATTGACACAATCACCAACAACTAAATCGGCTCTAAAATCTCCAAATAATGTAAATTCATGTTTTATTTGGTTGCAAAAGTTATCAGGAGCATACCACCCAATACAGGCTGATAAATGTGGTCTTTCTTTGAAAAAAGGAAGTATATCCTTCCGTTCATTTAATTCCTTATTATTACGCAGTAGATTTTCAAATTCCTCAAGTTCAACCCAACACTGTTTAATATCTATATCAAAAGAATCTAGACCTCTCATACTTTAGCCTTTTCTAATAATCCATATAACATTTCAATCCGTTTGTAATTAACTATATCAATAATAGTTACTTTTTTGGATTGAACTTCAAAAATGATTCGATATATTCCTACCTTGGCAATAAAATCATTATCTGAGCTTGAATTCAGTTGAGAAACTTCAATTTCTGAACAATCAGGAAATTTTTCTAGACAACTAATAGCATGACTAATCTTGTATTTCTCTTGAGTTGGTAAAGTATCAAGTGCTATTTGTGCGTTATCATCTAAAACTATTTCATTTTTGTTTGGCTGTTGATTTTTAGAGTCAGTAGAAAAATCGCAAGACTCATCAGATAAGTGTTGAACTTCATTGAAAAAATTAGTTCCTCCTTCTACTTTTTCCAATGTGTGCTTAATCTTTGCAAATATTTCATCTTTTTTTTCTGTTGGTTCGTCGTTTAACACAGAAACTAATATTTCTTGAAATTTCTGATTCCTTTGTGCTGTAGTTTCCTGAGTATTTTCGGTCATACTAACCATAATTTGCCCGAAAACCTGTAAAATTGCTATTTCTTCAGTTATATGAGAAATCCATTCTATCAATAACTTAACAACCAAAATTATAAACGTAGGTAAAACCTCCGAATCTAGCTTCTGAATATAACCGTGAGCCAGACGATTGCGCTTTTCTAGGTAAGCTTGAATACTATCAAATTCAGAAATTGATAACTCTCCCAAAGAGTACATTGATCTTAGCAATTTTATGAATGGTAAACGTTCAATAGGAATTGATACATCCAATGATCTTTTTCTTAATGCTCCTTCAAAAATACTCCAGAGAAAAAGAAAAGCAGGTTCAATATTATTATTTTCAATAAGCTTGCTAACTTGACTAAAATGGTCAACTATTTCTTCCCAGGAAGGTAGTTCTTCCGATGTTCCTGGTAATGATTCTGCTTGTATATCTTCAAGTGTTACCAATAAAAAACGCCAGCCTGGATGTCTACTTACTTCTTCTGCTACAGATTGTAACTGCTCAACTGAAACTGGACTAATGCTGGTTTTTACTTCAATTATTAAACCAGATTCATTTTCATTCTTCGTAGCCAGAATATCGGGTTGATAATTATCCAAATCAAACGGTAATTGATCTGCTTTCGGGTTTTGTATAACAGTAAATCCTTGATCACGATACTGCTTGATCAAAGATTCAACTTTATCATCATGTAAACTTTTAGTATTGTCTATCATAAGTATTTTTCCAATGTTTGAGATTCACTTACTTTGACATAAACACACTCTTCGCCAATGATGACACCTTCCTGTAATAATAAAGGTAAATTTGTTATATCAATTGGCTCAGATAAAAACCGACGATGACTCTCTACATCTGATATTAGTCCATCATCTTCATAAACTAACTCATTGAGTGCATCCTGAATGGGTTTAATAATGTTATCGGTGTCAGGTGGACTATCATCACAAAGATAAATTAGCGTTAACTGTAAATTAACATTTTTAATTGGACTGCCACCTGTCCAAACCTTTTGAGCTTCAGAACGAACAAAAGTTTTCCATTCATTACGTCCTTTTGATTTTCCTTGTAATGAAACAGGCCGCTTGCGAATGAGAAGTTCAAAATATATTATTGACATTCCCAGTCCATCTCTTGATTATAACTTAATAAACTTACAGCACTTTCCACCACTTACTCCTCAAGTCTTGGGTGTATCTCAAAATTGTACTAAATTTATACCTGTTTCTTTGACTATATAGTTTCAAAAATAAATCAAATAAGTCAAGTTGATAGCCGTACTGTATAGCTAGAGTATCAACAATAACGGTAGAGATGTGCTTATCCCTATAGTTGATCATTTGGCTAAATCTGTACTGAAAATTATCTGAAAATGAAATATTCAACTCATCATGGCGATCGCCTAACTTGTACAATAAAAGATAGATTGTTGCGAATTGTATAGTTAAGGATTATAGCTGTCATGACTGCCGCTGTTTTGATCGAAAATCTTAAAAAAAGCTACGGTAATGTAGTTGCAGTCCAGGATGTTTCCTTTCAAGTCCAACCTGGAGAAATCTTTGGGTTACTTGGACCTAACGGGGCGGGGAAAACGACCACTCTCCGGGCTTTATGCACCCTAACAACGCCTGATACTGGGAAAATTGAAGTTTCTGGCATTTCCGTCTTAAAGCACCCCAAATTAGCTAGGCAAAAGCTGGGTTATGTAGCCCAAGAGGTAGCTTTGGATAAGGTGCTAACTGGACGGGAGTTACTACAGTTACAAGCGGCGCTGTATCACCTTCCTGGTGCGGTGATTAAACAGCGAATTAATACTATTTTGGATTTGCTGGGGTTACAAGAATACGCAGATAAAAAAACTGGAACTTATTCCGGTGGTTTACGCAAACGGCTAGATTTAGCGGCTGGTTTACTTCATGCGCCGGATGTGTTGGTATTAGATGAACCAACGGTAGGATTGGATATTGAAAGTCGGGTTGTAGTCTGGAATTTCTTGCGGCAATTACGGGCTGGGGGAACTACTGTGGTAATTACCAGTCATTATTTAGAAGAAGTTGATGCTTTAGCTGACAGGGTGGCAATTATTGATAGAGGTTTAGTTATTGCTAATGGTACACCTTCTCAGTTAAAAGATCAGGTGGGGGGCGATCGCATCACCTTGAGAATCCGTGAATTTTCACCTCTAGAAGAAGCCGAAACCGCCAAAAACCTGTTAGCAGCCTTACCTTTTGTCCAAGAAATCATCATCAATAGCGCCCAGGGTAACTCCCTAAATTTGGTAGTTACACCGCAAAATGACGTTTTAATCACGATTCAACAGGTGTTAAATCATGCCAATTTACCAATTTTTGGTATCGCTCAATCTCGTCCTAGTTTAGATGATGTTTACCTAGCAGCCACCGGAAAAACCTTAATGGATGCGGAATTAGCCGCTGTAGCTAATCGTGATCCTAAAGCGGAGAAAAAGCAAAATATGAGATAGAGAAAATAGAGAATAGGATTTACGCATTGACAAGATTCCCCAAATATGCGAGGTAAATTTTATCCCTTGTAGGGTGCGTCAGACACGATATTTTGACAAAAAAACAGATTCCCTCTATCTGACGCACCCTACTCAATAAGTTATTCCCAAAGCCGAAAACGACGCAATTTCGTTCATTCATATCATGGTAAATTAGTGAGCGTGCGTAAGTCCTATAATATTTATTTATGAAAAAGTTGCAAATTGACTTTAACCATCAAGCCATACATAATAGTCGAGAAGATGGCTATCTCAAATTTCAACTTAATCAACAAACTGGTGCTGTTTTATCCATTGCTCATACGCAGGAAGCAATTATTGTACCTGTGACATCGGTTACGGCTATTCCGAATATGCCTGCTTGTATATTAGGATTGATGAATTGGCGCAGTCATATAATTTGGGTGGTTGATTTACCGAGGATGTTTAATCTAGAATGTCTTGACCACCGATTGCGTCAGTATAATATTATTGTTATTCAAATAGAATCAATGATTTTAGGTTTAGTTGTTCAAGAAATTAAAGGTACAACCAAGTTTATCGCTGATGATATCCGTTCTCCTGTGGGACAAGTAGCATCTAGTTTAGTACCTTACTTATGTGGTTGTGTGGTACAACAAGAAGAAATTTTATTGGTATTAAATGCAGTACATATTTTAAGTTCAGATGTTTTTTGTATTAACTAATAATTAATACTCAAAGAAAGTGGTAACTTTTTATTTTATAGATGTGGTGCGAGGAATATATGTTGAATAAGACTGATATCAAACAAAGTAGCAATTCTCAAAATCAAGCATCTTTAATTTCTCCAACTAAAGTTGTTGATAATAGAGGAAAAAGTTCCAGTGATCAGAGGTCTTGGTATGAGAGATTAGAATATTTGCGACAATTTAAGTTAAGTACCAAATCTATAATTTTGTCTATCACTATTGCTATTGGTACTTTACCAGTTGTGGGAACTGGGGCGATCGCTTATATGTTTGGTAGTCAGTTAATTACAAAGCAAATTATTACATCCCAAGAAAATACAGCAATTAATTTAAGTGATAAAGTTAATAACTTTATTGGACAACGCTATGGAGATATTCAGATCCTATCTAATATATCTTTTTCAAGTCCGATGCAAGATACAGAAAAAGCAATAGCAGAAAAATCTAGGCAAATATCGAAAGTTGATCCCAGCACAATTAATATAGAAACACAAGTCTCCTTAGATAGCTTGATCAAAAATAGTCATGTTTATGATAGTGTAGCCATATTTGATCTGAATGGACAAGTGATGATGCAATCATCAGGAGAATCTTTAAGTCCAGAAAAACAACTTATCTATTTTCAAGAGGTAGTTAAACAAAATACTCCTATTATTAGTCAACCAGAAATAGTTGAAAATATCGGTACAGTGATTTATATAGCTGCACCAATTAAGGATGCAGTGGAGGGTAATACTATTGGTATAGTCAGAACCCGTATACCTCTGAAGGCTTTAAAAAAAGTAATACAAAATTATATAGATAAGAATCATCAATATTATTTTTTAGATGCAGCAGGAAAAATTTTAATTAGTTCCTATCAAGATATATTTGGTGAAAAACTCGTAAATATATATCCGAGTTTAACAAATGTTTTGAATACCAAAAATATTGATACATTTACAGCCATTGCCAAAAATAATCAAAACCAGCAACTTATTACTTATATACCATTTTCCAAGATATCAGGTTTACCAGAGAGCAAGTGGCAATTAATCATAGAAAAAGATACAGCGATCGCCTTTAAGCAACAAAGAGAATTTTTAACCTTAACTGCTAGTACAACATCATTAATTGCATTATTAATGACGTTGCTTGTAGCTTGGTTAAGTCAGCGGATTAATGCTAAAATTGCGAATACGTCTATAGGAAAAGCTCAGGAAATTCAAGAGCAAATACATCTAAGCGTAGTCAACAAACAAGAAGATCAAGAAAGAGAAATTGAATGGCTAAAATTACTGCTAGAGGTGACTAGAAAAATTCGGCTAAATCTTCAGTCCGAAGCTATTTATCAAACAGCAATTTCTGAAGTTATTCATGTTCTCAAAGCAGATAGAGTCATCGTTTATAAACTCCATCGGAAAACGCAATCTGTCAAAGTAATTGCTGAATCGGTACTTGATGATTGTCAAAAAATGCTCGGTGTCTATAACAATGATTCTCACTGGCGAGAACTTGGGAAAAGTAATCAATTTGAGGCCATATCAAACATTAAACAAGAGGTAAATTTAACCAGTAGTTATATCGAATGGTTAAAGAAATTTTCTGTACAAAGTAGTTTAACAGCACCGATTTTAAGTCATGGAGAAATTCAAGGATTCTTGATTGCTCATCATTGTCATCATCCTCATGTTTGGCAAGTTGGAGAAATTAATTTTTTAACCCAAATTGCTACACAAATTGGCTATGCTTTAGAACAATCTCATCTGCTAGTAGAGATCAGAAAATTGAAAGCTCATAGTCAAACAAATATTCATCAAGACTCTCTAGAAATCCAGAATTTCCAGGATAGTATTCAGCCAATTGTCAATCAAATTCAACAAGCTATTAGTGAAGTAAATGTTTATTTAGAAAAATTCACCACAGAGGCAATTATAGAACCTGAAAAAATGCACCAAAGCTTAGAAACTATTGAAAATATGACCATTGCTATTCAATCTATCGCTGATATAGCACAGCAAGCTGTCACCATTGCTAATGATGCTAACCATACAGCCACTAAAACTGGAGCAGATATGGATTTAACACTGGAAAATATTTTCTGTGTCCAAGAAACAGTTGATGAAGTTACTAAAAAAGTAAGACGTTTAGGGGACTCTTCTCAACAAATTTCCTGTGTGGTTTCTATAATCAATCAAATTTCCATGCAAACTAATTTATTAGCAATTAATGCGGGAATTGAAGCTGCAAGAGCCGGAGAGGAAGGTCAAGGTTTTGCCGTGGTAGCTGAAGAAGTTGGCGAATTAGCCGCCAGAAGTGCCGCCGCTACTCAAGAAATTGAGGAAATAATTGTCAAAATCCAACGAGAAACAGGTGAAGTATTAAAAACAATGACAACGGGAACTAATCAAGTTACCCAAAGCAGGAATATTATTGAAAAGGCCAAAGATAATTTACGACAAATTGTTGATGTATCCCAGCAAGTAGATACCTTAGTCCGGTTAATTTTAAGTTCTACTCAATCTCAAGTTCAAACATCACAAATTGTGAGTCAAACTATTAAGGATATTACTCTGGCATTAGCACGTAATACTCATAATTCGCGTCAAGTTTCCCAATCGTTACAAACAGCAGTAGATATTTCTCAAGAGTTAAAAGATACTATTGAGACTTTCCCTTTTAATTAATATTCTCATTTGTTCTGAATTAAGTAGGTGAACACAATAAAACCAAACTGTGTAAAGAAATGTAAAATCGCTGAAAACTTCTTGACTCTTGCCTTGCCATAACGACAATTTTCAACGCCAACCTACTTAATAAATAATGACTAAGGACTAATCACTAATGACTAAAGATAAAGAATTGGAAATCCAGATGCAATTTCTGGAAGAAGCAACTGATTACCTCAATACTTTAGAAGGGGTATTACTGGAAATTGACATTAGTAAACGTATTGAATTAGAACATATTAACGCTGCAATGCGAGCCGCCCATTCTATTAAAGGTGGAGCAGCAATGATGGGATTTCGCGTATTAAGTAATTTAGCTCATAAATTGGAAGATGCCTTTAAAGTCTTAAAGACTCAAAAAGATTCTTTGGAACTTGATACTCATTTACAAAGTTTATTACTATCTAGTGTTGATTGGCTACGACAGATTGTTGAGTTATTGGCAAAGGGTAATAATCTGGATGATAGTTGGTTAAGAAAATCTTGTTATCCAGTTTTTAACGAACTTTATGAGCGTTTAGGTGAACCGACTCCAGAAAATATTACAACTTTGCTATCATCAGAAAATGATACAGAAATTATCCCTTTATTATTTGAAACTGAAGTTGAAGAGTATTTACAACACCTAGAAGCTAGATTAAAAAATAGCAATAAATCGGGATTAAGAGCAGAGTTGGTAATGATGGCAACTGAGTTGGGTGGGTTAGGAGAAATGCTGCAATTAACAGCTTTTACCCAATTATGTCAATCCGTTAGCCATTATTTAGAAACTCACCCTGATAGTTATTTAGAAATTGCTAATTTAGCATTAAAAGCATGGCGGCAATCTCAAACTTTAGTATTAAGTAATCAACGAGGTAATTTACCAAATAGAATTGATTTTGGTGAAGTTATTCATGATCTTCCTGCGATTTTATCAAATCAGCAAGTGCATAAGTCATTTGTTTCTGATTTTGATTTCTTAGAAAATGTTGAACTATCTCCAGCAAGTGCTGATAGAGTATCAACTTCGGAAAATCTCCCCATAGATTATAAATATACTGAACGTAAAAGTGATATTAATTCACTACCTAAAGAAAGGGAAAACCAGGAAAATACAGTTAGAGTTCCTAGTAAACATTTAGAAAAAATTAATGATTTATTTGGAGAAGTTATTATTCAACGTAATGGGTTAAATGTGCAAGTGGAAAGATTACGTAAATTGGTGCGTAATCTCAGTCAAAGAGTTCAAATTCTTGATCAAGAAAATCAAGAACTGCGAACAGCCTACGCAAAAATAATAACTCATAATCATGGTAATCAAGAAGTAGAAAATAATTTTATAGAACAAGAGAGTTATCAAAAATTGAATTTATTATCTCAAAATGTCATGGAAACTATTGTCCAAGTTGCGGAAGTTACCAGTGATATTCAATTAAGCGTGGACGATACAGACCAAATCACACGAAAACTCAATAAAACTTCTAAACAATTACAAAGACAATTAACCCAGGTGAGAATGCGTCCTTTTTCCGATTTGGTGGAACGTTTTCCTAGAGCTATTAGGGATTTAAATGTTGAGTATGGAAAAAATGTACAGTTAAAAATTGAAGGTGGAAATACTTTAATTGAAAGAGGTATTTTGGAAGCTTTAAACGAGCCTTTAATGCACTTGTTACGCAATGCTTTTGATCATGGAATTGAAGATCCTATTACTCGGAAAAATCAAGGCAAACCTGAACAAGGTTTAATTGAAATGAAAGCAGCCTATCATAGTAATCGCACAATTATTACTATTCGTGATGATGGTCAAGGTATTTCTTTAGACAAAATTCGTCACCGGGCTTTAAAAATGGGTTTGGATGATTCCTTATTAGCGATCGCTAGTGATGAAGAACTACTATCATTAATTTTTGAACCAG
This sequence comes from Dolichospermum sp. LEGE 00240, assembly GCF_015207875.1. GTDB lineage: Bacteria > Cyanobacteriota > Cyanobacteriia > Cyanobacteriales > Nostocaceae > Dolichospermum > Dolichospermum gracile. The sequence goes on from NZ_JADEVZ010000010.1 coordinate 56,088, forward strand.
GATTTAGCACCTCGGAACAAGTAACAGCTTTATCTGGTCGGGGTGTAGGCATGGATGTGGTTCGTAACAACCTGAAATTAGCACGAGGAGATGTGAATGTTGACACCCAAGCTGGAGTGGGGACAAAATTTACCTTATCAGTTCCATTTACTTTGTCAGTCGCGCGGGTTTTATTGGTTGAGAGCGATCGCTTGGTGTTAGCATTTTTTACAGACGTAATCGAGGAAATTTTCTTGCTAGAACAGGAACAAATCTTCTCCCAAAACGGGAAAGAATTTATTAACTGGCAAAACAATCAATTACCATTACTGCGTCTCAATAGTTACTTTGAGTTTAATTGCTCCCGCTACAATAACCTAGAAATAGAAACTCTGCCAATCATTAATGCTATAAGTGTATTGATAGTCAAACATGATCATCAACAAGTCGCAGTTCAAGTAGAGCGTTGCTGGGGTGAACAGGAAGTAGCTATTCGTCAAGTAGAAGGTAATATTCCCCTTCCCGGTGGTTTTAATAACTGTACAATTCTGGGTGATGGTCGAGTAGTTCCCCTCATTAACACTAATGATTTAGTATCGTGGATCACGAAAAATGAACGTCCCCACATCAGTAATAAATTACCAACAACAAGACTACAAACTGCATTCCTCAAACCGCCAAAAGTAACGACTGTAAATCAACCTAGTCGCCAAAAAGGCATAATTTTGATCGTTGATGATTCCATTAACGTCCGCCGTTATCTAGCACTAACCCTGGAAAAAGGTGGATATCAAGTAGAACAGGCTAAAGATGGTCAAGAAGCCTTAGAAAAGCTAGAAAGTGGTCTGCAAGTCCAAGCGGTAATTTGTGATATTGAAATGCCTCGTATTGACGGTTATAGCTTTTTAGAGCGAATCAACAATAATACAGAGTTAAGAAATATTCCTGTCGCTATGTTAACATCCCGTAGTAGTAGTAAGCATCGTCAGTTAGCTATGCAATTAGGAGCAAAAGCTTATTTTTCTAAACCGTATAATGAGCAAGAATTATTACGGACATTAGAAGAAATGATTTTCCAGATTGCAGAAACAACATTAATTCGTAATTCGTAATTCGTAATTCGTAATTCGTAATTTGGAATTTGGAATTCGGGCGTTGCTGAATCGAGGTATGAAATTTCCAAATTGAACCTTTAAAAATCTTACCTTTGCGTCTACTCTTCGAGATCACGAAGCGTGATTGCGCCTTTGCGTGAGACTAAAATTCATACCCTTAATCAGCAACGCCGGAATTCGTAATTCGTAAGTAGGTGAACACAATAAAACCAATCTGTGTAAAGAAAAGTAAAATCGCCCAAACCCTCTTCACTACTGCCTCTTGCCTTTTGCCTCTTGCCTCTTGCCTTTTGCCTTGCCATAACGAAGATTTTCAATGCTAACCTACTTAGAATACAACAAAGTAATTTTCAACTTGAACATTCTTGCTTTTTTTACACCAATAATTCAGTCCACGCGCAGCCTATGGCATTTTGGACAAACGGTACTGGGTATTATATTCCGCCACCCCATTACTGGTACAAGTATTATTCCTATTTTACCTGATGGTCAGATTGTCCTCATTAGGAGAAAGGATGATGGTCGTTGGTCATTACCTGGTGGTATGGTGGATTGGGGAGAAGATGTTCCTCATGCAGTCCGTCGGGAATTGATAGAGGAAACAGGGTTAGAAGTAGTTAGAATCCGCCGTTTAGTGGGAGTTTACTCTTCACCAGATCGTGATCCTCGGATTCATTCCATCTGTATTACTGTTGAAGCTGAAGTTCAAGGAGAAATGGCAATCAAAGATACTTTAGAAGTTATGGAAATTCAAGCTTTTCCTCCCAGTTCTTTGCCAAAACCAGATATGTCCCATGACCATTTTCGTCAGTTACAAGACTACTTAAATGGTTTAACAACACTTGCCTAAAAGATGGAAAATTCAAAATTTTGGGTTTGGAAATCGCACAACTTAGACAACTAAATTAGTAAATTAAAATAAATGAATATTTTATTTCGTAACTCCCGAATAAAACTTAGTCAAGGGGTATTGTTTTGGCGTGAAGTTGGTACAGGAATACCCGTAGTTTTTCTACATGGTGCATGGAATGATGGTAGCGAATGGGTATCCACAATGGAATTATTAGCTGAAAACATCCATTGCTTCTCACCGGATTTGTTAGGTTTTGGTGAATCAGCAAATCCTAAAATTCACCATTCCATAGATTTACAAGTCGAGTGTTTAGCTGATTTTTTAAAAGCTTTAAAATTAGAAAAGGTCTATTTAGCTGGTAATTCTCTAGGCGGTTGGATTGCGGCTAGTTATGCTTTAAAATATCCAGAACAAATATCTGGCTTAATATTGTTATCACCAGAGGGTGTTGCAGCGGAAGATAAAAAAGAGGAATGGCAAAAAAAACGGCGGTTATTTAATTGTTCACCCTTAATAATTAAATTTTTACGCTTAATTATGCCTTTTATCAAATTGATTGGTTGGGAGGGAAAAATTGCTAGGGATTTAGAATTAAGACAAACATTGTTACAGTCTTCGACAGCTTGTCAATTACTTTTTAATCGTCAGCAACCAGAAATAGCAGCAGAATTATTAGAAAAACGCTTACCGGAAATTAGCGTTCCTTGCTTAATTTTGCAAGGTGGTCAAGATACACAATCTGCTATATCCAAAAGTAATACTTATGCTCGATTAATTCCCGAAGTTCAGTTACATAATATTGCTCATGGAGAAAGTAATTTACCAGAAACTTGTGCTGGTGTTGTCGCGGAAGCTATTTTAGATTTTATTAATAAGTAGGTAGGGGCGCGGGGCCCGCGCCCAGTCAGGAGTCAGGAGGAAGAATTGGTAAGATTTTTGGAATAATTGAACGCAGATAAACGCAGATAAACGCAGATAAATACTAAATTGACTCTAGGTATCGGCGTAATTTACTACTAAACCAATCAATAACTGTGACTACTACTAATAGCACTAACATCATGGTTGTGGCTTTGGTATATTCAAAACCATCTATATAGCTTTTTAATTGAAATCCTATTCCCCCAGCACCAACTACTCCTAAAACCGAAGCAGCACGAATGTTATATTCAAACATCCATAGGGTATAACCTAATCCTAAAGGTAATATTTGCGGCAATATCCCATACTGAGCAATTTGTATTTTTGATGCTCCAATTACCTGTAAAGACTCTAAGGAATGATAATCTACTGATTCTATAGCTTGTTGATAAAATTTAGCAAGATAGCCAATAGTATATATTGATAATGCCAATGTTCCAGCGGGTGCGCCTAAACCTGTAGCAGCTACGAAGATTAAACCTAAGATAATTGAAGGTACGGAACGCACAGCATTTTGCAGTAAGTTTGCTATCCATCTTAACCATAAAGGGGCGATATTATTAGAACTGGCTATGGCAATTGGTAAGGATAAAACTGCACCTATGGATGTTCCCCAGACGGACATCTGTACGGTTTCAATTAATCCTTTAATGGCAATGTCTAAAACTTGTAAGTTAGGAGGAAATAATCGGGAAATAAAGTCCGTGATAAAAGGCCAGCTATCTTCTAATAATTTCAGATCAACTTTTAATCCTTGTAATGCCCAAATATAAATTCCTATCATTAATAGGAATACAAGTGAAGGTATAAACCAAGGATAACGATGGAAAATTTGTGAACTAGAAATTTTTTTCATTGTTTTTTAAATTACTCCAGATAATTTTAATTATTTTATTTAGATAGTTGATAAAAATCGCTGTTGTAAATTTTCACATTTGCCATCATAAACTACTTTTCCGCCATCTAAAATTATCGCTCTTTGAGCGTATTCTGTAGCTAGTGCTAAGTCATGTAAAACGGTGATTATAGTTAATCCTTGTTGATGTAATTCCGATAAAGTCGCCATGACTTGTTGTGAGGCTAACACATCTAAACCTGTGGTGGGTTCATCGGCTAAAAGTATTTGTGGAGATTGCATTAATGCTCTAGCGATCGCTACTTTTTGTTGTTGTCCACCACTTAATTTACTAGTTTTTTGATATGCTTGTTCTTGCAAACCTAGTTGTGTTAATAATTCTAAGGCTAAGGTGCGATCGCGCTGCGGAAATCCGAATAAAGTTTGCCCCGTTTTTCTCACCCCCAACCTACCACATAAAACATTATCAATTGCTGATAATTGGCGAATTAAGCCCCCTCCCTGAAATAGCATTCCCACATCTCGACGGATTTGCGGTAAGTTTTGCTCACTTACAGACACACCATTAATTTTAATTTCCCCCTTAATCAAGGGAACTAAACCCACAAGTGATTTTAATAATGTTGATTTACCTGCCCCATTCAATCCTAGTAAAACTACAAATTCACCTTGATTAATTTGGCAATTAATATTATTTAAAATCGGACGTTCTAAGGAAGCAAGATAATCTGTTTGCAAATGACAACATTGAATAAAATTCACGTTACTTGTAGATAAATGATAATTTGTAATTACTTGAGAGGCAAGAGTCATAGTCGCTTTTGTGAAAATTTCATCAAAAAATCATAATTTCGTCAGAATTAAGAATTTTATTAGCAATATTCCTAATTCTTAATGCTGACCTTTTAAGTATTATTCCATTCCCACATTTTTTAGGGCTTCCTGCACTGGTCGAAGATGACGATTATGATCAATCCTAACCAATTCTGTGGAATTATATAAACCGCTTAGTAATTGATTGTTTTCTGATTTATTTAACTTCAACAAGGCATTAATTAGCTTTTCTCTGATGACAACTGGGACATCATCATCAATGGCAATACCATGAGCCGGAACACCAGAAATTTTATGTAATATCCTGACTTTACCTCTATTCTCAGCAGCCAAATAGGGAGGGAAAAGAGCATATTCTGAGACTACAGCTACATCCGCTTGACCTCTAATTACAGCATCTAAAGCTTTACTATAATTTCCACCATAACTAACTTTACCAAAGAAGTTTTCCAAGCGATCGCGGTTAGGCACGAAACCCTGTTTTACTAACTCACTCACTGGAAAAATAAACCCAGAACCAGATGTAGGAGAAGTAAAAGCAATAGTTTTGCCTCTAAGTTGTTCTAAAGTTGCTTTGGGAGAATTTTTACTTTTTAATTGGCTGTTATTAGGAACAACAAAAATAGAATTATAAGTATATCTACCGGAGTAATTTTTACGAACTTCCGCCAAATATAACCGAGAATTTGCTAATTGTTCAGCCTTTAAAGCCGGACGGCTACTTAAAAATGCTACATCAGCCCGATTCGCTCTTAAAGCTTCTACTGCGGCTGTCTCATCACCTACTTGCGCTTTAACGGGTATGCCTAATTCCTTAGACAAAAAGGCAGCTACATTATTAGCTTTATTTTGCAAGTCAGTAGAATCAGAGCGAGTGGGAAAAACTATAGTTAAAGGGTTGATTTTCTGAACAATTAAGCGTGGTGCTGGTTGATTTTGCAAGGGTTTAGCTATGGCTATTTGCATAGAACCCAAACTACTCAAAGCCATTCCTGTCAAGGCTAACAATCCGCCTCCAACACCCCAAAAGCTTTTTTCACTCACTACCATTTTTTTACTCCAATAAGAATTATTTTCAACACTTTTGCAAATTATTTGCAATTAACTTCGTTAAAAACTATAGACTTTTTAGGAATAGAAGTCAATAAGCAAAGCAAAATTTTTTTACCCTGACTTTCCGTACTTCATTATGTAATATGCGTAAGTTTCCAAAATCTCATTAACAATAGTTAAATAAATAACATAAATTACCAGTAAGCTTAAGTATTAATATGTAGTATAATGGCTATTAGAGACTTCCAATTAAAAAGATATCCCAAAATTTCTTGTGGTGCGGGACGAAAAGCCCGCTAATAATACAAGGACGGGCAAGATGCCCATCCCACAGGATTGGATAGCACTTCGCTATCGCCCAACTATAATCTAATAATATGCTCTTAGTTTTATCCTAGATGCTATTTATCAGATAGATTATTCATAATAGCTGTATGATAAGCTTGAATTATATAAAATTAATAATACTTTTGATATTTATAAGTTTTAGTGATTTGCCTTTATATTTCCTTAATAATTAATTGATAATCTTTTTTATTTATCAACGAGGTTGCTATACTTTCAGCGATTTGCTATAATTTCAAAGAATTTCATAATTAGGATATTATTGTCAATTTTAGATATTTTAAAAGATGTTAGTCTCAAACCCTTTATTGACAGTAGTTTCAGAAATTAATTTCCCAGGCTAATACAAAACTTTACAAAATTAATACCTATTCCCTTAACAATTTTAGCCATGAATTTGCTCAGAAATGATCTAATTTGAGCGATCGCCAAAATTCCCTATTGACAAATTGACAATAAAATGATAACTAGGGTTTGCTGAATAAGTAAGTAGTGAGATAAAATTAATTACACAATGTGATTGCGTAAGCGTTGCGCTGCTGCAAGCAGTTCGCAAGGGTTGTGATTGCTTCCCTTCCCTCGCAATGACTGTAAATATTTTTGTCCAATTACTTAAGCACCTCTTTTTTCAACGTGGCTTTCAGGTTCTATCCCTTATGAAACAAGCTGTTTAGTCACCTTGTCACCCGTTAAGGCTGCACACTGAAATTATCTTCTCTCACTATAGGATCAATCATTCTGTGGACTTCTCTTAGGGACTTCCAATTAAAAAAATACCCAAAAATTTTTCGTGGTGCGGGACGAAAAGCCTGCTAATCATCAAGGACGGGCAGGATGCCCATCCCACAAAATTGGGTAATTTATTTTTTGGTGTTCCCTTAGAAAAATTCGGCGTGTCTGAAGTTTTTAACCTCCCCTACCCCCCCTTACCTTCACCCGTCATTTTCGGGTTGACAGACTACTAGATGACTTTTACCGACACAATCACATCATTAAAGTCATTATCTCCACCGCCGCGAATATCTTCAAAGCCAAAAATATTATCTGCCATGCGTCGCACATGATTAACTCCATCACTATTAGCTCCGCTATAGGCAAAATAGGTATGGCTGAAATTGGGACTGGAAGCTGAACCACCATTAGCGATGAGGATGGGAGCATAACGTACACCGCCCATGAGTTGTTCATTAAAGACAGCAGTTTGTTGATTGCCTGTACTCAGAAGTATATCCAAACGATTGTTTATGGCTAATTGAGCATAGTTACTATCCTGATTTGGATTACCAGAAACCACTTTACCTTGGCTATCTAGCACCTGACCCTGTTCATTAACTCGATAGAAACCGATTAAATTATCATAGGCTGCTTCGCGGTTTACGGTAAAGCTGATGTTATGGACTTGATGATCCAAACCAGTCAGATCAATTGTTTTATCAAGGGTTGTACCAAATACAGTTCCTTCTAAGGTGGGAGCAGCTTCGATAATTAGATCATCGTAACTGTTATCACCGTTGGTTTCCCAATTAAAAACAAGATTTGCTCCGTTATCAAGGGTTTGCAGGGCTTTGACATTTTGGGACAACACCAAAGAACTATAGTCTCCAGTGTTAAGAACGGTGGTAGCATCCCTACCTTGGATCATATATAAGCCAAAGTAGGTATTGTTATCAAACTCTCCTAATGTTCTGCTGAAGCTATTACTATCAAAACCATTAGGGTTGTTGTCCAGAATAGAGAAGATGGTTTGACTGTGTTTTAAAACTTCACTTAGATAACCTGTGCTGTTGCGATTAATGCCATTAATGCTGCCATCTGCATCAGTTTTATATAGACCGATTTCAGCCTGAGTTCTCCCGTCATGCTTGAGGAGGTTAAATTTAATATTGGCTAAATTATCCATCACTTGGAAAATACCATTACCCCTGATTTCTAATTCAGGGTTGGCAATACTCAAAGCACTGGTATAACTATTAGCAGATTGTAATCCAAAATCAGCAAAACTCTGATTAGCATCTCTGGGAATGGATATCGCCCCTAGATTTCGTTGATAAATTTCTCCATAGTTACCCATAGATTTAATGATATTTTGGGCAAAATTAGCAGTTAGACCAAATTTTTCGCCAAGTTTGCCATTAACACCCAAAAATTCACGGATAGCAGGATTATTACCCTTAACTAATTGATCTACATTTGCGCTGGTAATGCCTAATTCTTCGGCTTTGGTGAGGGTATCAATGATCAAATTGATCACATCTAACCAATCTGACTGATTTTCATCCACTACAAAAGCGATTGGTTCTCTTGATAATACTTGATCCAGTATCTTATGATTTTCAGGATTGGAAAAGGTACTCAGACGACTAGCAATAATCGAGCGATCGCCAATTAAAGCATCAATTTCTCCATTTTGGTAAGCATTGTAAAGATTAGTAGTGCTAGTATACTCTACCTTAGTGAAGTTAATGCCAACTAAATTATCATCTAAACCAGCGAAAGCAGTCGTATTTGCTTCTACCCCGATACGTCTGCCTGTCAGCGTCCCAAGAGAGCTAATACCGCTATCAAGACCTACTAAAATAGCCTGTCCATCAAAGAAATAAGGCTTACTAAAATCAATACCCACAGAGCCATCCCGGACTAAATTATGAGTAGTGCTATTAGAAGAAATATCCACAACACCGTTAGCCGTATTAGTTAAGCTGCTCAGTAAAAAACTGGTAGGATTACTAAAATTTAAGTGATTTGCATCGCCAAATAAAGCCACAGATAGGGCTTTGAGAATATCAATATGGAAGCCACTCCATTGATCATTTTCTTGGTAAAACAAACCTGGATATTGACTCGATGATACACCCGCGTTAATGAAACCTCGTGCTTTGATTTCTGTTAAGACATTGCGATCATTATTGTTAATTAATTCCGGTTTTTGACTGACGCTACCAGCGAAGGGTAAAGAATAGAGTAAACCATCATCAGCAAAAAGATGGTTGCGACTTCTCGATAAATCTCCAAAATTATTTTGCCAAAACTCAGCATAGTTACCCATTGTGCGAATAACTTGATTAGCAAAATCATTACTAATACCGAGAGATTGTCCTAAATTACCTTCTAAACCTAAAAAGCGTCGAATTGCTGGATCATTACTATTTACCAAACTATCCAAATTAGTGGAAGTAATACCTAAAGATTCTGCTGCGATGGGTGCGGTAATTGCCCAGCGTACCACATCAGCCCAAGAAGATTCATTTTCTGGTAATACCATACTCATGGCTTGAGTAGATAGTTCTAAATCTAAGACAGAGTTACCTGTGGGTAAATCCTTAACTTGACTAGGATTGAGAACTACTGCACCAATTTGATTATTGTCATAAGCCAACCTTAATGTCTGATTATCAGCAAATTCAGCTAGTTTGTAGTTAATACCAGCGTTACCTAAAACAGCGCGGAGATTTTGGCGAGAGTCGCTATTGGCGATCACTCCGATGGTGACATTCTGTAGATCTTGAGCTTGAGTGATATGACTATTATTTTTAACAACAATAACTTCACTGTCATAGAAAGTCGCGGGCGCAAAATCTATTTGATTTTCATAGGTATTGGGGAATAGATGCGCCGAAATATCTACTTGTTGAGTGGCTACTGCTGCAAAAATATCTTTTTCATCTAAGGTGACATATTGCAGTGCTTGAGAATCACCAAAGAGCGCCGCAGCTAAGGCTTTAGCTTGTTCTTTTTGCCATTGAGGAGTATTTGGAGCGATCGCAACTTTAATATAACCCCTGGTCAAAATCTTCCCTAATAAACCTTCCGATTGAGTAGGATCAACTGTTGTATGCGTCAGAGTTGCTAAACTAGGTATGTCACCTGTAGTCAGAATATTACTATTAGCAGGGAAAACAGTGGGGAAGGTTAACTCAGATACCACATCTACCACTGGTTTTAAGTTTAGCAGGGCATAAATATTACCTTGATTTTGGATTAAAGCGAGGTTTTGACCATCATATTTAAGAAAACCATGAGCAAAGGTAAGTTTACTCAGATCAAAAGAGTCAAATTGTTTAGAGTCAATGACAATGCGATCGCCTTCTGCGGGATTAAAATCACTAAAGATATCAAACCCATCATTACCAGAAGTAATCACAAATTGATCTGCACCGATACCACCACTAACGACATCATCTCCTGCGCCACCAATGAGAATATCATTACCAATACCACCACTTAACCAATCATTATCGGCATTACCATTAATCAGATCATTACCAGCATCACCTTCTAGTTGGTCATTACCAGCATCACCTGTGAGTTGATCATCACCTTCTCCACCATTAATAACATCGCTACCTGCACCACCGTTAAGGATGTCATTGCCTGTACCTCCTTGGAGCAAATCATTACCATCTTCACCCCAAAGTTGATCTGCACCAAATTGACCAGCCATGATATCATCACCTGATCCACCGTGAAGAATATCATTACCAAAACCACCATCAATTTTATCGTTATTCCCTAAACCAAATATTTGATCATTACCATAGCTACCTTTTAACCATTCAGATTGATCAGTACCAGTGAGAATATCATTATTGATTGTTCCAGCTATCACTTGATCTGGTCGGAAAACTGAATTATTACCTGAATTTTCATCATCCTTGATCACGAAATAAGCTGTATTTTGATTAGGATTGATAGCAAAACCATCACCAGCATATTGAAGAGTGAGGGTAATTGATTCAGGAGATTCACTTAAAGTATCATCCAAGACTTCTAAATCAATAATCCCTGTTTTTTCATAAGGTGCTATATTTAGCTGTCCTACTGTGGGATTATACAGTAATTGATAATCTTCCCCTAAAGTTGCAGTTCCCGAAAGAGTATAAAAGATAGTTAAACCTTGTGCGGGTGCTGTCTCGCCAAGATTGACAATAAACTTACCATGATGGAAAGAACTATCACCTTCTTTTAATATTCCTTCCGTGCTGATGGTGACGGTCCGCGCCTCATTTAAACCATATTGAATGAGATGATTATTCTGATTTAAAATGGCATGGAAACTATCCATAACATCTGCGGGTTCTATTTCTTTGGTAATCACCTTTTGCATGATCACAGGTAGATTTTCCACCAGGATCGTTTTCATGTAATTAAGGGTTGGTAAGATTAACCTTAAGTTATCTGGATGAGAAGTATCACCAACGATTTTATGAAGTTGAGATTCAGTTTCGATCATCAAAGATGAAAACGCTGATACAATTTCATCACTAACAGGTGTGGGACTATTTTGAGTTAAGGCATTAATTAAACTGCGGTTAACTCCTGGGTTAGTAGGATCAATAGTCCCTTGATCTGCTACTACTTGGGCAATGATCTTGAATAGTTGATTTTGAACCTCAGAATCAGATAACTGGGGTTGAATTTGTTTAATAACGGCACTGCCCAATAATAACAGGTTATGAGCCATAGTTTGAGCGATCGCCACATCATAACCAACCAAATGACCTTGACCAATTTCGCTATAGGCATCAAATTGATTTAGTAAAATACCGCCAAATTTGTCTAAATCAAAACTTTGCTTGATGATCGTTTCGGCTGCTGTTTCCGTTAAACCTTGCAGCATTAAACCTGTTTTCAGGGTAGTCAGAGGGCTAATTTCACTACCTACCGTAGCCATAAAGGGGACTTTAACTTCTTTGCCAGTGGTGGTATCAATACCGCCCATACCTATGACTAAGGCTTCGGTATAATCTAATTTACCATCCCCATTGGTGTCATAATCGTTAAGGTTATATTGCAGATTAAAACGCCCATAATTATCGGTTGTTACGGTCGGTTCATTTTGATCTGGGATGAAATTGCCATTAATATCAAGGAAAACTTTAGCATCAGCGATCGGTCCATTAAAGGCTTTTTTAAGTGTTTTGCCTGCTTTTTTAACACCACCACTTATACCACTACCAACGGCATTTGCGATGTTTTGAAGAGACTTATTAAAAGTATTGTAGGAATCTCCAATCCCAACATCAGTGTAGAGTGATGCCGCATTACTTCCCAAATCTTTTAAAGCATTGATTCCCGTTTGACCATAATTAGCAAAGAAACTTTCGACATCCTTCGCAAAATCAATCGTGCCATTTTTGATGCCATTGTATAATTGCTCTGCATCATCAAAGAGATTAAGAAATTCTTTCTGGATTTTATCAGCTACTGCTTGAGAGGTTTCAACAATGAGGTCATCCCAAGAATTGACATTACTACTAAATGAAAAGCTAGGAATAGAGAGGTTTTTACCCCATACAGTAAAGTCAATATCTTTGATATAACCAGATATTTTGCCATCTGTACCCACCGTTAAATTTAATACCCCATCTGCTTTTAAACTTGCTAGTTTAAGAGTACCGAAATAGGGAACACTCAAGCTTAAAGGAAATTCTAAACCTAATGCTCCTGTTACACTAGCACCATTTTTTCCCGCAATAACACTGATGTCTTTAGATAATGTCCCAATGATGTATGCGCCACTGCTTATAGCTGTTTTCACAGGCATTGTGGCTGTAAGCCCATTATCCAGTAGAACATAAGCAAAAGTATCAAACAGGTTAAATTTTAATCCATTTTCACTCACATCCAAGGATACACTGGATATGGTTTCTCCTAGAAAACTAATGTTGCCATTACCCATAATCACAAATTTACTGTTACTATTACCTGAATTTGGATTGGTACTATTAACAGTTTTAAAGTTATCTACTTGAGTGATAGGAGTATAAAACTGTACTCCACTCATAATAGTATTTGAGGCTAGGGTAATATTATCAATCGCCCAAGTATCATCACCCGTATTAGTAAAATTAGTTTGTTGCCAACGGAATTGAGTATGATCAGTTTTAGCTGCATCGGGTAAAGCGATCGCTTGGGTAGTCCAATTAGTGTATGTAGTGGCGTAATTACTAGCTAATAAGGTGGTTAAAGTCGTCCAAGTTTGACCGCCATTGGTGGAATAGGAAACTAACACATCTTCCCCTGCTTCTGGTGCATCTCCTGTGGTTGATATTACATCTTCATCACCATAGGTAGAGCCTTCGTAAGTGAAAGGATTTCCCGCTGTATATTTTTGTCCAAAAACAAAGTCAAACTGTAACGCTTTTGTGTCAGTGGTATTTAAAGATTGGGTAGTAGCATAACGCTGATTTGTTTGATTTAGCTTAGAAAGATAGGTTTGGTAAGTATTAGCATAGTCATCACCCCAAGTCCCTCTTTCTTGACGGAGAAAGTCACCTGCACCATCGCCGTTGTAGTCTCCTACAATAATATTTGCCCCTTTATCATAGTTAAGCACCGATTGATATTCGGGGAGGTTGGGACTAACTATATTAAAGTAACCATTTCCCTGAGAAAGATAGATACTAAAATTATCACTGATGTCATTATCCCAGTCACCTTTTTCTTGACGAATGAAATCAGTTTTACCATCACCGTTATAGTCTCCGGTAATGATATTTACGCCTGGATCAGACCGTAACTTATCTTGATAGGGATCTCCGGATACATTAGAACCGGGGGTAACTATATTAAAAGTACCGTTACCATTAGAGAAATAAACGTTGAAAGTATTCTTTATATCATTATCCCGGTCACCTTTTTCTTGACGGATGAAATCGGTTTTACCATCTCCATTAAAGTCTCCGGTAATGATATTTGCTCCTGGATCAAACCTAAGATCATCTTGATAGACATCTCCGGAAGGAGTTATGGGGTTAAAAGTACCATTTCCATTAGAGAAATAAACGTTGAAAGTATTATTTTTATCATCATCATAGCCATTTTTTTCTTGACGGATGAAATCGGTTTTACCATCACCATTAAAGTCTCCGGTAATGATATTTGCTCCTCCATCAAACTTAAGATCCTTTTGATAGACATCTCCGGAAGGAGTCATGGGGTTAAAAGTACCATTTCCATTAGACAGCCAGACGCTAAAAGTCGAATCGTTATCATTATCCCACCCACTTTTTTCTTGACGAATAAAGTCTGTTTTACGATCGCCGTTGTAATCTCCCATAATGAGATTGACACCCGGATTACTTAGAAGCGAGGTTTGGTAATTATAAGTAGTACTTCCCGCATTACCAGATGGGTTAATGGCATTAAAAGTACCATCACCATTGGATAAAACTACTTGAAAGTTGCTCCCGCCACTATCTTTATTCTGACGAATAAAGTCGGTTTTACGATCTCCATTAAAATCTCCTGTTTGAATTATCGCTGAAAAGTCATTAGCAACAGGGGACGGGTAATTAGTATTTACAGTATTAAAAGTACCATCACCTTGAGAAAGATAAGTCGTAACTAATTGGTTATCATAACTCCATTGGAATTTTTGTTGCCGAAGAAAATCTGTTTTACCATCACCATTAAAGTCTCCCGTAATCAAGTTAGCAAAGGAATCTTTTAATAGAGGTTGAGATACATCTGGCAGAGGAGTGACAATTGCAAAGGGTTTACCAGTAAAATAAAGGGCTTCGCCATTACTGATGGTAATTCCATTATCTCTTTGTGCTTTTAATACGTCTGCACCTTTGATATCCGCCCATACATTATTGGAGTTGGTGACTACACCAACATTATCAATTGCCCAATTATCTAGCACATAACTAGGTTGTGACCATTTAAACCGAGTAGATTGAGTTTGCGCTTGCTTCGGTAAGTCTATAACGACATTATGCCAGTTTCCGCCCTCTGACTTAGAAGTAAAGCTATCTAACAATACCCAGGTATTGCCATTATCAATAGAATATTCCAGTTTAATGGCCTTATTGTCGTCTACAGTATCTCCATTGGTTGAACCATTGGCCACTGACACCTGACCACCACTTATGTTATTAATGGTGCTGTTACCACCTAAAATTAAACTAAAACTTAGGTTTCCACCTTGACTAAGATCATAAGGCTGTGAAATGGCATAGCGATCGCCTGTGGTATTGAAAAATTCCAACGCTCCATCTGCATCAGTATTAAGAAAGCTAGTCCCGATTTTACCACCACTAACTTTCCAATCTGTCTCTACTTGAGCATCGGTAAATAAAGCAGAAGTAGGAATAATTTGATTACTTACTCCAGTATAATTCCATTGCAGTTGAGGGGTGCTAACTCCATTTAAACTTTGTGCATCTAATTCAACTTTATAGAGTTTTCCAGCTACTAAATCAATGGTATTTGTACCTGATTGGGTAGTAGGAGTGAAAACACTGCTATAGTCGTTTTTGTAAGCTACAAGTTTACTACTCCAAGAATTTACTTGAGATTGATCAGGAGATACAACACCTCGAAAATAACCATTGTTGTGATTAGAACTTTGATCCACAATGGTTTTTAATCCTTGAGGATGATCAAAATTCCAGTAACCTACTAAGTTAGCTTCTGATCCGGTTAACTTTTGAGTAAAATTAGTTTGAGCATCTGTCGCCGTAAAATATTTATTCCAAATTGCGACTTCATCAATTTTTCCATCAAAGTATTGTTGTGTTGTTCCACGATAACCCCCAATAATCACTGGAGCATTACTATTGAAAATAGAGCGACTATAGCCATCATTCGGATTAGTATATGTTACCGAATTATCCAATTTTCCATCAACATAAAGAGTCACATTTAAGCCATCAGTGGTTGCTATAACATGATGCCATTGTTGATCGTTAAATTGACGATTACTAACTACGCTTCTGTTTCCATCAAGGACTTGAGTTGTTGTCGTATTTTTATATACATCGAAGGTAAAATCAATCTTGTTGGTAGTGCCGTTGCGCTCTAACCTCCAACCATTATCTCCTTTGCGAATAATGGCTTGAGATGCGGTATTAAACTGATCAACTTTAATCCAGGCTTCTACCGTCATGGATTTACTTCGATCATACATCCCATCATAGTTTTCAATCTGAATATAATCACCAATTCCATCAAAATCTATGGCTTTTTCAGGATTTTGCCAATTATCTATTAACTTAGTGTCATTAACAGCAAGGCGAGTACCGTAATTATTGGTAGTGTTGAAGGTGTAAGTACCAGTAACAGGTGCTTGGATCCAGCCTGTGATTTTTTGACTAGAATTACTAGCTACAGTCAGGTTTTGGAAGCTATTTGTTAAGTCAATAGTAACGGGATCACCTGCTAAATTAATATTATTAAAAGTTTCAACTTTTAAGCCTTGGGTAAATCCGCTTGCATAATTAGCGATCGCTCTTTCAGGAGATAACCCCACATTATAGAGGGCTACTTCATCAATTACGCCATTAAAATAGTTACCATCACCCGTAAGCCTCACAGTATCGGATAAACGGGTATCTTGTTTCATGTAACCAATACCAATATCCTCACTATGGACAGGTATGCTGGTAAAGCTGGTGGTGACAGTCCCAAATGATTCACCATTGAGATAACCAGTTAAGTTACCTTGATCAAAACTCAAGACAACGTGATATTTATTGTCTTTAACTACTTGAGTCGCTAACCATTCTCCTGCATTTCCAGACCATGCACCGAGTTTTAATTGATCACCATCGAGATAAATATTGAGACCACTTCCTGTGCCACCTTCTTCATAGATAACCTGTTTACCTGTGAGATCATCGGCTTTAAACCAAAGTTCAATACTCCGGGCGGTGGTAGCTAGAAGGTTAATATTATTATGATCGGGAATAGCAATTCCATCATTAACACCGTCAAATTTAACTCCTGTACTCCCAGCCACTAAACCAGGATTATTGAGAGTAGGACTACCTACATAAGTACCATTAACGGTAGTACCTAATGTGCCGATATTCGTGGCTGTTGTGCCGCTAGATTCGTTTAAACGCCAGTGGGCGATCGCATTAGGAGTTGAAAGTGTGGGGGTTATTTGACGATATTTATCACTAACAGAGGCAATATTATTGTCCGTTAGGGAAACATTATAAATAGATTTGGGTAAACCACCGTCAAAGGTTTCACTGAGAATTTTATTTTCACGAATAGAGCGATCGCTTTGATCAATTGGTAGATAATAGGTTAAATTGGTTTCGACAGTTTTATCTAAGCGCTGATTCATATTGGCACTAATTTCTGTCTCAGTGCGGGCAGTTTTCCAAATCCGGACTTCATCCATTTTCCCAGCAAACTGATCTGTCCCAGATACCCATTGACCAATAAATAGATCACTATTAATATCAATCCCGTTGGAACTGCCGGTGAAATTAAGTTTACTGTCTAAAACTCCATCTACATAAAGTTTACCAGTATAGAAACCATCTCTAACTACTGCAATATGATGCCATGAATCATCATTAATCGCATTGATAGAACTAGCAGAGGGTTGGGTATTACCACCGGGCTGAAAGTTAAATTTTGTCTGTCCATTTTCTAGCCAAACCCGCCAATAATCTCCCGTACCAGTGCTGGTGTTACTAGCACCGATTAAAGTACCATTCAGATCAGTGGTTTTAACCCATAACTCAACAGTAAAATTACTGGTGTTAAAATCAGCAAAACTAGCATCTCCGGCTTTGACTTGGACATAATCATTTACACCGTCAAATATTAAAGCTGTTTGTTCTGTTTCTCCCTCTAGAGTTAATATTTCCTTTCTGGGGAGGGGATCACTATTAACTGTTGTAGTGGTGATTGTAGCGCGATCGCCTTGATCCACAGGTAAATAATAAACTAGATTAGTTTCTGTGGCCGGATTGACTCGATTATCGCTATTAGTTTTAATTTCTGACTCTGTACGGGCAGTTTTCCAAATCCGCACCTCGTCAATTTGACCAGAAAAATAATTAGTCGCTTCACTGAAATTCAGGCTACCAATTTTTAAGGTATCGGTACTATTATCAAGATTAGTAGCCGCATAATTACTACTTTGAGTATCATTAACTCCATCAACAAAGACCCGACCAGTGCCAGTAGTGCCACTACTATAATCCCAAACTACTGCTACATGATGCCATTTACCATCATTTACGGCAGTATTGCCCTTAATATAGTTATTGCCAAAGCCAACAAAATTAACTTTACCTAATTCATTAATATAAAAGGCTTTTTCTCCTTTCTCCCAAATGGTATCACCATCACTTTTAACAAGAATGCTCTCTTTTGTACCTGTAGTTTTAATCCAGGCTTCAATGGTAAAGTCTTGATTAGCGAGGTTCAATCCCGTTGGTGTTGCCTGAACATAATCATTAATTCCATCTAAACTCAAGTAAGTGCGCGGTTGTCCAGCTAGGCTCAAAAATCCTTGATTATTCACACCCTCCGCTAAACTTACAGTACCATCAGCATTAACTGTAACTTGCGCTGACTGGCCTTCTTTGAGATTCCCGACAAAGAGTTTAGCATCAATGCCTAAAGTATTAAATAAATTAAGTTTAGCATCAATATCAATGCCACCTAAACCCACTTCAACAGAGGCTTTAGCTACATTCAAACCAAATAGGGTCAAAGAAGCATCGGCTGAGAGGGACAATCCAGTATTGGAAAAGTCCAAATTGAGTTCTTTACTTTCATCTACTGTAGTAGTCTTTGGATCATCAATCCCTTCCAGGACAAACCAACCCAGACCTCCGATATCAATTTTTTCTAAAGAAAGAGAACCTTTCTGTATAGGGTAGCCAAATAATGAAGTAGTGGCACTATAGGAAAGCCTACCATCCCAACCCCAAGCACTAATTCCAGCATTAATGTGAGTCCCTTGATCAAAGGGTTGTCCAGCAATACTAGTGGCTTGAGGCATAAAGTAAAATAGGGGATCTAAATCCCCATCACCATCACCATCAATAGACTCTAGGGTAAGATCAAAAATTGAGTTTAGGAGATCAAATACATTCTCTACTTCGTCAAAAGTATTGCTTAATTGACCCGCCGTAAAAGAGCCGACTGGACCTAAAAATAGATCCATTGCGCTGATCGGGCGATTAAGGGTTAGTCCAAAACCGTTCTTTTGAGGATCATTAATATCAAGGGAAATAAAAGCATCGAAGTCATAGTTACCAAATCTTAAATCCCCAATAAAGCCAATAGATTTTAGTGCAGTAGGTCCAAAACCTATTTCTAGTGCTAACTGGCGAAATTCTGAATTAGGAATCCCAAAGGGGTTACGCCATCCTGATCCTAAAGTATCTAGGTTAAAATATCCTAATACACCATTTTTGGTCGGATCACTGGAAACTATTGTTTTGAAACCACCCACTAAATTTAATCCGGGTTCATTTTTTTGCACCGGATCATAACCTTGAAGGGTAATATTACCCGATAGGGCTTGAGTGGTGGTAAAGCCCATATTAATGGGGGTTAAACTGTAATCTAAACCAAATCCGTTAAAATATAGTTCAAATGACTCGTCAAAATTAGGAATTTGGTAAGGAAACTTAACTACGGGCTTATCTAGCTCAAGATCGAGGTAAAGATTCAGATTTTTAGCGCCATCTGTGCCAAATCCCACTCCTGCTAATAACTGAGAATCAAATAATTTGTCTAAATTAAATCCCACATATTTATCAAGAAAATTTGTTATTTCCTTGGGCATGGGATTGTCAATTTCAATTGTCCCTGTCCAGTTAAATCCTTTTACATATTTCGGCTCTTTCCCTTCTTCATCAAATTTAGTATTGCCACTACTGATTGTGTATGTCGGGTTTTTGATCGTTAGACCTCCAGGCAGATCCAAAATCGAACTCAGGGGAAGCTCTATGGTATTGCCATCTTTATATTCAACTTTATAGATGACTTCATTAGCAACTTTTTTGTCTTTCTCGTATTTTACGTTTCCCTCGTATTTTAATGTTAAAATATCATCATTCACTTTGACGGAAATATTAAATCCTGTCGTTTTATCACTTTTAGCAAAATATATTTTTGGTTTATCTACTTTAATCTTAGAAAACCCATTGAGGGTAGTATTGAGGGCTTGAATTGCTTTATCTGTTGGTAGAGCGGGAAAACCTGTTTTATTTAAGGTGTTGATAAATTTTTCTACATCTATTTGATAACCGGGCAAGGAATTTGGGTCATCAAACTCGATCGCAAAATTTTCGCTACGTGCGTCTATTATTAAGTTAATGAGAGTGCTGTTTGGCACATTTTTTAAAGCATCAATCAAACCAGGGGCAGTTACACCGATGGCATCGGTAAATTGATTAGTAGCAACTGCTAACAGAGAGGTTATGGCACTAAATTGAATCCCGTTTAAGGTGATAGCCATTGTTGGCTTAGAGTTAGGGGAAATCGTGAAGTTAAAAATAGGATTACTAAAGGTGGGATTAGTCTGAGGATCGTTAGGATTAATATTATTTTTTAAATCTTTGCCAATACTACCCGATTCACTTCCGGCAACAAAATCACTAAGTTTAAAATTAGGGTTTTTTACCTCAACGCTAAAGAAATATTTTCCGTCCGCACTGAGAGGTTTTTCGGTAACGGTTGCCCCATTGATATAACTGCCTACAATGGATTTTAGTGTACCTAATAAACCGGATAACTCTTGGGGATCATAGCCAGCACCACTTTTCAAACCTCTGGCGATAATTGCTTCTAAATCTTTATCGTTAACTACACCATCGCCGTTATAGTCAACTACAGTCCAAAAGTTAAGACCAGAAGCATTTTGACCAGTGGGTTTAATAACTCCGCTTGTATTATTTAGATTAGACATGGTGATACCTCGGTTTTTACTTTATTGGATAATGAAAAAAATAATCTATTTACACAGCAATTCCAAATTCAAACGGCAACATAGAATACAGACATAATCTCGCTTCTATAAAAGTAAGAGAGATTAGGCTGATCTCTGAGATTTTTTGCATTTCCTCCTCGAATCTCAGTCTCTTGGAGAGTAAGTAACCGGCAAGCAAACTTGATCAATCACTCAATAGAGCGTTACGTTGATTCTAAATATTGACATGAAACCTCTTTCCAGTAAGCACTTCGAGATTTTTGTCTGTTTGACTACACTCTGAGTTTGGAATTGCTGGTATTTCTTACAGTATGATACAAGAGACTAATTATGTAAGTGTATAAAAGTTACTTAAATTTCTAAAAAGGTTACTTTTTGAGGAAAATTATGATCAAAAACTACTGGCTGATTTTGGATCAAAGAAATCTCATATAGCAGTATTCAGTCGTATGAGGTGTAAAATAAGCTCTACAAAGCTTGCTAACTTAGCATAACAAATGTCGAAGAGCCTAAGTAGCTGGTTGCAATTAAATATAAAATGTGGGATAGGCATCCTGCCTGTCCACAGGCTAGAAGCCTGTTCTACGATCTAACAATTAATTAAGCCCACCTACTTATATGTTATTAATCAATGATTTTGGACAAGTTATTAATTATCTGAAAACTATCATTCCTCCAGATAGCTTAACTCCGGTGATGGAATTAATCTTAAAAGAAGTTTTATTAGAAAAGAGTTATTCTGAAATTGCTGAAGAAATTAGTTATGATGCTAATTATATTAAGCGGGTTGCTGCGGAATTATGGCAATTATTATCCCAATATCTCAATACTAAAATTACCAAAAAGAATTTTCACACGATTATTACAGAAAAATATCAAGCGGAAATTAACCAAAGTCAAAAAATACATCAGAAAATAAAAATTATAGATTGGAATGCTTGTCCAATTTTAGAGAAATTTTATGGTAGAAATGAAGAAATCAAACAACTTAAAGATGTAATTTTTCATCATGATAATCGTTTAATTAGTTTATTAGGGCTGGGCGGTATTGGTAAAACTGCTTTAAGTGTTAAGTTTGCTCAACAATATCAAGAAGATTTTGAAGTAATAATTTGGCGATCGCTGCGTAATGCACCTCCTTTAAATACTTTAATAACTGATCTAGTTACTGTTATTTCAAAATCAGAAAATTTACAAGGAAAAACTGAAGATTTATTAATTTTTCTTCAAGATCATCGTTGTTTAATCTTATTAGATAATTTTGAGACAATTTTAGAATCAGGAAAAATTGGTTATTATCGTTCAGGTTTTGAAAATTATGGTAATTTGATTCGCTGTTTAGGAGAGTCTGATCATCAAAGTCGTATTATTATTACTAGCAGAGAAAAATCTCCCGAAGTTAATTATTTAGAAGGAAAAGAAACTAAGGTAAAAAGTATTATTGTCCAAGGTTGTTTAGAAGCATCTCTAAGTATTTTAGAAGCCAGAAATATTCAAGGAAATTCAGAAGATAAACAATATTTAAGCAATCTATATGATAATAGTCCCCTGGCTATTAAAATTATAGCAACTTCAATTCAAGATTTATTTAATGGTGACATTCAAACATTTTTATTAGAGAAAACTTTTATTTTTAATGGGCTAAATCGTTTATTAGATGAACAATTTACCCGTCTTAGCACTGGGGAAAAAACGATTATGAATTGGTTAGCTATTAATCGAGAATTAACATCTATTCAAGAATTGGAACAAGATATTTTTCCGCCTATTACTAAGTCAGAATTATTACAGAGTTTAGAATCTTTAATTGGGCGATCGCTCATCGAACAAAAAGAAGGAAAATATACTCAACAAGCTGTAATCATGGAATATGTATTAGATAATTTAATTAATGAAATCTATCAAGAATTAATTGATTTAAAAATAGATTTATTTGGTAAATATTCCCTAAATAAAACCACCGTTAAAGAATATGTAACAGAAACGCAAAAAAAATTAATTATTGAGCCATTAGTTGATAGATTAAAACAAACTTTTCCTGTTAAAATTCGTCTGCAAAAACATTTACAAAATATTCTCCATCAATTAAGAAATTCAGTAATAGCAAATTATGGAGTAGGCAATTTAATCAATATTTATAATAGTTTAAAATTACCTCTTAAAGACTATGATTTTTCAGAATTACCGATTTGGCAAACCGACTTATCACAAATATCAGTAAAAGGAGTTAATTTTAGTTATGCAGACTTTAAAAATGTGAAATTTCTCCAAAATCTTGCCCTGGTTTTAAAAGTAGCTTATCATCCCCAAGGTGAGATTATAGCAAATTCTGATATTCAAAAGATTATCCATTTATGGCGAGTTAGTGATGGACAAACAATCTTAAAATTAATTGGACATCAAGGTCTGATCTGGGATTTTAAATTTAGTGCTGATGGTAAATTATTAGTTAGTGCTTCCGATGATCAAACTGTAAAAGTTTGGGATATAAATACAGGTAATTGTCTAGCTAATTATGAATTAAAAAAAGATAAACCTAATGCAGTTACTATTAGTAAAGATAATAAAATAATTATGATTGGTACAAGTGCAAATTATTTACAATTGTGGTATTGGCAGGAAAATCAATATCAGATTTTAAAAGGTCATCAAGGAGCAATTAATAGTTTACAATTGAGTGGCGATGAAAAATATTTATTTACTGCTAGTTTAGATCATACAATTAAACAATGGGATTTAGCTGAAGGTAAATGTATTAAAACTTTTGAAAGTCATGTCACTGGCGTAAAAAAATTATCAGTTACAAAGAATGATCAATTTCTTTTAAGTGTTAGTTTTAATGGTAAATTAAAAATGTGGTCAATAAAAAGTGGTCAATGTTTGTACACTTTAGGAAATCAAACATTAATGATTTTTACAGCTACTTTTGATCCCACTGGTAAATCTTTTATCACAGCTTCAGGATCAATTCTGACGATTTGGGATACGATTACTGGAAGCATTGTAAAACATTTAACAAAACAAAAAGGAACAGTTAATTCCCTAGATTATAGTCCTGATGGTAAAACATTAATTACAGGTTCACACAATGAATGTACCATTTTTGTAGATGTGGAAAGTGGTCATCATTTAAAAATTTTATCTGGTTATAGTAATCATATTTGGGCATTATCTATTAACCAAAATAATGTATTAGCCAGTGGTGGTACTGATAGTAAAATTAGATTATGGTCTGTAGAAAAAGCCTCTCTTTTACGAGAATTAAATGCCCATAAAGGGTCTATTCATGTGCTTCAATGGCATCCCGATGGTAGAATTTTAGCTAGTTGTAGCAGCGATAGCACTATTAAATTGTGGGATGGTATAACAGGAGAATGTTTACAAATCTTGTCAACTCCTATAGATGTGATTTTTTCTATTTCATGGCATCCCCAAGGAGATTTATTGGCGATAGCTGGGTCAGGAAATAAAGTTTATTTTTGGCAATATACCACTAATCAATATCATCATGAATTAGAAATACCAACTACTGAAATTATGAAATTAGTTTGGTCAAATGATGGTAATTTATTAGCCATAGATACCAGAACAGGTCAAATTTTTCTTTATGATCTCTCACAAAATTGTTTAGATCAAATTTTTCAAAGGGAAAAATCTAATATTAATGATGTCAGGAATGGTTTAAATTTCAGTCAAGATCATGCTTATCTCGCTTTTAGTAGTGATGATGCTAAAGTGGAAGTTTTGCATTTAGAAAGTAATACCTTTCTTACTTCTTTAAAAGGACATCTTGTTCAAGTTGTAGGTCTAATTTTTATCAAACAAGATCAACTAATAGTTACTATTAGTTTGGATAGTACAGTGAGAATCTGGGAATTATTATCAGGAAAATGTCTCCATATCTTAACTGATCATCAAGCACCTATTACCAGTTTAACTATCGTGAATGAAGATACTTTTGCCACAGGTAGCGCCGATAGTACAATTAGAATTTGGGATGTGAATACGGCAAAATGTCTACAAGTATTAACCAGCGATCGCCCCTACGAAGGTATGAATGTTTATGAAGCTACTGGTTTAACCTCATGCCAATTAGAAACATTGACAGGTTTGGGTGCGATCATTTAATACTGGAGAGGGGTTTGTTTATACGTTAAAAACTTTTCAAACATCCTCTAATTAATGTTTCTATAGCCAGATTAAAATAGACTGTCCAAGGTTTCATAATCATATTCCTCTAAAACCTCATTAAATAGTTCTGTAGCCCTATCTTCATCAAGCTCTAAGTTTTGTGCTAACTTAGTCCAGTATTCGTATTCTTCATCACTAAAACATTCATCAGCAAGAGCAAATTCAACCGACATTTGGAAAGTTTCCTCTGCTGCATCTTCCGCCAAAATAATTTGTAAAGCCGCATTGTAAAGGAGTTCAAGCCCGCCGATTTCCATTAAACCCTGGATTTTCTCCTCAAGAAGTTCAGTATCAATTTCATAAGTTTCATAAAGTCCAGTTAATAACTCTGATTCTTCATCAGATAAGCCATCTACAGAGGCACCACACAAACAAATAACAGCAATAGATTCTACAAGAGTTAAATAACAATTATTTGTTTCTTCTCCGTCGTCCTCTGTATAGAAATCTTCATCAAAATCCTCATCTTCTTCAACCCAAATATCCGCAGTTAAATCGAAGTCAGTTGTTCCTTTAATTTTCCAGCATTCAAAACATAAATTTGGGTTAGTCATATACTCATAAGGGATATAGCAGTAGCCTTCTTCTCCCCACTCTTCCCCCCATGAATTACGGATAATAAAGACTTCAGCGCTATCTTTATAACCCACGCAAAGCATAGCGTGTTTACCATGTTCTTGCCTGCCTTCATCACTGGCTAAATCTGGCATTGGAACTCTTCCTTTGTTGGTAACACGATCAAAAGACTTAAACAAAGTGAGTCCAAAAACAAAAGGATAACCTTCTGCTAAACAATGTTTCATAGCATGAAGATCCACAGGAACTTGTTCTGGGTTTTCCCATTGGAAATCAGGAACACTTAGGAGTTCGGCAGCCTCTTCATAGGCATCATAAATTGGTTTAGTATTAACGTTTCTGACTTTACCATTGTCTGTAACTTCATAAGCCCAGGTTGATTCATGGCAAATACCTTTTTCCTGTAAACTCATCAATGCTAAAGTAATGCTACTTCCTTGGTCTTGAATTTTATTTTCACCATTGTGTTCTAGTCCTAGCTCTCGGGCATTGTAATAGACAAAAAGACGACTAAAATCAACTTCTTCTCCTACACGGTTCATGATATACTCATAACCGCCTACAACTGCATTAGCTGTACAACTGTTAGAGCCAGCTTGATTTTCTACGGAAGTCATGAAGGGACGCAGATCAACCTGTGGTGGTAATTCTGCTTCTGTAAACCTCTCACTATTGTAAACTTGAGAACCGGAAATTTCTTGTTGGGAAGCACTGCAACCGCTTAAGGCTTTCCATAGACCTGTATTCCGATCTACGACATAAGATAATACAGCTTTTTTAGACATGGAATTTTATGTGGATTATCCACAGACCAGAAGGTATAAAAATTGTAAAATATCCTTTTAGCATAGATACAAGAATTTAAGAATTACTCAATTATTCTTAACGCCCCTTCTGATTAATGAAGGGGATATGGGGTTTTTACTTACATCCTAAAGATTGACGAGTATCTACACCAGTTTTAGAATTTACACCACTGGCATGAACGCAGAGTTGTTTCACCTGTAGCATATCTAAAATTGCATTGGTAAAATCAGCACCAATGATATCAACATTATCAAAAGTGGAACGCAACATCATTGCATCTGTAAAAACCGCATCACTTAAATCGGCATCTTTGAATTTTGATAGATAAGCAATTCCTTGACTAAAATCCACACCATGAAAATTTACAGTATCCAATAAGACACCGTTAAATACAGCACCACGTAAATCAGCGGCGCTAAAATTGGTATTTTCTAATTTCACGCTTGTAAACTCAATCCCAATTAAACTTTGTCCAGAAAAGTCCTTCCCCCCGACTCCCTTGTTGCTAAGAGAATTAGTAACACTAGAAGAACTTGCTGCTTGCGCTGATAAGGGAAACACAAACAACACTAGAGCTAAAATCACACTAGCCAAGATTGAGCGATACTTCATAATTTTTGCTTAATAAATCTCAACAATTCCACTATTAATCATTAAACCGCAGGAAGGATGCAGCTTGTAATTTTCTGCTAAATTAACAGCGATCGCGTAGGATAGATAAATGTTGAGATGCGATCGCACGTAAACGTCAATATAAATAACTACCTGTGGCTAATCAAGAAAATATTACCCAATCTCTCACACGAACCCCTTTATATCAAATGGGTGTAGAACTCAAAGCCAGATTTACCAGCTTTGGGGGCTGGGAAATGCCCATACAATATACCAGTATCACCCAAGAACACCATGCCGTCAGAAATACCGCTGGAATGTTCGATATTTCTCACATGGGCAAATTTACCCTCCAAGGTAAAAACCTGATTTCCCAACTGGAGTATTTAGTTCCCTCCGATTTAAGTCGGTTACAACCTGGACAAGCACAATATACCGTATTGCTTAACCCCCAAGGCGGAATCATTGACGACATCATTATTTATTACCAAAATACAGACAGCACTGGGACGCAAAATTTAGTCATCATCGTCAACGCCTCAACTACCGACAAAGACAAAAAATGGCTATTGGCACATCTTGATCTTGATGTAGTCCAATTTCAAGACCTATCACGGGATAAAATCTTAATTGCCGTTCAAGGACCCACAGCTACTCATCATCTACAATCCCTAGTCACAACAGACTTATCACCCATTAAGGCTTTTGGGCATTTAGAAACGACCATTTTTGGCAAACACGCATTCCTCGCCCGCACAGGTTACACTGGCGAAGATGGTTTTGAAGTGATGGTGGATGCCTCCGTTGGGATAGACTTGTGGCAAAGTTTATATAATGCTGGTGTTATTCCCTGCGGACTTGGTTGTAGAGATACCCTTCGCTTAGAAGCTGCAATGGCACTTTATGGGCAAGATATTGACGATACCACCACTCCTCTAGAAGCCGGCTTAGGTTGGTTAGTACATTTAGATACCAAAGGTGATTTTATTGGCAGAGAAGTTTTAATACAGCAAAAAGCCCAAGGAATATCCCGTAAACTCGTTGGTTTGCAAACACAAGGACGCAATATTCCTCGTCACGGCTACCCCGTATTATCATCTAAACAAGTTGTAGGAGAAGTAACAAGTGGTACTCTCTCCCTGACACTTGGTTATCCTATCGCCTTAGCTTACGTTCCCACCCCATTAGCAAAGCTTAAGCAGCAGCTAGATGTGGAAATTCGTGGTAAAGTTTACCCTGCGGTGGTTGTGAAACGCCCATTTTATCGCTCAAAGAATCGTGTTACTAACTGATAATCTTTGAGGTTTTTGAGGAATAATGTCTTTTAGGTTACTCTTGTAACACTATTTTTTTAACGTGGAAGAGAAAGTGATATGTCTTTAGAATATCCCCAGGATTTTCGATACTTAGATTCCCATGAATATGTTCGTCTAGATGGAGAAATTGCCACTATTGGTATTACTGCGTTTGCTATAGAACAATTAGGTGATATTGTCTTTTTGGAACTGCCGGATACTGGTGATGTTATTACCAAGGGAGAGACATTTGGTTCTATTGAATCCGTGAAGGCTGTTGAAGACTTGAATTCACCTGTTACTGGCACAGTTGTAGAACGCAATGAAGCTTTAATAAATGATCCAGAACAAGTACCTGAAGACCCCTATGGTGAGGGTTGGTTCTTAAAAGTTCGCATTAATGATCCTGATGAAGTGAATGAGGATACATTAACAGCAGATGAATATAGTGATCAGGTAGAGGGTGTGTAAATAAGTTCATTTAGGGACTTACAATTAAAAAAATACCCAAAAATTTCTTGTGGTGCGGGACGAATTGCCCGCTAATCATCAAGGACGGGCAGCAATACTTGTCGGTTAAGGAAATGTAGGTTGGGTTGAGCGATAGTGAAACCCAACATTACCAAGGATTTTGTTGGGTTATGGCTATGGCTCCTACGTCGCCACGCAAGCTATCGCCACACTTCGTGAACGTTCCGATTGCAACGCTAAAACCTTTAATTGCTCCCGCCAATTTTTATCATAGCGCAGGGTTAATATCTGATATCCAGCATTGTATCTCAGATTATCTCTCTCAATTTGGTCTTGCTTTTTCTGTTCAGGACTATCATGAACTGAACCATCGCAGAAAATAGCGATCGCATCTTCCTTATACACAAAATCTGGTTTACAATTGGCTTCGGTAATTAATTCCTGGGCTGTATCAGGTAGTTTATAACCCCGTTGGTAAATCTCTTGTAAAACTTCTCGTTCAAAATCGGAATTTGGGTCTGTTTGTGCGAATAGTTTTTGATATTGTTCATCTCGGAATACACCGGATATCTCTACTGTACTTGCTTGCAGATCATCGAGTAAAGGTTTAATCAAATGACGATTAATTAACGGATGATCAAATTGATTCCTGTAGGAAAGTAAGCATTCATAGCAAGCTTGCACACAACTATCCTTTGGTGTTTGAAAATGACAAATATCTAAAGCAGAATTGGCGATTTTCTGAAAAGCATCTGTTTGTTGGAGTAGCTGAGATAAAACTCCTGCACCACCTTCTGATGCTTCCCAAAATAGCAAATATTTTCCTTCTCCTAATCTTTCTGAATCCAGTTCATCTGGTTCTAATTTATAAACTGCTTGAATTGCTGTTTCTAGGATATATTGGAGAGTGTCGTTGCGCTTCTCGTGCTTGAGCTTCAGCGTTTTTGCGTTCTTCATCTGTGACATAACCAGCAGCAGAACGACTAATTATGATGTTAGCCTGATCTCTTTGTTTAACTGCACTATCATAAAGTTTACGCCAGCGATCGCATTTTCTATTGAATGTATTCAGTGTATTCTCTATGGTAAATTGTAGCCAATGTACAGAATACCAAGAGGCTTTTTGTAAATCACTTTGACAGAAGGTATCTGCAAGTATTGACTGAGTAGCTTGCAGACATTCAGCTAATTTCCCAGAACTAAGTATTAATTGTTCACGTACACTATCTTTCAGGGGATAATTAGTAACATCTAAATCCAGAATTTTGTTCATGGAGTCATCTAAATAAACTCCTGTATGTGCTAACCAAATTGAATACACATGAGATTGAACTAAATCTTGGTTTGATAATTCTAACTTAGGCGGAGCAACAGCACCAGCTACCATTTGCTGTTGACGTTGGAAGAAATATTGATCATGACCGCTACCAATAGCTGCATAAGTAATAACTAATGCTTCCTGTCCACTGCGTCCAGCGCGTCCGCTACGTTGGGCATAATTTGCAGGACTGGGGGGAACATTCCGCAAATGAACCACACTCAAATCTGAAATATCTATACCTAATTCCATTGTCGGAGAACAGAATAAACTCGCTAATTCTCCTTTTCTGAATCTTTCTTCCCGTTCTTGACGTGCTTTAGTTTTAACTTGTCCTGTATGTTCTCGCCCTTCCATTGTTTGAATTTTTTGGGCATTACTTTGATAAAATTCTTGAAAGAATTTGTTAACCAGTATTTTGGCATCTTCTTGACCCTGTAAACGCTTAGATGAAAGAGGGTCGGGAGGAATTTCAGTTAATATTGTAAATTTCCATGCTAAGGAACTAATTTGTAGTTGAATACCATTTTTAGTGGTTAAAAAACCAGCATCAGCTAATGCAGCAATGAAGGTATTAATTAAAGTATTGTATTCTGTTTCTGTTAACAATTCACTGTGTAATGACCAAGCTTTAGGAGAACGTAAAAACCGTCCAATTTTACTTTTAATTGTTAATTTACCGGGGCTTTTTGTTGAGATTTTGATGTATAATTACCATCAATAATGGGTGTACGTCGGGTGTAATTCGTAGTTCGTAATATTTCCTGCGGAAACGCTGCGCGAACATAATTCGTAATTCGTAATTCGTAATTGTTATTTCCTGTGGAAATGTTGTGTGGAGGTAATTCGTAATTCGTAATTCGTGATTCGTAATTCGTGATTTGGAATTCGAGATTCGTGATTTGGAATTTGGAATTTGGGATTCGGAATATTTCCTTCGGAAACGCTACGCGAAGGGGATTCGTGATTTGGAATTTGGAATTTGGAATTCGTAATTATTTTGTCTGATAGTGAAGCGTGACGCAAGCCATATCAGGATTTACAGGATTTATCCAGCTTGATTAACTGTTGGTTGTGGAAGAGGTTCACCTGTTGTTTGATAAGCACAATAAAGTTTTAAGCTACGCGACATAAATAGCGTCCTTTTCTACAGCATCAATAATTTGAGGTTTCAACATTTTTTTAGTGACTAAATCAACGGATAAAGACAAATTATCTTCTAAGAAGAATTTTAAGTCCATATATTTATCAAAGGTAACTTTCCCTTGAAATTCTACTAATAAGTCAATATCGCTAGTAGTTTTTGCTTCATCTCTTGCATAAGAACCAAATAAAGCCAAGGAAGTTACACCATAACTTTTAATGGTGGTTAAGTTTTTTTTGAGGAAGTTAATTAAATATTCTCTGTTCATAACTTGTAATTATTTTGTCAGAATCAGGATGTCCAAGATTTAAGGATTTACAGGATGTTGTTTATTGTTTTTGTTTTTTGTAATTTGGTATACCTCTTTTCCGAAGAAATCTATATTTATCAACACTTTTGATAGCAATATTTAATCCTAACATCTCAAAAATCTGTAGAGAAGTTAGTAATTCTTTTGCTGTTTGATATCCCTCATCTGAACGAAAACCTTGTAAAACTTCAGTCAAAATTAAATCACCAACAGCAATTTGTTCTACTCCTAACAGTGTATCTAATTTATTCGTTTCTGGTGTTTCTACACCATTAAAATAGTCTATCCATACGCTTGAATCTACAATAATCATCCATTTGTTCTCATTTCTTCTAAATTATCTTCCCATTTCAGTTTTCCTCTATAGGCTTTAATTTTTTCTTGCTGTTTTAGTATCTTTAAATGATGTATTTCTTGTTGAAAACTATTCCAGTAATTAAACTGTTCATTGGGTAGGGGTTGATTATGATATGCAGCTTTTTCACTACAACCTCTTTCAATTAGAGTCAATAAGTTATTGACAACATTGATAAAGTTATCATCATTAGGTAAGTTTTCTATCAATGTGTGATAGATTTTTTGTTCTAATTCGCTATCCATAAGCTACAATATGTACAATTTTTGTCTGAATCAGGATGTCCAGGATTTGAAGATTTACAGGATGTTATTGATAAATTATTGGTAAATATTTAATATTATAAAATACAATTATCCTCATAGTCAACTAATAATAGCAATACCTTAGCCAATTGTCCCAATATAGGTCTGAAACCCAATAAAATCCTTAGGATATCAATAGGGTTTCAGGGTTTTGACCAAGGTATTGAATTACTTATTAGCCATTAAGAATCTCCGTATCTAAAGACGCAGAGAGTATAAAAGTTTACTTTTTGGTTATCTTTGGATTTTTGAGGGCTAAAGCTGTAAACCATTACTATTTTCACGATATCAAAATAAGCAAGTTCACTATCTTTATTCACAATTGCTAAGGTTATTAATCCCATAACTAAGATTAGCAAAAGTTGTGATAAGCTGTTACGCAGCTAAATTTGATAACCATAATTTACTTGAACTTTGTAGTGCGGGCATCTTGCCCGCTAGAATTATACAAACTAAATGCACAACAGCTTAATATTTCACCTTTGATGCTATTGCCATTATCTGAGATGATATGACCTCCTGTAATTGAAAACCTTTGGCTAAGTGGAAAGAAACTACGGTTAATATCTCAATCTCAGGCAGATAAGTTGAACTAACTCCAAGACTCCCAAATCATGGTGATTGCTAACAAGCAAAACAGCAGAACACCAAACCGCAGAAAATAGATAAAAACATCAAAAGATAGCAAAACTTTACTGATTGAGGATGCACCGCAAACATAAAACACAACAACAGCGATCGCAAAACCGAATATAGTTAACATCAGATACTTAAATCCCTTTCCAGTCAAAATTAACAGCAGACTTTGGTTATCTTTGTCATTAGTTTTCATAGTTTTCTCCTGTTTTTTAGATAAGAGTTGAACAGAAATCTTGTCATCCTGTCTATTGCTGTTCATAAAATTGTCTACGGGATAGAAAAACCTCAATAAAATCCGGCGTGCAAATATACATCACCAGCTTGTAAACTTCCCATTTATCAAAAGCCAAATGTCCTGAGAAAATTAGATATTTAATTGTGTAAAGAATTTCATTAAGCTATCAGTATTCTTAACCTGTAAATAGCTATACTATAACGTCTGGTATTATTTTTGATTCTGCAAATGCCTACAATCTATCCAGGTATCAATAATGTAATCGTGTAATTGCTGGATTTCTAAAAGCTGTTGTGGACTTAATGTGTAACGGTGGCTAATGTGACCACTTAGTTCTACTATGGCCTCGTATTTCCCCTTTTTACTAGAGATAGTTAATTGTCCGTGTTGAGTTTCTGACAAAGTTTCAATCAGCAGAATAATTAAGTGAGCAAAGACTGATGGTAACTCTACTACATACGCCTGTTTAGATTTGGCTAAAATTTCTGGGGATTGTTCTCCTATCTTCAAAATACCTTTGATAGCGTTAGAACTCCTAATAAAGTCTGCCAGTCTTAAAGAATTCTTCATATTAGTTGCCCCCTAATATTGGCTATTTGACTTAAGACTTATCCGTATACCTCACATAGAGGTATTTATATATAAGATAATCACACATACAGTAAAAAAGCAAGGTATTTATAAAATTTTTCTAGAAAATTCTGACTATGTAAATTTATGTATACTTTTTTGAGACAATTTATCTCACATAAATATAAAGAAGTTATACTAAGGAGTAGTGTTAAAATCTTTAAATAGAATTCCTAAACCTTACAGGAGTCAGTAACCCAGTGATAAGGGTACTGGGCTTGCAATGGTAATCAAGCAAGCCGTATTGACCAGACTACTTCCCTCCCATTCTCCTTCACCCGTCATTTTTGAATTGACAGACCACTAGTACCGCAAGGCGGAAGTCAAAATCAAGACAGTATAGGCTTTTGGAGAATTTAGAATGGTTGGTTTATTTACGCCGTTTTGTACTAGTTCCTGACGGGTGAGCCATCCCTCTCAGGTCTAAAGACACTGTGAGATTCCCAGTTACCGCCATGTCTTATCAATATAGGACTCCTAAATGATTCCTGATAGCTTGCGTAGCGTAGCCATAAAATATCAAGTAGTGTAGGGTGGACAAACTTAAAAACTGTTACATAACAGTCTTTTTAGAGTTAATATTCATGCTATAAAAAAAATCTCACATACTAATAACTAATATATATGGAGCTTAGATAATATGAAGATTGTAGATAATATACCTCAGATTCCTGATGATTTCATTATAAAAGTGGCTAACAAACACAATGTTAGCAAAACCGAGCTAGAGGCATTACTTTTAGCATTAAAAAATTACCCTGGTGCAGAAATTGCCCAGAAACTCAATATTTCTCAACCGGCGGTGAGAAAAAGATTAGGAGAAAGTTATCGTAAATTAGGTATAGAAGGGAGTGGTAATAAAAAAATTTATAACTTGAAACAGAAATTGTTTACTCAGTATCAAAGTACTCAAGAAAATGTCCTTACCTCAACAGAAGATTGGGGTGAAGCCGTTGATGTAGAAGGTTTTCGGGGTCGAAATGAAGAAATTTTAGAGTTAGAAGAATGGATAGTTGGTAATGATACCATGCGGTGTCGTTTAGTGGCAGTGCTAGGAATGGGTGGAATTGGTAAGACTGTGATAGCAGCTAAAGTTGCCAAACAAGTTCAGCCAAATTTTGATTATTTGATTTGGCGATCGCTCCGCAATGCACCATCATTAGAAGAAATTCTAAGTCAACTTTTAGGATTTTTACCCTCTAATCATACTGAAAATTTCTTAGCAATTAGTGAAAACAATAAAATACTTTTACTAATTGATATTTTAAGAAAACATAAATGCCTAATTATTTTAGATAATGTGGAATCGGTGCTACGTAGTAGTGAAGGCAAAACTCAGGGATGGGCTGGTGAATATGAACCAGGGTATGAAAACTATGGCTACTTTTTTAAAAAGATAGCAGAAGCATCACATGATAGTTGTTTATTAATCACTAGTCGTGAAAAGCCAAAAGAAGTAGCTGCACTAGAAGGTAAAAATCTGCCTGTAAAAGTGTTACAGTTAAATAGTCTCAAATTAGCAGAAGCCAGAGAAATTTTGCTAGATAAAGGTTGCACTTGTGATGATGAACAACTACAAGAATTAGTCAACAGATATTCTGGTAATCCTTTAGCTTTAAAAATAGTTGCCACTACAGTTTATGATTTATTCAGCAATAACATTGCGGAATTCCTAAAAGAAATGAAGGAAGCAAGTGCTGCCTATGGAGATATTCGCACGCTTTTAGATACACAGTTTAACCGTCTATCAGAATTAGAACAACACGTAATGTATCGTCTAGCATTACGTCGTGAATATATCTCATTGACAGACATAAAAAGCGATGTAAAAAATAATGTAAAAACACCAGATGCAGAATCTAAAATACTAGAAATTATTGAATCATTGTTACGGCGATCGCTAATTGAAAAAGAAACAAATAGTAGCAGATTTGGGCAGCAGTCTGTGGTGATGGAATATATTAATGACCGCTACATTGAACAGGCAACTTATGACATTTCTGACATTAATGAAAAAAAAAACTGGAGTTTATTAATGCCCACCCCTTAATCCAGGCAAGATCACTTGATTATATCCGGCAAATACAAGAACGACTGATACTAGAACCAGTTAAGCAAAGACTTATTAAAGCTTTTGGTACAGCCACACAACTAGAATCTCATTTACGGCAATTGATCAGGAATTTACAGCGGAAATCACCGCCAACTCAAGGTTATGCAGTTGGCAACTTAATTAATCTACTACGACAACTTCAGATATATAAATCCCAAAGTAATTCCCAAATTGATTTAAGTGGACGCGATTTTTCCGGTTTGACCATCTGGCAAGCTTATCTCAAAGATGTGGACTTAAAAAACACCAGCTTTGCCAATGCTGATTTAACTGGTTCTGTATTCAAGGAAACAATGTCTAGTATTGTTTCTGTGAAATTTAGTCCTGATGGTAAAAAATTTGCTACAGGTTTAATGAGTGGAGAAATCAGATTATGGCGTACTTCTGATACTAAACAACTTCGCATTTATAAAGATCATACTACTTGGGTTTGGACGTTAGCCTTTAGTCCAGATAATAAAACCATCGCTAGTGGTAGTGCGGACCATACCATTAAACTCTGGAATGTAGAAACAGGTAAATGTCTAAATACCCTGAAAGAACATACCAATAAAGTTTATTCAGTAGCATTTAATCCCGATGGTTCTCTTTTAGCTAGTGCTGGTGAAGACAAAACTATTAAACTTTGGAATGTAGAAACAGGAGTTTGTCAGCAAACACTATCTGATCATAATGGCTTGGTGTTGTCTGTCACTTTTCAAGCATCTACAACTTGTAACATTACTCCTTTACTGGCCAGTGGCAGTGCTGACAGCACAATTAAGCTGTGGGATATTAATACAGGTAAATGCCTAAAAACGTTAAATGATCATAATAGCGATGTTCACTCTGTAGCTTTTAGTCCTGATGGACAAACATTAGCTAGTGGTAGTGCCGACCAAACCCTGAGACTGTGGGATGTAACTACAGGTCAATGTAGACAAACATTAGAGGGACATAGTAAAAAAGTTTATTCTGTCAGATTCAGTCCTAATGGACAGATCTTAGCTAGTTCCGGTGAAGACAGAACCATTAAACTCTGGGATATGCCACAGGGGGAATGCCTCAAAACCTTACAAGGTCATTCTAGCCAAGTGTGGGCGATCGCCTTTAGTCCTGATGGTGACACTTTAATCAGTTGTAGTGATGACCAAACAGCTAGGTTATGGAACGTAAAAACAGGTGGTTGTTTGAATACCTTACAAGGGTATACCCGTGATGTATATTCAGTAGTATTTAGTCCCAATAGTCAGATTTTGGCTAGTGGACGGGATGACTCTAACATTGGCTTATGGAATTTACAAACCCAAAAATGCCACATTTTGAGGGAACATCAAGGACGAATTCGCTCAGTCGCTTTTCATCCCCAAGGACAAATACTGGCAAGTGGTAGTGCTGACAATACCATCAAACTTTGGGATATCGCAAATATTGATCAAAGCCAATGTATTCAAACTCTCAGAGGACACGATAACTGGGTGTGGACAGTTGCATTTAGTCCCGATGGAAAAACTCTAGTCAGTAGTAGCGAAGACCACAGTATTCGCATCTGGGACAC
Source organism: Dolichospermum sp. LEGE 00240 (assembly GCF_015207875.1). Lineage (GTDB taxonomy): Bacteria > Cyanobacteriota > Cyanobacteriia > Cyanobacteriales > Nostocaceae > Dolichospermum > Dolichospermum gracile. Next base: position 93,277 of record NZ_JADEVZ010000010.1, read on the forward strand.
ATTTAGCGGTGAATGTCTCAAAAAAATTGATGCCCATAGTAATTGGGTGTGGACAGTAGCATTTCATCCCCAAGGACAAATACTGGCAAGTGGTAGTGCTGACAATACCATCAAACTTTGGGATGTCACAACTGGAGAATGTTTGCAAACTTTTACAGACCATCAAGACATGATTTGGTCACTAGCATTTAGTCCCAATGGGGAGTTTTTAGCCAGTGGTAGCGAAGACCAAACCGTGAAATTGTGGGATCTTCATACAAATAAATGTACTCAAACATTAGAGCATGATAAACAAGTCTACTCAGTGGCATTTAGTCCCAATGGGCAGACTCTAGCCAGTGCTGGCGCTAATACTACAGTGATACTATGGCAAGTTAGTACAGGTAATTGTGTAGAAGTTCTCACACTAGGACATACAGAAGCGATTCGTTCTCTAGCTTTTAGTGCTGATGGTAATTTATTAGCTAGTGGTAGCGAAGATGAGAATATTCAGTTGTGGGATATGCAAACTTGTAGTAGATTGCAATCTCTTAAATCTGAACGTTTGTATGCAGGTATGAATATTAACCATACTACAGGCTTGACCGATGCAGAAAAAGCTTCTTTAAAAATGTTGGGTGCTATTGATTAAAGTCTGAGTTTTCAGACAGTCGGTTTTTCAAGAATTGATACATTCATAATCAAATTTGGTTTCTGAAATCATTCTGAGGATATAGGACTAAATCTCCACTAATTCATTCTAACTCCTGGCTACTATTTCTTCAAAAATAGGCATTTTGGCATCAAATATATCAATGAATATGCTAGGTTTTAAAATGAGTTATGATCAATAAACGAAAGTGAAAATTGTACTGATTGGCGAATTTATTAAACACAGAAGTTTCAACGGAGCTAATAAAGCCTTACCTGTTTTAGCTTCCAGTTTATTTAATGCTGGATTTAGTCAAGTTTTACAACTAGATTTAGAACGTCCTGATTTGACTATTGATGATGTTTTAAATGAAGTTAAAAATGCTGATTTAATTATCTTTGCTGGTTGTCTAACAACCCAATGGGCAGAAATTGATGATCATAGTAGAAAAATTTTTAGAGAGCTTCAGAAATATCAACGGGAAACAGTACCAATTTTAGTTGGTGGTTATGCAACTAAAAGTGTTGAAGATATTGCCCGTATTACACCTTGGATTACAGCCTTTTGTGATGGTGAGGGAGAAGAATCAATTATAGAAATTGCTCATGCAGTAGCCAGAGGTACTTTCTATGAAGATATGAAAAATCTACCAGGATTATGTTTTATGAATCAAGATGGTAAATTTTACCGCGTTACACCTAATTCTTTTTATAATACAAGTATTGTTTTTCATCGTGCTATTACAACAAGAGTTAACAAGTTTGATGATATTGACCAAAATTTTGGTTTAATTCACATACCACAAGTCCATGATATGGATATTTTTAAATCTCTAGCTGGAAGACAATTAAAAACAGCCCAAATCTTTACTCAGCGAGGATGCCCTTGGGGATGTCATTTCTGCAATAAAAGTAATGAAAGTAATCATGTTGTGAGATTAAGTGCGGAATCTTTGCGTAGACAATTACGGCAATTAAAACAACATGGTTATGAAGCAGTTTATCTCGATGTTGATACTTTTACAGTTCATGACCAGGATGCCAAAAGAGAAGCAGAGATTCTTAAAGAAGAGGGATTTGCTTGGGGTTCAAATACTAGAATTGATAAAATTAACTATGATCAAATGCGTTATTTAGTAGAAAACAACTGTGTATATATGTTTTTCGGAGTTGAACATACATTACCAGAAGTATCATTAGCTAGTCACAAGTTTAATGGGTCTATTGCTAGTCAAATTAAGCAAGCTTTTGATTATCAAACTAAGGTTATCAGAGTTTTTGAAGATATGAATAAAGCTGGATTACCCAGTAGTTATTTTTTGATTTTAGGATTACCAAAAGCTAAATTAAACGCTAGTAAAACTGATATTATTGATTATGAGCCAACAACTTTGGCTGATGATATGGAAGCAATTCGTTTTGGTATTGAAAATTGTCATCCAGATTTTTTAAATTTCAATGTGCTGCGATTTATGCCTGGGAGTGTAGCTGCTGATACGATTGGCAATTGCAACTATTCCTGTGTACGCCCGTCAAAAAAACAGCCAATTACTGCCGGGTATTTTCTACCACGAACCGTCCAGCATTATGGCTATCCCCTATCCCAAGAACATGGTGTTTACCGATTGTGTGAATCAGTTAGTAGATATCAACCTATTTCAACTGCCCTGAATCCTCAACGGGTTTATGATACTATCTACTATGCTATGCAGTTGATTAATAATAAGATTGATGCAGGTGGTAAAGCTACAAAGTTGTTTATTGATAGAGACTTACTAGCTTTAGGTTTAGTCAGTCAGGATGAACAGGGAAAATATGCGATCGCTCCTTTAGAATATTTTGCTAACATATGATTTTTTTAATTGGCAGTCCCTAAAGCTATCACAGCATTTTGTCCACCGAAACCAAAGCTAAAACATAGGACTTGCTGAATTTTACTTTCCTGTGCTGAGGTGATGAAGTTTAAATTAAATTCTGATTGCCGAAGTCCTACAGAGGGGGGTAAAATTTGCTGTTGCAATGCCATGAGTGAAAAGGCTACACCTAAAGCTCCTGATGCTCCTAATGTATGCCCTGTGCTACCCTTGGTGGAACTAATCGCTAATTTTGGTGAAAATAAGTGTTGAATAATTTTACTTTCTATCCGGTCATTTAACTGGGTGGCTGTACCATGAGTGTGAATATAGTCTATGTCTGTGGGTGAAATATGACTACGTTCTAAACATTGCTTAATGGCTATGATGGCACTTTTACCTAATGGTTCTGGTGAGTTTCCATGATATGCGTCTGCTGTCAAGCCAAAACCTAATATTTCTCCATAAATTTTAGCTTGTCGTTGGGCTGCTAACTCCGCAGATTCAAGAATCAAAATAGCACCACCTTCACCTAGTACCAAGCCTTCTCGCTGTAAGTCAAAGGGATAAGCACCTGTTTTGGCTAAAGCCCCCATTTGCCTAAATCCGGCAATTGTTAGGGGGGTTATGGGTGCTTCTATTGCCCCTGTAATTACTCGTTGGTATTGCCCGGTTTTAATTAACATTGTAGCCTGAGCGATCGCCCAAATTCCCGTTGCACAAGCAGCCATTGGTGCTAAAACCGCTGCTGTTGAGCCTATTTTCCGGGCTACAGCAATTCCATTCATTTGTGGTAGAGTATCTAACCAATTGTCTAAGTTTGATTCTGCCTCTTGCTGATCCATCTGTCGTGCCATTATCTCCCAAGATGCTTGATAACTCCGACTAGAACCGATGACTACAGCACAATCAAACAAAGGTGCTACCAATTCGGCATCTTGTAGGGCTGAATTAACAACTATTTCCGCGAGTGTATTTAATAAAGAGGGTTTTTCAGCAATTAATCCCAGGGGAACTATTCCCAATTCTGGAAATATTTGATGTAATTTAATTCCCGTTTTTCCTAATAATAGATTTTGCCAACTATCTTCTAAGCTTTCACCTAAAGCAGAAACTAGACCAATCCCAGTCACAACAACTTTAACCAATTTTAGATTTTATATAATAACTGAGGAGTCAGGAGGTAGGGGCGCAGGGCCTGCGCCCTTTCTCAGGAGTCAGAAGTCAGAAGTCAGAATACTTATAAAATCACAAATCAACAACTGACAACTAACTACTGAGGAATTTTCAGATTTTCTGCACCTTTCGTGACTTTAGCAGACTCAATGCGATCGCCTTGCTGGATTTTGTTAACTACCTCAAAACCTTTGGTAACATTACCAAACACGGCATAGTTACCATCCAAGAACGATAAATCTGCTAAAGCAAAGTAAAATTGAGAAGAAGCAGAATCCGGGGATTGTGATCTAGCCATAGCGATCGCTCCTTGCTTGTGCTGTAACACAGGCTTCTCAGTAATAGTCTGACTGTAAATAGGATCTTTTGCGCCTTTTGGTTTAATTTCTAAGGGTATCCGTCGCTCAGTCTTAGTTTGAGGATCAATATAACCACCGGTTCCCAATCTACTTTCGGGAAATTTGGGGTCTTTACCTTGTGGATCTCCACCTTGAACTACAAAAGGCTGAGGTTCGCGCACAACACGATGGAATACTAAACCGTCATAAACACCTTTTTGGACCAAATCCACAAAATTACCGCCAGTAATTGGTGCATTTGTCCCATCTATTTCCATCTCAATTTCTGTGGGATTAACTACTTCTCCACGCTTCACCGTCATCACCACCGTAGCCTTACCTTCAAGACGTGGCAACCCTTTGATTCCAGGAACACTCTCGCTAATAGTTTCTGATACTGTTTTTGCACTAGTAGTCGTGTCTAAGGTAGCTGTTGCAGTTGGGGATGCACTAGACGATGTTGTATTACCCGCACATCCTCCCAAAGTTAAAGCGCCAATCATCAATAGAACTACAAAAAATTGTGGAAATTTAAACCGCATTGTTAGTAACTGCATTAATCAAAATATCTTAATTTGTTCTTGCCCATTCCTGAAGTTTGGATTTTAAATTGTGAAAATAACTTGACCTCAGATCCCCGAATTCTCTAAGAATCCGGGGATCTGATTCTTATTGTTCACCAATCCAAAATCCAAAACTCCTAGAGTCCTTCTAAAGATACTCCTAAAAAACGAGCTAATTCCGCACCTTGGGTTTCTAAATCTGCCAAAGATAAGGGTTGACCTACTCGTGTCAGGGGAATATCCCGTCTACCCTTAACCCGAAGATATAAAGCGCGTTGAGGATTCAGACCTTCCTTAATCACAATCTTGACAGATTGTACATCTGAAATCCTGCCGTCAATTTGGATTTGACGATTTTTCCCTGGAAACCCCCAGCGAAAGATTTTTAATGTCCCAGTTTCCCGATTGAACTCATTATAACCACCACCTAAATCCCATAAAACTACAAGCCACAGATATGTAGCTAATAGCAAGCCAGCAGCACCATAGAGTCCCATCACTAATCCTTGAGGGACAAATATGAGTTGTGTTGCATCAGTAACTATGAGTAAATTAACTTTGAGATAACTAGAAACACTAGCTAAGAAAAAACCACTGGCTCCCATAGTCACAATACTTGCCCACCAGTAGTTACTAAACCGACGTGAACCAAGAACCTTTTGAGAGAGGAGGTTCTCGCTTTTATTAATTGTTGTTGATACGGTCATTAAACTACCTTGGACTATCTTTCTCAAGTCTGCCACTGAAGCAGTCTGGATTGCAAGTTATCGAAGAGATGACAATGAATTTTATCCTCAACTTCAAGGATTCTAGGGCGCAGGCCATGGAGAGAATTTAGGGCGCAGGCCCTGCGCCCCTACGAAGATTTATGAGAAAATCTGTGTCAAATTGTTAAAATTCTGATATTGATAGAAAATATTTAACTTCCTGTTCTATATCCAGCCCAAATTCTGACTAATGTGATAAGTTAAGAATCATTACGTTACCAAAACCTAGATTGCTGGTTAACGGTAGCCGATCATGTCATAATTTATGAGAAATGATCACTTTGTCAAGCAATCAGTTCTCACAATCCTAGCGTCTGTAAAGCTGCTAGGATTGAAAGAAAACGTTGAATTCCTCACGGCAGATGATATAAATCAGTAAACTCGCTGAAACACTGCTGAAAAAACGTGGCAATTTTAGTAAAAACGAGGATTTTAGTAAATGACCATCGCAGTTGGACGCGCCCCCAGTAGAGGGTGGTTTGACGTATTAGACGACTGGCTAAAGCGCGATCGCTTCGTATTCGTAGGTTGGTCAGGAATATTATTATTCCCCTGTGCCTTCCTCG